>CAKULG010000012.1 GCA_934667105.1 uncultured Clostridia bacterium
TCGATCAATCCGCTTTCCTTCAGCAGGAGCTCGATATCCGTTCCGCGCACCTTCTTCAGCGCGATCTTCATCGCTTCCTTTTCGATCAGCGAAAGCTTCGCGTCTGTCAGCGGCTTCTTGTCCAGCGCGTAATAGCACGCGCGGAGCAGCTCGCGCACGTCGTATTTGCTGCCCCAGACCTCGGGCACGCCGCGATCGACGTTCAACAGCGTATACACCGATTCCATGCCCGTGCGCATCGAGTATTCCGTGGTGAAGATGGTATCGCGCGGGGTTTCGGCGAACTGACCGATGAAGGCGAAGTTCACCGCGCCGTCCGGCACGACCTTCGGGCGATCGGATTCTTTGCGCGGCTGGAAGAACGCGTTGATATACGGCATGAAGCAGGTGGTGGTGTTGCACTTCTCATGCGCCAGCGCTTCGATTCGATCCTCCGGCACGCCGATATGATACAGCCATTCGCGGCAGACCTCCTCGCCCGTGCAATCGCGCATCGCTTTTTTGACGTAGTTGCCTTCCTTATTGGTATTCAGCGAATACAGCCAGACCAGCACCATGTTCTTGTCCTGAGATTTGAACTGCGGCTGGCGGTTAATCGTCCAGGAGAGGTACCAGTTGTCCGTGCTGTCCTTCACGGTCACGATACCGCCGGTGGTCACCTTGCCGGTGCGCGGGTCGCGTTTGCAGATGTTCATGATGTGGCGGATGATCTCTTCATCGGAGGTCGCCACGGTGGCGCTCATCCAGTTCGTGGCGTCCACATCCGAGCAGAACGCTTCGGGATTGCCGAATTCGCCGTGCGTCGCCTGCGCCGCAATCGCCTTCCACATATCCCAGGATTCGCCCTTGCCGTTTTCAATGCCGGACAGGTCGGGCGCGTGGGTCTGATCGCCGTAGCAGGAGGTATCGGTGCAGCAGCCGTTGGTGATGAACACCAGATCGTCCTCGATCAGGTCGATGGTCTGGGTTTCGCCGTCCTTGACGTACACGATCTGCTTGGCCACCATCTTATCGCCCTCATGCGCAATGACGACGTTCTTTACGTCCATGCCGTATTCGATCTTCACGCCGTGGCTTTCCAGATACTTCACCAGCGGCAGAATCATGCTCTCGTATTGGTTGTACTTGGTAAATCTCAGCGCGCTGAAATCCGGCAGGCCGTCGATGTGATGGACGTAGCGGCAGAGGTAGCGCTTCATTTCCAGCGCGCTGGACCAGCGCTGGAAGGCGAACATCGTCTGCCAGTAGAGCCAGAAGTTCGTGCGCCAGAAGGAATCCGGCAGCACGTCGGAAATCTTTTTATCCTCCAGATCCTTTTCCGGGGTCATGAACAGCTTCGAAAGCGCCAGCGCGGAATCGCGGTCCAGCTCGAACTTGCGATCGGTATGCGCGTCCTCGCCGCGATTAATCGTCGCGCGGCAGAGGGAGTAGTTGGGGTCGCGCTTATTCAGCCAATAGTATTCGTCCAGCACCGAGACGTTGGGCGTTTCGATGGAGGGCACGTCGCGGAAGGTATCCCACATAACCTCGAAATGGTTGTCCATCTCGCGGCCGCCGCGCATGAAGAAGCCCTTGGTCACGTCCCTGCGGCCGTCGCAGCTGCCGCCCGCCAGCTCGAGCTTTTCCAGAAGGTGAATGTGCTCGCCCTTCATCTGGCCGTCGCGCACCAGATAGAACGCCGCGGTAAGGCCAGCCAGGCCCGTGCCGATGATATAGGCGGATTTTTTATCCACGCCCTCCGGCTTCTCCGGATGCGCGAAGGATTCGTAAGTGCCTGCGGAATAATACATAATCAATGCCTCCCTTTTCTGCTTGATGAGCTTATTATACCCGGCGGCAGAAATTCCTCAATGGACAGAAATCGCCCCGTGCTCAGTTTTTCAGCACGGGGCGGGAGGGTGTATAATTTTTAATCAAAGCGCATGAAATGATAAAATTCAAACGCTGAATCTGCCGAGCGCCTGTGAAACAGTGCCCTTCAATACCAGCGCCAGGCGATTGACCAGCGCTTCGGGCTCCTCGCGCATATCGTCCCGAATCCAATCCAGCATCAGCCCCACGAACATGTAGGAATATACCTGCGCGATGAAGGCCTTGTCCTCGTCGCGCACGGTCATGCCCGCGGCTTCCTCGTTGATTACGCCCAGCAGCAGATTATCCACCAGCGGCTTTAAGTATTTCTCCACCTGCTCGCGATGCACGCAGCGATAGACGTTCATGATAAACGGCCTATTCTCGCGCACGGCCTCAAAGAGCTGAATAAAGCCCTGCCGCCACGTTTCGTAGGTCTTTTTTTCTTCCAGCGCCTTGCGCGCGTCCTCAAGGCACGACCATTCCACGAGATCATAGATGTCCTTGAAATGGTAATAGAAGGTCATGCGGTTGATGCCGCAGTCCTCGGCGATATCGTTGATTGTGATCTTCGTCAGCGGCTTTTTCAGAAGCAGATTTTTCAGCGACTGTTCCAGCGCGCGCTTCGTTACCTGCGACATGCTGCTCACCCCTTCGCGCGGAGTATTTTTTTTATTATACCGCAAAGCGGACGCTTCCGCAAGCAAAGCAAAGAGGCTTTGTTTCGTCAAGCGCGAAAAAAAGCCTCTTCGTTCGGATACATCCCATTAAAGGAGCGCAAATGCGGCCAACGCCGCCCGAAATTCGCGGCCCGGCTTTGGGGACGCGGGGGCGAACCGCCCTCCCAGCGGTTTCCCCACAGCTCCCCTTACATCACCGCAATCAGCAGCGCCATGGCCGCCACGGGAAACAGCGCGCCCAGAAGCAGCTCCCCCGCCGTGTGGCGCTTCAGCCGCAGGGAGCTTTGCCACACGGGAATCAGCAGCAAATATCCCAGCAAAAACCAGGGGCTCACCCGATAGGCCAGCATGGCCGCCGGGCCGGATACGCCGCAGGCGTGGCCGCTGCTTTTGATATGAAACACGAAGGAGAACAGCGCGATCAGCGCCCCCGAAATCAGATAAGTGAAAAAAACGATCTGCTCCTCCACGGGCCGCGCCGCCAGCACGCCGTACAGCGCCACGCCCAAATACCCCGCCACGGAGAAAATCACCGCCAGCGACCGCTGCGCATCCCGTCCCCGGCGGCGAAGCGGCGGAATCGCCGCCCACACCCCATAGCTGGCCAGGGGCAAAAAGGTCAAAAAGAATAATGCCCAATACAGCGCGCCCTGAGAAAGATATCCCTTGTCCGCCCGCAAAATAAGCAGCAGCGCCGCCGCCATCAAGGGCGGAACCGTCAAGACCCGCACCCCCTTGGCCAAGCCGTTCAGCGCCTTGTGCAGGGCCGTTTCTTTCGCCGAATTTTCCGTCGCCCGGGCTTCCTTGTTTTTCTGCATGGCTGTTCGCCCCCCGTATCATTTTTTACTTTTTAGCGGGTTTTCTGGCGCGCCGCCTCTGCGCTTCAAAAAACATCCGCTATTCTTCAGCAGTCCTCCGCCCCATGCTGCCTTCCCTTCAGGAAGGCGCGGGCCTTGCGCAAAAATGCCAAAGTTCCGTGCCCAGAATGGCGGCGCTTCTTTGGGCGAAAAGGGACTTTTCTGCGCGGCGGCAGGGCGGCCGCTGCATGCCCGAATTGTAGCATGCCCCCCCCTCTCCTGGCAACCTACCCTTTCTTCCGCCCACTCTACCCTCCGTTTCCGGCCCTCTACTGGCAGTAGAGCCCTTATTTTTCCCAAAAAAAGCGCAAAAAAAGAACGCTGTATACATATCGCGGCGGAACCGTCCTGGCAAACGTCCTCCCCTTGGATTGCGGAGAGGGGGGATTTCGGCCGCGCTTTCTTAAACCGCTTTCTTGAACGGGGCTACCCCCTCCTCCTTCCGCCCACGGTGGACGAAGCGCGGGAAGCCCCGCTGGCACAGGTTGCGGAAAAGCAAGCCGTTTTTTGATGCGCTCCCCGAACCCAACCAATTTTCCGGGGCAAAACGAAAAGGAAGGGGCTGTGAAAAAACGAAAACGAAGTATTTGCGGGGGAACCGTTCTTTGCAAGCCAAAGAACGGTTCCCCCGCAATTTATAATATTTCGATAAGATTCCGCGCCCCCTGCGCTTACAGCACCTTGTTCAGGAAATCCCGGGTGCGCTGCTGCTGGGGGGCGGTGAAAATCTGCTCCGGCGTGCCCTCCTCGATGATCTGGCCCGCATCCATGAACAGCACGCGGTCCGCCACCTCCCGGGCGAAGCCCATTTCATGCGTGACCACCACCATGGTCATGCCCTCCTCCGCCAGGCGCTTCATCACGTCCAGCACCTCGCCCACCATTTCAGGGTCCAAGGCGGAGGTAGGCTCGTCAAAGAGCATCACCTGCGGCTCCATGCACAGGGCGCGGACGATGGCGATACGCTGCTTCTGGCCGCCGGAAAGCTGATTGGGATAGGCCCCCGCCCGGTTTTCCAGGTTCACCCGGCGCAGCAGGGTCATGGCCTTTTCCTCCGCCTCCTGCTTGCTCTTTTTCAGCAGCTTCATGGGCGCGATGGTCATATTCTTCAGCACCGTCATATGCGGAAACAGGTTGAAATGCTGAAACACCATGCCCATTTTCTGGCGATGCACGTTAATATTCACCTTGGGATCGGTAATATCCACATTTTCGAAGGTGACGGTGCCCAGCGTGGGGATTTCCATCAGGTTCAGGCAGCGCAGAAAGGTGGATTTTCCGCTGCCCGAGGGGCCGATCACCACCACCACCTCGCCCCGGTGAATATCCGCGTTCACGCCCCGCAGCGCCTTGAGCGCGCCGCCGTCGAAATGCTTTTCCAGCCCGCGAACGGAAATAATCGTTTCAGTGGTCACTGCTGCGCAGCCTCCTTTCCAGCTTGCCAACCAGCCAGGTGAAGAACATTACCATCACCAGATAAATGGCCGCCACCGCCAGCAGCGGCAGGAAGGGCGAATACGTTACGCCGCGGATAATATCGCCGCCCTTGGTCAGATCGCGCACGGCCACATAGCCCGCCACGGAGGTTTCCTTCAGCAGCACGATAAATTCGTTAGCCAGAGCGGGCAGCACGTTTTTAAAGGCCTGGGGGATAATCACATAGCGCATGGTCTGCACATAGTTAAAGCCCAGGCTGCGCCCCGCCTCGAATTGCCCCGCATCGATGCTCAGAATGCCGCCCCGGATAATTTCCGCCACATACGCCCCCGAATTGATGCCAAAGGCCAGAATGGCGATAAACACGCCGTTGCGGGAGGAAGCGAAAATCACATAATAGGCGATCATCAGCTGGATCACCACGGGGGTGCCGCGGATGACGGTGAGATACGCCCGGGCCACGGCGTTCAGCGCCGCCAGCGCGCTGCGGCCCGGGCCCTTGCGCATGGCCTCCTGGTTCTTTTCCCAAGTGGAGCGGATGGTGGCGATCACCACGCCGATGGCAATGCCCAGCAGCACCGCGAAGAACGTGATTTCCAGCGTCACGCCCAGGCCCGTCCACAGGTATTCCCAGCGGCTGTCGTCCACGAAATTCAGCTTAAAATCCGCCACGAAGGGATGCAGCTGCTTCCCCCGCGTAATCTTTTCCGCGCCCAGGGCCGCCAGGGCGGAAAGCTCCTCTTGGGAAGCCTCCCCGGGCAAGGCGGCGGCGACGCGGATGCACGCCTGGGCGTAGGGGGAGGGCAGAAGATACACGCATTCGCTTCCCTCGGGGCCGCTGCGGTAAGCGCGGACGCCCTCCTCGGTTTCCTCCACCGTGTAAGCGTCCTGGGCCTGCAATTCCGCCCGGGCCTCCGCTAAAGACAGGGGCACGCCCTCGATAAGCAGGGTTCCCGGGTTCTTTTCGGCATTTTTGCCCTGATAGGCGAAAAAGGTGGTCAGGGGGTCGCCGTCCGGGTCGGCCGCGTCCCGAATGGAGGCATAATTTTTCGGCGTGCTCACATCCGCCAGCTTGTAATACTGCGCGTTATCGCCCTCCACGGCGAAATGCGCGGTGAGCCAAGTGCTTTTCAGGCCGGAAATTTTTCCATCCTCAATTTTCAGCACGTCGGCGTGATAAAACAGGATCAGATACCCCGCCGCGCACAGCAGCGCCAGCGCCGCCAAAACCGCGCCCAGGCGGATCAGTAGCTTCTTTTTTTTCATATGTTCCTCAATTCCTGCCTTTTTCGGGAGAAGGCGACGCGCGCCCCAGGTGAAGCGGGGATAAAAAATTGTGAACCCCTTATACGGCGAAAGGGGGCGGGCACGCTTACGCGGCCCGCTCCTTTGCCGATGCGTTTATGCCGGGATTACTCCGCGGGGATATACTTGGCCACGATGGCGGCCACGGTGCCATCGGCGATGAGTTCCTCCAGCGCCTTATCGATCTGATCCTTCAGTTCGGTGTTGCCCTGAGCGATGGCGATGGCGTATTCCTCTTCCACATATTCGGTGTCCAGGATGGTCAGGCCCTCGTTGGCCTCCACATAGCTCTTGGCGGGCTCGTTATCGATGATAACGCAATCCACCTTGTCCGCCAGCAGGGCGGCCACAGCGTCCGCGCCGGTCTTGAACTTGGCCACGCGCTCCTCGCCGAAATCGTCGGTGCAGTAGATATCGCCGGTGGTGGCTTCCTGCACGCCTGCCACATAGGTCGCGCCCTCGGCGTAGAGATCATCCAGCGTCTTGATGGGGGAGCCTTCCTTCACGATGATCACCTGCACGCCCGTAGCGTAGGAGATGGAGAAATCCACGCTCTGAAGGCGCTCCTCGGTAACGGTCATGCCCGCCATGCCCATATCGATCTTGCCGGTGGTGATGGCGGGAACGATGGCGTTAAAATCCATATCCTCGATAACCAGTTCCATGCCCAGCTTTTCCGCGATGGCCGCGGCCACTTCCGCGTCGATGCCCACGATTTCATTTTCTTCGTAATATTCATAGGGAGGGAAGCTGGCGTTGGTGCCCATGGTCAGGGTTTTTTCGCCCTCGGCGATAGCGGCGGTGGCGCTCAGCAGCAGGCACAGGGCCAGCATAACGGCAAACAGCTTTTTCATAAATCATTTCCTCCTTCAATTTCTTCTCTTGCTTGAGAACGAGGTCAGTATACCACCGCGCTGCGGCGCTGTCAACCCTTTTTTGAATTTTTATTCATATTTTTTGCGTTTATTTTTGTTTTTTGTGTGTATTTATGCAAATATAAAGAATTTAGTGTATAAAGGAAAAATCGTGACCGGCCGCGCCATGCGGCGTTCAATTCGCGCCGAATCAAAAAAAAATAAAACGCAGGGGGCGTTCTCTGGTGCCCAAAGGGCGGCGCGTCCCGCGCCCCCAAAGCGGCATGGATTCCAGCAAAAGCGGCCGTTTTCCGGCCTCTCCGCCGCCCGAAAGAAAACGTCCCTGGCCGCAGCCATCGCGCGGACGAAAAAAGCGCTTCGGCCCGCAAGCTTTCCTTGCGGCTGAAGCGCTTAAGATTTGTTTTTCCTTTTCCTAACGGCCTTCCTTTGCCAGCGAAAAACGCAAGCCCCTTTTTCATGCCCGCGCTTGCCTCCGGGCGTTTTTAAGGAAGCGCGGACGAATCTCCTCTGGAAGGAGATTCCTTTGCTTCCCTACTCCGCCTGCGTCAACTGGGTGTCTGGAGGCAGGAGGCGGCGCAGCCTTTCGGCGAAACCGCTCTGATCCACCCCCGTCACCACCCATAGCGCCCGGTGCTGGCGGGCATAGCGGGCGATGGCCTCAGCGGGCTGGGGATCATAGAGAATTTCCATTTCCGCGTCGGCCTGATGGGCCAGGGAAAAAAGCTCGTTTAAAATCTCCGCGCCGCCGGGCTGGCCCGGGGAATGGGCCGCCGCGGCCACATGCAGCACGCGCACGGGCATATGCAGCCGGGCGGACAGCGCCCGCCCCCGGTCGATAAGCCGGGCGCAATTCTTCTGCGCGGTCACGCAAACCAAAATACAGGAAACTTCGCTCATGGCGCTCCCTTCAGGCCCGCGTCCAGGCCCCCAACGCCTTGTCGTGGGCCGTGACGGTGATCTGCTCGCCCCGCTTCCAATCGGGCCGGGGCAGGTTGGCGTCGTAATAGAACAGGCGGTCGTCCTCCTGGCTTTCCATATCGCCAACGTTCAGGGTCATGGGGTAATACTGCACGCCGTCGCGCACCACGGCCCCCTCCTCCATTTCCTTAAAGGCCCCCGTCAGCTGGCGCACCCGGCCATGAAGTATCTCGTCCAGATGGCGGCCGTAGGCGATCACGGGATAAAGCAGCAGGCCGTAGGAAAAGATCATAAACGCGCCCAGAAGGATGGTCAGCCCCATGGTGAGCAGCTTTTGCCGGTAGATAAAGGCCGCGATTACCCCCGCCAGCATGGCCAGGCAGGGAAGGCTGAGAAGAATGGCGCGCTTTTTCACCTGGGCGCGAATATCCGCGTAGTCTTGCTCGGTATACAATGGTGTTCCCTCGTTTCCAATGCAATTTGTTCTTATGGGGAAAAACGGTCTTGGGCCGCGTCCGGCGTTTTCTCCCCTCCATCATCATACCGCAAAACCCGGGAAAAGTACAGCCCCTTTCCTCCGCCTTTTATGGCGATATTGTGACAAAAACCGCGCCGGGCATGCCCTACAGCAGGATGCAGATCATGCCCCCCTCGCCCTCGTTGAGCATGCGGGTCAGGGCGGATTGCACCTTCTCCTGCGCGTCGGCAGGCATCTGGTTCAGCTTGCCCGCCAGGCCCTCCTGAATCAGTTCCCGCAGGGATTTGCCGAAGAAATTGGTTTCCCACAGGCGGCTGGGATCCTGGCGGTACTCCTCCGCCAGCGTTTCCACGAATTGCTCGCTTTGCTCCTGGGCCCCCAGCACGGGAGTGATCTCCGTTTCGATATCCGAGCGGATCAGATGCAGCGTGGGGGCGCTGGCTCGCAGCCGCACGCCGTAGCGCGCACCCTGGCGCATCAATTCAGGGGGCTGCAATTGAATCTCGTCCAGATTGGGGGTCACCAGGCCGTAGCCCGTCTGCTGCACCGCCCTGAGCGCCCCGGCCACCCGGTCGTATTCCCGTTTGGCCTGGGTGAGCTCCTTCATGAGGGAAAGCAGCTGCGCGTCCCCCGCGATTTCCTCGCCGCATTGCTCGGAAAGCACCTGGTTAAACAGCCCCTCCCGGGCGGGCAGGGAAAACTCCACCGTGCCCGCGCCCAAATCCACGCTCTGCTCCCGGGGCGGCTGCCAGGCGGCGGCGTCCGCGAAGGCGGCGGCCACCCCCTCCTTATCCCGCACCTTTTTCATTTCGCCCCCCAGCCTGCGAATCGTCTCCAGCGCCTGCTGGGGCAGCCAATGGCTCTCCTCCAGCGCGCCCACCCAATCGGGCAGGGAAAAGCGCACCTCCCGCAGAGGAAATTCCATCAGCAGCGAGGACAGCAGCGCCTGAATATCCTCCTGGCCCATTTCCTTCACATTCAGCAGGGATACGGGCATATCGTATTTCTGGGCAAGGGAATCCCGCAGGGCCTGGGCCTCCGAGCTTTGAGGCCGGGCGGAATTGAGCACCACGGCGAAGGGCTTTTGCAGTTCCTTCAGCTTTTTCACCACCTGCTCCTCCGCCTGCACATAGCTGGATCGGGGCAGATCGGCCACCGTTCCATCGCATGTGACCACCACGCCCACGGTGGCGTGATCGGTCATCACCTTGCGGGTGCCCAGGGCGGCGGCCTCCTCAAAGGGCAGATCCTGCTCCGCCCAGGGGGTGGATACCATGCGCGCCGCCTCGCCCTCCTGGGCCCCCTGGGCCCCGGGCACCAGATACCCCACCGAATCCACCAGCCGCACCCGGGCCGTGGCGTGGGGGGCCAGCGTCACCTCCGCCGCCCCCTCCCCGGGGATGAATTTGGGCTGGGTGGTCATAATCAGCTTGCCCGAACCCGATTGCGGCGCTTCATCCTCCAGCCGCTCCCGCCGGGGGCCGGGGGCCATATAGGGCAGCACCATCTGCCGGATAAAGCCGGAAATAAAGGTGCTTTTCCCCGTGCGCACCGGGCCCACCACGCCGATATACAAATCGCCCTGGGTTCGCTCCGCAATATCCTGGTAAAGGGGACGCGCGCCCCCCGCCTGCGCCTGTTCCATATTTCATGCCTCCTTTTTGCTTCCCACGCACAGAATACCTATGCGCCCCGGCGGCGCGCTATGCCAGGATGCAACAATTTCATCGGTTTTTGCAACATTTTTTTCTTGCCCGCGCATCCGCGCCGCCTTATAATAGGGAAGAAAGCAAACCTAATAATCAAGGAGGATACATCCATGCTTGTGAACAAACCGCCCATGGGCTGGAACACCTGGAATACCTTCGGCTCCCGCATTTCCGATCGGCTGATTCGGGAAAGCACCGACGCCTTCGATCGCCTGGGCCTGCGGGAGGCGGGCTATGAATATGTGGTTATCGACGATTGCTGGAGCAAGCGCACCCGCGATCCCAAGACCAACCGCCTGGTGGCCGATCCGGAAAAATTCCCCCAGGGCATGAAGGCGCTGGCGGATTATGTGCATGGCAAGGGCCTGAAATTCGGCATGTATTCCTGCGCGGGCCAGCGCACCTGCGCTGATTATCCCGGTTCCTTCGATCATGAATTTCTCGATGCGGAAACCTTCGCCGAATGGGGCGTGGATTTCCTGAAATACGATTTCTGCTATAAGCCCCATTTTGTGGACGGCCCCCTGCTCTATCGCCGGATGGGCATGGCCCTGCGGGCCAGCGGCCGGGATATTCTCTTCTCCGCCTGCAACTGGGGCTCGGACAACGTATGGGCCTGGATTCGCTCTGCCGGGGCGCACATGTATCGCTCCACCGGCGATATTTTCGATACCCCCGAATCCTACCGCAAAATCGCCGTCAGCCAGCTGGACAAGCTGGGCGCTTCCGCCCCGCAGTGCTTCAACGATGTGGATATGCTTACCGTGGGCATGTATGGCAACGGCAACGACGCGGTGCACACCGGCTGCTCAGACGCGGATTACCGCTCCGAGTTCGTGCTGTGGTGCATGTTCTCCGCGCCGCTGATTCTGGGCTGCGATATTCGCATCATGAACGAAGCCACCCGTAAGCTGGTCACAAACCCCGAGCTCATCCGCATCGACCAGGACGCGGAATGCCGCCCGCCCATGGCGCTGAATCACCCCTGGAATGAAAATCTGCGCATCCTCTTTAAGCATCTGGACGACGGCAGCTACGCCCTGGGCCTGTTCAACATGGATGAAAAGGACGCGGAAATCCCCGTCAATTTCAGCGAGCTGGGCCTGCCCGCCCACGCGGGCTATGATCTGCATGTGCGCAATATTCTGGAGGGCGGCGAGGAGACCTACAGGGAGTATATGCGCGTGCTGGTGCCCGCCCATGACTGCAAGGTGTACCGGGCGGAGTTGGTGCGGCAATGACCTGCGCCCGCTGCGGCAAGCCCCTTTCCAGCGACGAAACGGGCCTGTCCCGCAAGCTGATTAACCGCGGCACCACCGTTTTCTTCTGCCTGGATTGCCTGGGCGCGGATTTCCGCCTCTCCCGGGAGCAACTGCTGGAGCTGATCGAGCGCTTCCGGGAAGCGGGCTGCACGCTGTTCCGCTGAAGGAACGACAAAAAAGCAAGAGGAGGTTCCGGCCAGCGTCGTCCTAAAAAGAAAAGGATGGCGCTTGCCGGAACCCCCTTTTTGCGTTTTCTCGGGAAAACCTGTGAGATAAAATGGAGCAAAAGAAAATTACCTTGCTTGTTCGCCAACAAAAACGGGCGGCGCTTTCTTATACAGAAAGACGCGCGCCCACTTATTTCCACATGTCAAAACAGGATTTCCCGCGCCGCAGAAAATTCCCGGGAATGATAGGGAACAATCCGCGCGAAATCGTTCTCCGCCTTCAGGCGGTCGAGCTGCGCATGGTTCAAATGCACCGGATAGCGCAGCAGCGCCATCCGGCCCTGCTGAAGCAGGCTTTCACTGTAGGAGCCCTTTTCCAGCGTGCCGGTCATAACGGCCCGCCCGCCCTGAGAAAGCGCCTGCCCGGCGGCGCGCCGCGCCTCCGCGCCGCGCAGCTGCGGATCGCTGACAAAGATAGCATACCTCTTTTCAGTATCCGTTCTTTAGTATAAAGCCGTAATGTCAAATCTGCGCCCTGGGATTTGTCATGAATGTCAAATTATCAAAGGCAAGCAAAAAGCGCTCCTGCCCCCGCAAGAGCGCTTTTGCGGCTTTCCTTTTTATTCATGCTTCGGCCGGTTCTCCGCCGTCCAGTTTTTCGGGTTGGTGTCGTCCGGCGCACGGCCCGCGAGGATGGCCTCGTAGTGCGCGGCCTTTTCATCCATATATTTTACCGCGGCTTTCGCCTCCTCCAGGCGCTTATAGACTTCCGTTCGCTGCTTTACGATAATCGCATACCGCGCCCGCATATTTTCCTCCGATTCCTCCAGCAGGCACAGGCGGCAGTACTCCTGAATATCCTCTATGGATGCGCCGCAGTCCTTCAGGCACCTGACGCCCTGCATCCAGTTGACGGATTCCTCGTTGAATACACGGCGGTTGCCGCCGTCCCGCTGGCAGGGCAGCAGCCCCTTATCCGTATAAAAGCGCAGCGTGTGCTCCGTCACGCCGAACATTTCCGCCATCTGCTTGATCGTATAGCGCACGGCCGTCCCTCCATAAAAATTTTTCTTGACTTCGTGTTACACGAACTTGTAAAATGATTAGCGTATGATTGTCGCTGTGCGGTTTACGAACCGCCGCCCAGCGACCCGAAAAATTGTCAGGGCAATTTTCCCAATCATTATAGCATCTGATCGCAGTGCAAAATCAAACATAAATGGAGGAAGGAAAAATGCTTTATCAGGAAATTGCGCAGGGCGTATCCATGCCCATGCTGGGACTCGGCACCTTTTTGAATAAAGGCGACGATTGCGAGCGCTCGGTGGCCGAAGCGATTCGGGCGGGCTACCGCCTGATCGATACGGCGGAGGCCTACGGCAACGAGAGACAGGTAGGCAAGGGGATCAAGGCCGGCGGCGTTGACCGGCAGGCGCTTTTCCTCGTTACGAAGGTCAACTTCAAATCCTATGCCCATGCCCGCGCGACGGTGGAAAACTCCCTGCGGCTGCTGGGCACGGAGTATCTGGATCTGGTGCTGCTGCACTGGCCTTTCGCCGATTACTATACCGCGTGGCGGGAACTGGAAAAACTGCACGCTGAAGGAAAAATTCGCGCCATTGGCGTATCCAATTTTGAGTCGGACCGGCTGGTGGATCTGATTGCCTATAACCGGGTAAAGCCCGCCGTCAACCAGATTGAAACGCACCTGTACTGCCAGCGGCAAACGGAGCGCGCCTGGGAAAAGAAATATGGCGTAGCGCATATGGCCTATGCGCCGCTGGGGCAGGGCCGGGCGAACGAAATGTTTGCCGAGCCCATCGTACAGGCGCTTGCGGAAAAGTATGGCAAAACGCCCGCGCAGATCCTGCTTCGCCGCACCATTCAGGACGGCGTAACGGTCATTCCCAAATCCATCCACCCAGCGCGCATTATCGAAAACATCCGGATATTCGATTTTGAATTGACTGAAGCTGAAATGGCTTCTCTGCGCTCGTTGGACAGGGCCGCTCCCATGATCGGCAACCCCGAAACCCCGGAGCTGGTCGAACGCGCGATGAAGTGGTGAGCACGATAAACCGCCCGCGTTCGAAACTTCCGGGCCTCATTCTTCGCTGCGCTTCTTGCCGCTCCCACATTTGACAAAGCGCCTCCCCCTCTGACTTGCATTTTGCGAGTTGTGAATCCTGCTTCCCCTAGCATTTGGCAAAGGGCCATTTCAATAACTTCCGCGCCCACATTTCCACAACATTTGACACAGAACCAAAAAGCCGGGCAGAGAAAATCTCTGCCCGGCCAATGGCGTTCTTCATGTGCTTGTCCGCGCCTGCACCCCCACAGGGGGAACTCATAGCCCCTATCCCGACGGTTTATCAGGCTGTGAATATAAAAAGAACTCCTCATGCTTTAATCAAAACATGAGGACTTGACTGGCACCCCCAATGGGATTCGAACCCATGTTTCCGCCTTGAGAGGGCGGCGTCCTAGGCCTCTAGACAATGGAGGCAGAATGGCTGGGGAACAAGGATTTGAACCTTGACAATACGAGTCAGAGTCGTAGGTGCTGCCGTTACACCATTCCCCAATGCCAGGCGATAGGAGGAATAACCTCAATCGCAGAAATTATTATACCCGCCTATCGCCGCTTTGTCAAGCATTTTTTTGAATTTTTTTTGCCTGCCTTGCAGAACTGCAATACAGCGCGGACATTGCGTGCGTTCGTTTTTTTATGGCAGCACCGCACAATTGAGAGAGAAACAGCCGTAAGCAAAAAAGAGCCTGCCGAAGCAAGCCCATCCAGCTTTGGCGAAGCCCAATCAGACTGCCAGCGAAGGACGGGCAGCCAGAATGAGATTCGCTGAGTATTCCGCGCCAGATTGAGCATTGCCACCGGGCAAATTGAGCATGGCTTCCGGCGAGATTGAGCACGGCTTCCGCACAGGTTGAGCACACGGTAAAATGTAGGTATAGATAAAGGAATACAGTGGAACCGTTTTGAGCCGTCGCCCCGCGTCCTCGCGAAAGCGGGCCGCAGGTTTCGGGCGGCAATTTAAGAATCGCTCCTCCGCATGGGGCGGCGCTCCAATCGCTCGCGCCCCCTCCCAGAAAGCCGATTGGATAAGAGCAGACGACAAGAAATTTGCTTGTTTCTCCACCAGCAAAGGAAAGGGGGCGACGCTCACTCGAGCAATTCCCCGTATTATTCCTCCTTCCGCAAATCAAGCGTTTTCCGTCTGGCCATCCGTGCCCTCCTGCACGTTCACAATTTGTTTACAATTCAATTCTTGATATTCTAATTTTAGATTGTATAATTATAGTGATCATGAGAATCGCTTTTGCGATTTTCTGTGTCGGCGGAACGCTGCAAGCGTTGCGCCGATAATCATACTATTCGTATGAACGTTCCATAATCAAAGAAAAATAGCGGAGGGAACAGAATGCTTGAAACAGGCGTAACGCCGATTCGCGTTTTCAGCAACGCCAATCGCTTTATCGAGGCATATCACCGGGTGCTTCAGCCGCTGTGCAAGGAAAGCGGCCTGCCGCCCCTGGCCGTGGACATATTGATGTTCGCGGCCAACAACCCCGACTATGCGACGGCCCGGAACATCTGCAAATATCGCGGGATGAAGCCGGGCATCGTGTCCGTGCATGTGGAGCGGCTGGTGAGCGAAGGGTATCTGGCGCGGCAGCCCGTGCCCGGCGACCGGCGGCAGACGCTGCTTGCCTGCACGGAAAAGGCCGGGCCGCTTATCGAAGCGGGACGCGCGCTGCAAAAGCGCTTTTCCGAAAAGCTGACCGCGGGGCTCACCGCCGCCGACAAGGAGGCCCTGCATAAGGCCATGACGCGCATGGACGAAAATATCGACGACATCCGGAAAAACGGCCTGTAAAAAGGAGAGGAAGAAAATGCTGAAGCTTTTGAAAAACATGCGCAGAAAAGAAGCGCTGATGGCGCTGATCTGCGCGGTGCTGGTGGTGACGCAGGTGTATTTTGATCTGCGCCTGCCCGATTATATGACCGAGCTGACCCTGCTGATTAAAACCTCGGGCGCCACGGGGGATATTTGGAACGTGGGCCTGAAAATGCTGGGCTGCACGCTGGTCAGCGCGCTACTGGCGGTGGCCTGCGGTTATCTTTCCGCCAAGACCGCGTCCGGCTTCAGCTATGCCGTGCGCGGCAAGCTGTTCCACCATGTGATGGCCATCGGCCAGGAGGAAATGTCCGATTTTTCCGTGCCCAGCCTGATTACCCGCACCACCAACGACATCACCCAGATTCAGATGATCGTGGCCATGGGCCTGCAAATGCTGATTAAGGCCCCCATCATGGCGGTGTGGGGCGTGATTAAAATTCTGGGCAAAAGCTGGGAGCTGTCCGCCGTGACGGCGGCCTTTGTGGCGGTGATCTGCACCACGATTTTCCTGATTATGTCCACCTGCATTCCCCGCTTCCGCATCGTGCAGAAGCTCACCGACAGCATCAACCGCGTGGCCCGGGAAAACCTGACCGGCATCAGCGTGGTGCACGCCTTCAACGCAGAAGCCTATCAAAATGAGAAGTTCGACGGGCCCAGCAAGGAAATGATGGAAACCCAGATGAAGAATCAAAAGCTCTTTTCCCTGATGCAGCCCGTCATGGGCCTGGGCATGAACGGCCTGGCCCTGGCGATTTACTGGCTGGGCGCGGCGCTGATTAACAACATTCCCTTGACCGATCCCATGGGCCGCCTGAGCCTGTTCAGCGACGTGCTGGTGTTCAGCACCTACGCTACCTACATCGTCATGTCGTTTATGATGCTGGTGATGATCTTCATGATGCTGCCCCAGGCCCAGGTATCCGCCGAGCGCATCAACGAGGTGCTGGAGCGCAAGGCCTCCATCACGGAGGGCCAGGCCGTATCCGCCCCCGAAACCGGCACGGTGGAGTTCAAAAACGTTTCCTTCCGCTATCCCCATGCCTCGGAGGAGGAGCTGACGAACATTTCCTTCCGGGTGGAAAAGGGCCAGACGCTGGCCATTATCGGCGCAACCGGCAGCGGCAAAACCACGGTGGTGAGCCTGATTCCCCGCTTCTACGACGCGACGGCGGGCGAGGTGCTGGTGGACGGGGTGAACGTGAAGGATTATTCCTTTGACGCGCTTTATGATAAGCTGGGCTATGTAACCCAGAAGGCCGTGCTGTTCTCCGGCTCCATCCGGGATAACATATTCTTCGGCGAGAGCGCCGCCAAGCAGGACGCGGACGATCTGAACGCGGCCATCGAGCTGTCCCAGGCCAAGGAATTTGTGGAAAAGCTGCCCGAGGGCGCGGAGCACCGCATCGCCCAGATGGGCCGCAACGTATCCGGCGGCCAGAAGCAGCGGCTGTCCATCGCCCGGGCGCTGGCGCGCAAGCCGGAAATTCTGATCTTCGACGATTCCTTCTCCGCCCTGGATTACCGCACGGATGCGAAGCTGCGGGAGGGTCTGTCCAAGCAGCTGCACGATACCACAAAGATCATCGTGGCCCAGCGCATCAGCACCATCCGCCATGCGGATCAGATCATCGTGCTGGATCGCGGCGAGGCGGTGGGTATGGGCACCCACGACGAACTGATGCAGAATTGCGCGGTTTACCGCGAAATCGCCATGTCCCAGCTCAGCGCCGCGGAACTGGCCTAAGCATGAAGGAGGGAACGCTTTATGATGATGAGAAATAAGCAGGAGAGGGGCGATATCCGCACCGCCCTGCCCCGCATGACCGAATATCTGCGCGCCAGCATGGGCATTATCGTGTTCGCGCTGGTGCTGGCGGCGCTCAGCGCCGTGATGACCATTATCGGCCCCAACAAAATCGGCGATATGGCCACGATTATGTCCAACGGCCTGATAACGGGCATCGATTTAAGCGCCATTGCCAAGGCCGGCGTCTTTCTGGCGGTGATTTACGGGCTCAGCGCGCTGTTCGGCTTCATTCAGCATTACATCATGGCCGTGGTCACGCTGAAGATGTCCTATAAAATGCGGAGCGAATTATCCGAAAAAATTAACCGCGTGCCCCAGAAAACCATAAGCGCCGCCTCCCAGGGCGATATCCTCAGCCGCATCACCAACGACGTATCCACCCTGCAGCAAGGCCTGACCAATAGCCTGCCCACCATCATCAGCGCGGCGACGCAGTTCGTCGGCTGCCTGATAATGATGTTCTTAACCGAGTGGCGGCTGGCGCTGATTTCCCTGGGCGTGACGCTGCTGGGCATGACGGCGCTGATGCTGATTATGGGCAAATCCCAGCGCTATTTCGCCGCCCGGCAAAAGAGCCTGGGCGAGCTGAACGGCTATGTGGAGGAAATGTATTCGAGCCATCAGGTGGTGCGCATCAGCCGTGCGGGCGGCCAGGTGGGCGAAAAGTTTAATCGCCTCAACGCCGCGGTATACGACGCAAACTGGAAATCCCAGTTTCTCTCCGGCGTGATGCAGCCGCTGATGAACGTCATCGGCAATATCTCCTATGTGGCGGTGTGCGTGGCAGGCTCCATTCTGGCCATAAACGGGGCCATTGAATTCGGCGTGATCGTTTCCTTTATCCTCTATGTCCGTCTGTTCACCTCGCCCCTGACGCAAATCGCCCAGGGCATGACCAACATGCAGACGGCCTCCGCCTCCGCCCACCGCATCTTCGATTTTCTGGAGGGCGAGGAGCTGCCCGACGAGAGCGGAAAGCCCGCCCACGAAGCGAAAACCCGCGGCCAGGTGACGTTCGATCATGTGCGCTTCAGCTATCCGGACGCGCCTGACAAGGTGATTATCAAGGATTTCTCCGCCGTCGTGCAGCCCGGCCAGAAGGTGGCCATCGTGGGCCCCACCGGCGCGGGCAAAACCACCATGGTGAATTTGCTGATGCGCTTTTTCGAAATCAACGCGGGCAGCATTTCCATCGACGGGGTCAAGACCGCCGATATGCGCCGGGAGGACGTACATAGCCTGTTCAGCATGGTGCTGCAGGATACCTGGCTGTTCGAGGGCACGGTGCGCGAGAATCTGGTCTACAACATGGAGGGCATTACCGACGAGCAGCTGGAAACGGTCTGCCGCGCCTGCGGGCTGGATAAATTCGTTCATGCGCTGCCCCAGGGCTTTGACACCGTGCTGTCGGACAACACGTCCATCTCCGCCGGGCAAAAGCAACTGCTGACCATCGCCCGGGCCATGCTGCAAAACGCGCCCATGCTGATTCTGGACGAGGCCACCTCCTCCGTGGACACCCGCACCGAGCTGCTGATCCAGCGCGCCATGGACGAGTTGACGAAAGGGCGCACCAGCTTCGTCATCGCCCATCGCCTGTCCACCATCAAAAACGCCGATATGATTCTGGTGATGAAGGACGGCGACGTGATCGAAAGCGGCGCTCACGACGAGCTGATGCGCAAAGGCGGTTTCTACGCCGAGCTGTACAACAGCCAGTTTGAGCGCGCCGCGTAACGCCCGCCCAAGCGCCCGCGTTAAGCGCGCCGAAGAACGTGCTTTTTCTAAAAACGATTAGGAGGATACGCCATGTGGAGATTGCCCGACGATCACAGCGCCCCCATCATCACCGCTGCGGAGCAAATCCGCAGCGCGCGCCTTGCGCGCCAAATGGAGCTGCCGCCCACGGCGATCGTATTCTTCATGGGAAAGGGCCCCGCCCTGCTTGCAGAAAATTACCCCGCCGTCGAGCTGCCTGAGCGCTTCCCCTGCTTTATGAACCGCCGGCCCATCTGGATCATGAAGGATTATCCCCTTTGCTTTCTGTATGGCGGCGCAGGCGCGCCGCACGCGGCCGATACCGTGGAAACGCTGGCCGCGCTGGGGGTGAAGAAAATTCTTGCGGCGGGGATGTTCGGCGCGTTTTCCCCCAAGGTGCGCCTGGGCGATATCATTGCGCCCGAAAAAGCCTTTGTGGAGGAGGGCGTTTCCCTGCATTATTATGAATCCATCGATTTTTCCACGCCGGATCCCGATATGCACCGCCGCGTTTCCTCCCTGTTAAAAAAGCCCGCTTACCCCCTCGTCACTTCCGACGCCGTGTATCGCCAAACCTTCCGGAAGGAGCAGCTCTGGCGGGAAAAGGGGGCCGTGGGCGTGGAGATGGAAACCTCCGCCGTGTTCAGCGTTTCGCGCTATCTGGGGGTGCAGGCGGCGGCGCTGCTGACGGCCTCGGACGCGCACCCCCTCGCCCCCGGCGCGCCGCCCTGGGATTGGGCCATGACGGGCGATATGCGTCAGGCCCTGGTGGAGCAAAGCGTGCTGGCCGCACGAGCCATGGCGGAATGAAAACGGCCTCCTCCGGAAGTAAGCCCAAAATAAAAAAAACGCCCTCCCGGGCGCTAAAAAGACCCCGCCCCATGCTTTTAACGGGGGCGGGGTCTTTTTGATTTTGCTTTGCGGGCGGTTTCGCCCTGGGGCAAAGCAACCTTAGGAATTGAAAATTTCCTTCATTTTATCCAAGAAGCTTTTGCGGCCCTCGTATTCCTTGCCGGTGGACGCTTCGTCGAATTTTCGCAGCAGTTCCTTCTGCTTTTCGGAAAGCCGCCGGGGAACCTCCACCCGGATGTGCAGAATCAGATCGCCGCGATAGCTGCTGCGCAGCTGCTGAATGCCCGCGCCCTTGATGCGGAATTCCGCGTCGTTCTGTGTGCCCTCGGGGATATGGAAGGTGGTTTTGCCGCCGCCCAGAGTGGGCACGTCGATATCCGCGCCCAGGGCCGCCTGGGTGAAGGAGATGGGCATATCCAGATGCAGGTTCGCGCCGTCCCGGCGGAACAGCTTGTGGGGCCGCACCGTCACCTGAATATACAGATCGCCGTTGGGCCCGCCGTTGCGGCCCGACTCGCCCTGGCCGTTCATCACGATGGTCTGGCCGTTATCGATGCCCGCGGGCACCTTCACGGAGGCCGTGCGCCGCTTGCGCACCTGGCCTGCGCCGCCGCAGACGGGGCACTTATCGGTAATCACCTTGCCCGTGCCGCCGCAGGTGGAGCAGGTGCGCACCGTCACCATGAATCCGCCCGAAACGCGCACCTGGCCCGTGCCCTTACAGGTGGGGCAGGTTTTGGGCTGCGTGCCCGGCTTCGCGCCGCTGCCGTGGCAGGAATCGCAGGTTTCGTTGCGCGTGAATTCGAAGGATTTTTCGCAGCCAAAGGCGGCCTCCTCAAAGGTGATCCGCAGTTCATAGCGCAGATCGTTGCCCTGCTGCGGGGCGTTGCGCCGCTGCGCGCCGCCCATGCCGCCGCCGAAAAGCTGATCGAATATATCGCCCATGCCGCCAAAACCGCCGAAATCAAAGCCGCCCATGCCGCCGGCCCCTGCGCCCGCGCCGCCAAAGCCGCCCATGTTGGGGCCGTCGAAGCCGTAGCGGTCATACTGCGCCCGTTTTTCGGGATCGGAAAGCACTTCGTTGGCCTCGTTCAGCTCCTTGAAGCGCTCCTCCGCCTGCTTATCATTGGGATGCAGATCGGGGTGGCATTCCTTGGCCATTTTGCGATAGGCTTTTTTTATGTCCTCGGCCGAGGCGTCCTTGCTGACGCCCAGCACCTCATAATAATCGCGTTTTGTTGCCATGGTATCCTCTTATCCTTGCAATAAATTTGGGCGGGGGAACCGCTTGGAAAGCCCCAGGCCGGTTCCCCCGTTCGCTTGTAAATTACGCTTATTTCACGCTGCCGTCCGCGTTGAAGGAGCCGTCGGCGTTCTGGCTGCCCGCTTCAGGGCCGGCCTGCGCGCCCGCTTCCGGCGCGCCGCCCTGCTGCTGATACAGCTTGCCGAAGATGGCGTACACCTTCTGGGTGAGGGCTTCCATAGCGGTCTTGATTTCGGCGGCGTTGTTGCCTTCGCGCACCTTCTTGAAGGAATCGATCTCGCTCTGCACGGTGGCCTTATCCTCATCGGAGAGCTTATCGCCGTTATCCTTCAGCTGCTTCTCCATTTCATAGATCAGGGAATCGGCGTGGTTCAGGGTTTCGATTTCGTCCTTCTTCTGCTTATCGGCCTCCGCGAACTGCTCGGCTTCCTTCACCCGGGCCTGAATTTCTTCCTCGGTCATGTTGGTGGAGGCGGTGATGGTCACCTTCTGCTCGTTGCCGGTGCCCAGATCCTTGGCGCTGACGTTCACGATGCCGTTGCGGTCGATATTGAAAGTAACCTCGATCTGCGGCACGCCGCGGGGCGCGGCGGGAATGCCGGTGAGCTGGAAGCGGCCCAGGGTCTTGTTATCATAGGCCATGGGGCGTTCGCCCTGCAGCACATGAATTTCAACGGTAGTCTGGCCGTCCGCAGCGGTGGAGAACACCTGGCTCTTCTGGGTGGGGATGGTGGTGTTGCGGTCGATGAGCTTGGTGAAGATGTGGCCTTCGGTTTCCAGGCCCAGAGAAAGGGGCGTAACATCCAGCAGCAGCACGTCCTTCACTTCGCCGCCCAGCACGCCGGCCTGGATGGCCGCGCCGATGGCGACGCACTCATCGGGGTTGATGCCCTTGAAGGGCTCCTTGCCGGTAACCTTCTTCACCGCATCCTGCACGGCGGGAATACGGGTGGAGCCGCCCACCAGGATCACCTTATCCACCTGCGCGGCGGTGAGGCCCGCGTCCTTGAGGGCCGCGTTCATGGGGCCGATGGTCTTTTCCACCAGGTCTGCGGTGAGCTCGTTGAACTTGGCGCGGGTCAGCGTCAGATCCAGATGCTTGGGGCCGGTGGCGTCGGCGGTGATGAAGGGCAGGTTAATGTTGGTGGTCATAGCGCCGGAGAGCTCGATCTTGGCCTTTTCGGCGGCTTCCTTCAGGCGCTGGAAGGCCATACGATCCTTCTTGAGGTCGATGCCGTTTTCGCGCTGGAAGGTATCGGCGATGTAATCGATCACGCGGTTATCAAAGTCGTCGCCGCCCAGATGGGTATCGCCGTTGGTGGCCAGCACTTCGAACACGCCGTCGCCGATTTCCAGCAGGGACACATCGAAGGTGCCGCCGCCCAGATCGTACACCAGAATCTTATGGGATTCTTCCTTGTCCAGGCCATAGGCCAGGGACGCGGCAGTGGGCTCGTTGATGATGCGCAGCACCTCCAGGCCCGCGATGCGGCCGGCGTCCTTGGTTGCCTGGCGCTGGCTGTCGGAGAAGTAGGCGGGCACGGTGATAACCGCCTGGGTGACGGTTTCGCCCAGATAGGCTTCGGCGTCCGCCTTCAGCTTCTGAAGAATCATGGCGCTGATTTCCTGGGGGTTATAGCTCTTGCCATCGATTTCCACCTTGTAGGCGGTGCCCATCTGGCGCTTGATGGAAGAGATGGTGCGGTCGGGGTTGGTGATGGCCTGACGCTTTGCGATCTGGCCCACCAGGCGCTCGCCGTCCTTGGTAAAAGCAACCACAGAGGGCGTGGTGCGCGCGCCTTCCGCATTGGGGATAACCACCGGTTCGCCGCCTTCCATGACGGCCACGCAGCTATTCGTAGTACCCAGGTCAATACCGATAATCTTGCTCATAATCTTGTTCCTCCAATTTTTTCTATGCTGAAATGTGGGATGATTGTTTTGTTTACTCCGCGACGACCTTTACCATCGCGTGGCGAAGCACATATTCGCCCATTTTATAGCCCTTTTGCAGCACGATGCACACCGTGCCGGGCTCGCCTTCACTGGAATCGCCCTGCATGACGGCGTTTTCCAGATTGGGGTCAAATTTTTCGCCCGCCCTGTTAATTTCGCTGACGCCGCGCTTTTCCAGCGCGTCCATCATCTGGCGGTAGACCAGCTTCACGCCGGTCATCAGCGCCTCGTCGGCGCTTTCCTGGGCGATGGCCCTTTCCAGGTTATCCACCACCGGCAGCAGCTGCTTGATGAATTCCCGGGCCCCGTCCTCAAAGGCTTCGGCGCGGGTGGCCTTGGTGCGCTTGCGGTAATTATCGAAATCCGCCTGCACCCGCTGCGCCATGTTCAGGTATTCCTCCGCCTTGGCCTGGGCGGCCTGCAGGGGATCGGGGGCGGCAGGCTCGGGCTGGGGCTCGGTTTCGGGCAGTTCCTCTTCCGGGGTTTCCTGCTGCAATTCCTCGTTTTCCTCCGCGGGAGCCTCTTGATTCTTTTTCTTGTTGAATGGCATGGCGTTTTTCCTCGTTTTTTCTTTTATTCGCCCAGCAACTCGGTAAGCGCCCCGCCGATGGCGTTCAGGGCGGAGAGCACCCGGTCGTAGGGCATGCGGGTGGGGCCGATCACGCCGATGGCGCCCCGGTGCCCCGCGCCAACCCGGTAGCTGGCGCTCACCACGGAGCAATCCGCCATCTCGGGCAGCCCGGTTTCGGGCCCGATGCGCACGTTGAAGGCCTCGTTTCCTCCTGTCACCAGGCGCATCAGCTTATCCCTTTCCTCCAGAACGGAGAGGAAGGCGCGGGCCTTTTCCACATCCGAATACTCGGGGTAATTCAGGATGTTGTGGGAGCCCCCCACCGTCACGGTATCCGTGGCGCTTTGGCGCTCCATCTGGGCGGCCAGGGAGGAAATCCCCTCCAGCACCCGGGCGTCCGCCCCGCTTTGGCGGGAGTAAGCGCCCAGCATTTCCTGCACCTGCTGCAGCGTGCGGCCCGAAAGCCGCTCGGTGAGCATGCGGGAAATGGCGTAAAGCGCGTCCGCATCCAGGCTTTCGCTGACGTGGATCACGGTATCCCGGATGGCGCCGGTATCCGTTACGATCACCAGCAGCGCCGCGCCCCGGGGCATGGGCACCAATTGCAGGCAGGAAACCCGCAGTTCCAATTGCTTGGGCAGCATCACCACGGCGGTGTAGCGGGTGATTTCCGATATGGCCTGGGCGGCGGAGGTGACAACGTCCTCCATCTGGCGAACCCGCTCGGTGAAATAGGACCGGGCAGCCTCGTCCGCAGGGAGGGGCTTTTCCTCCAGCAGCTCATCCACATACAGCCTGTAGGCCTTGGCGCTGGGCACGCGCCCGGCGGAAACATGGGGCTGGGCCAGATAGCCCAGTTCCTCCAGATCGCTCATCTCATTGCGGATGGTGGCGCTGGAAAGGCTGGTTTCGTATTTGCGGGAGATGGTGCGGGAGCCCACCGGCAAGGCGGTGAGGATGTAATCGTCAATGATGGCCCGAAGAATGCGCTCTTTGCGTTCCCCGATTTTTTCCATCCTGATCGACCTCCCTTCTCCGGCTGTTAGCACTCAATGCCATCGAGTGCTAACCACGGGCATAGAATAGCACTTTTTCACCGGCTTGTCAATAGGTCAAAAAAATAATTTCAAATTTCTTTTTTGTCTCCTAGCGCGGTTTCCCTCCTGCGCCGCCGCTGCTTGTTGTCCTTTTTGACGGCGTGTGCTATTATAATAGAAAGTAAACGACGCGGGAGGGGCCGCCATGGAATGTATTGCCCGGATTCATAACGATTTTCCCACCAAATTCGGCCTACCCCGGCAAAGCGGCCTGGCCCCCGCCCTGCAATCCTATATTGTATTCGAGCCGGCGTATCGCGCGCCCGAGGCGCTGCGGGGGTTGGAGGGATATTCGCATATCTGGCTGCTGTGGGAATTTCACCAGGCGCGGCGGACGGAATGGTCGCCCACAGTGCGGCCGCCCCGGCTGGGAGGCAACACGCGGATGGGGGTGTTCGCCACCCGGTCACCCTTTCGGCCCAACCCCATCGGCCTGAGCTGCGTGCGGCTGGAGGCGCTGGAAGCCGCGCCGGGGCTGGGAACGGTGCTGCGGGTGTCCGGGGCCGATCTGATGGACGGCACGCCCATTTTTGATATTAAGCCCTATCTGCCCTTTACCGATTGCCATCCCGAGGCCACAGGCGGCTTTGCGGCGGCCCATGAAAACGACCGGGTGCAGGTGCGCTTTCCCCCGGCGCTTCAGGCCCTGGTACCCCCGGAGCGCCTGCCCGCCCTGCTGGAGGCCCTGGCCCAGGATCCCCGCCCCGCCTATCAGCAGGATCCCGGCCGCGTGTACGGCATGCCCTATGCAGGGCTGGACGTGCGCTTTTCCGTAGAGGCGGACGTGCTCACGGTGCGGGAAATTCGTCCCTGGCAGGAAGAAAATGTAGCCGATCGCCTTGAATTTCCCCATAAAGCGCGATAGAATAGAAATGCGCCCCTGGGCGCAGGCAAAAAAACGAAAGGTGAAGCGCATGTTAGAATTACAGCATATCTGTTATGAAGTGGAAGACGGGAAAGAGCTTCTGCACGATATTAACCTGAAATTTTCCGATCATGTGGTGGCGATTACCGGGCCCAACGGCGGCGGAAAATCCACCCTGGCCCGGATGATCGCGGGCATCATCCGCCCCTCCAGCGGAAGAATTTTTCTGGATGGGCAGGACATTACGGACTATTCTATCACCCAGCGGGCCCGGGCGGGCGTAAGCTACGCCTTCCAGCAGCCGGTGCGCTTTAAGGGCCTGCGGGTGCGCGATTTGCTGAACCTGGCCGCAGGCAAGGATCACCAGGTGGAGGATGCATGCCAGCTGCTTTCCGAAGTGGGTCTGTGCGCCCGGGATTATCTGGATCGCGAACTGAACAGCAGCCTCTCCGGCGGCGAAATGAAGCGTATTGAAATCGCCATGACCCTGGCCCGGGGCACGGCCCTGAATATTTTCGACGAGCCCGAGGCGGGCATCGATCTGTGGAGCTTCCAAAGTCTGATTCAGGTGTTTGAGAAAATGCGGGCCCGGCAGGATGGCTCCATCCTCATCATCAGTCACCAGGAGCGCATTTTGCGCATTGCGGATAAAATCGCCTATATTCAGGATGGGCGCGTGGCCCAATACGGCCCCCGGGAGGAGATTCTGCCAGGCCTGCTCAGCAGCGCGGAGGGAACCTGCCAGGTGCTGACGGATAAAATGGAGGAATCAAAGCATGTTTAACGCCATTGAAAAGGGCCTGCTTCGGGAGGTGGCCGAGCTGGACGCGCTGCCGGTGGGGGCGTATAACATCCGCGCCAACGGCAAAAGCGCCGCCCGCAGCACCACCGCCCATATCAATATCGTTTCCAAAACGGATAAGCCCGGCATCGATATTATTATCGCCCCCGGCACGAAAAACGAATCCGTCCATATCCCCGTCATCATCAGCGAAACGGGGCTGAAGGATCTGGTCTATAACGATTTCATGATTGGGGAAAACTGCGATGTGACCATCGTGGCGGGCTGCGGCATCGATAACTGCGGCGGCCAGGACAGCCAGCACGACGGGGTGCATACCTTCTTTGTGGGGGAAAATTCCAAGGTGCGCTACATTGAGCGCCATTACGCCCAGGGCGAGGGCCGGGGCAAGCGGCTGATGAACCCCACCACGGTGGTGCATCTGGCCCGGAACGCGCAAATGGAAATGGAAACCACCCAGATCGCCGGCATTGACGACACCCTGCGCAAAACCACCGCCGATTTACAGGCAGGGGCCAGCCTGACCGTGCATGAAAAGGTGATGACCACCGGAACCCAGCATGCCGTTTCCGATCTTTCCGCCGATCTGAACGGCGATGACTGCCATTGCAATATCGTCAGCCGCACCGTGGCCCGGGATCAGAGCAGCCAGCATTTTATCAGCCTGCTGAACGGCAACGCCCCCTGCACCGGCCATACGGAATGTGATTCCATCATTATGGATCAGGCGAAGGTGGTGGCCAGCCCTCAGCTTTCCGCCGCCTGCGTGGACGCTAGCCTGATCCATGAGGCCGCTATCGGCAAGATCGCCGGAGATCAGCTGATTAAGCTGATGACCCTGGGCCTCACCGAGCAGGAAGCGGAGGAGCAGATCATTAACGGCTTCCTGCAATGAAATATAATTATAATACGGGGGACCCGTTCTTTGTAGGCCAAAGAACGGGTCCCCCGTACCCCCTCCAAGAAAGCCGACTGGGTAAATTGAAGAAACAAAAAAATCAGCTAGTTTCCCTGCTGACAAAGAAAAATAGGAAAGGCTTCCCTCATAAGCGCCTTTTCCTTTTGGGCAGAAAAGCAAGCTGTTTTTTTATTATCCATTTTTTCCTATATAGCTTTTGGGGAAAGGGGAACGGGGGAAACCATTCTTTGAGCTGTCGCCCCGCGCTACTCCGCTAAAGCGGAAGCGCGGGTTTCGGGCGGCAATCTGAAGGATTGCTCGCCCTCAGCCATCCCTAAAGGGACGGCGCTCCAATCGCCCCGCGCTACTCCGCTAAAGCGGAAGCGCGGTTTCGGGCGGCAATCTGAAGGATTGCTCGCCCTCAGCCATCCCTAAAGGGACGGCGCTCCAATCGCCCCGCGCTACTCCGCTAAAGCGGAAGCGCGGTTTCGGGCGGCAATCTGAAGGATTGCTCGCCCTCAGCCGCCCCTAAAGGGACGGCGCTCTCCAGAACGGTTTCCCCCGCATTAATTATTATTCTTTTTTCGCCGGATTAGTCCTGGTTGGCCATCTTCTTGTAGGAGTCAAGGCGTTTCTTGGCGTCCTCTTCGTTCTGGGCAAACAGCTTTTCGGCGGCTTCAGGGAACATCTTCAGCAAGGTCTGATAACGAGTCTCGCCGCGGATGAAATCCTGATAGTTTTCGGTGGGATCCTTGCTGTCCACGGTGAGGCCGGTGTCGGGGTTGTACCGATACAGCGGCCAATAGCCGGCGGCCACAGCCTTGCGAATTTCGGCCTGGGCCAGGGACATATTGATGCCGTGGTTGATGCAGGGCGCGTAGGCGATGATGAGGGACGGGCCGTGATACTTCTCGGCCTCGATCATGGCCTTAATCAGCTGGGCGGGGTTAGCGCTCATAGCGACGGTGGCCACATACACATAGCCGTAGCTCATGGCCATCATGCCCAGATCCTTCTTCTTCGTCCGCTTACCGGCGGCGGCAAACTTCGCAACCGAGCCGGTGGGGGTGGACTTGGAGGCCTGTCCGCCGGTATTAGAATACACTTCGGTATCCAGCACCAGCACGTTCACATCCTGGTTCTGAGCCAGCACATGATCCAATCCGCCGTAGCCGATATCATAGGCCCAGCCGTCGCCGCCGAAGATCCAGATGCTCTTCTTGGTGAGCAGATCGGCGTTGGCGATAACTTCCTTGGCCAGACGGCACGCATCGCAATTGCAATCGGTGCCGGTGAGATCCTTGCCCTCGTAAACAACGCCGGTCAGGTCGATGCCATCCTTGCAGGCGGCCAGCAGCTTTTCGCCGTATTCCTTGCTGCCCTCGGCGTCGTCCATGTTATCCAGCCACTTCTGGCCGTATTCCTTGATGTCCGCCTGAGCCCATTCCACATGGATCAGGGCGTCCACGGTTTCGGCCAGCTTGGCGCGGCGCTGGTTGGTGGCCAGGTTCATGCCGAAGCCGAACTCGGCGTTATCTTCGAACAGGCTGTTCGCCCAGGCAGGGCCCTGGCCCTTTTCGTTGACGGTGTAGGGGCAGGTGGGGGCGGAGCCGCCGTAGATGGAGGAGCAGCCGGTGGCGTTGGCAATCATCATGCGATCGCCGAAGAGCTGCGTAACCAGCTTGACATAGGGGGTCTCGCCGCAGCCGGCACAGGCGCCGGAGAACTCAAAGAGGGGCTGCTTGAACTGGCTGCCCTTAACGGAAGCGGGGTTGATGGCCACTTCGGGCTTGGGCAGGTTCATAGCGAATTCCCAATTCTTTTCTTCCTTGCGCTGAGAATCCAGGGGCTGCATCACCAGGGCCTTCACCTTGGCGGGGCAAACTTCAACGCAGTTGCCGCAGCCGGTGCAATCCATGGGGCTCACCTGCATGCGATAGGCATAGCCAGCCAGCTCCTTGCCGATGGCCTTCTTGGTGACGAAGCCTTCGGGCTTCTCCGCGCCTTCCTTCACCAGCACCGGACGGATGCAGGCGTGGGGGCAAACCAGAGAGCACTGGCCGCACTGGACGCAGTTGTCCACGATCCACTCGGGCACCTTCACGGCGATGCCGCGCTTTTCATACTTGGTGGTGCCGGTGGGCACGAAGCCGCGGGGATCAAAGGCGGAGACGGGCAGCTGATCGCCCTCCTGGGCCAGGATGGGCCGCACGAAGGTATCGAAATATTCGCTGGCTTCCACCTTCATGGGCACGGCGCCGGTGGTGGCGTTGGCCCATTCGGCGGGCACGGGCACTTCCTTCAGGCCGGAAATGGCGATGTCGATCGCGTCCCAATTCTTCTTAACAACCGCGTCGCCCTTCTTGCCGTAGGTCTTCTTGGCATAGGCCTTCATGTATTCATCCGCCTTCTCATAGGGGATGATGTTGGCCAGCTTGAAGAACGCAGCCTGCATGATGGTGTTGATGCGGCCGCCCATGCCGACCTGCGCGGCCAGCTTGATGGCGTTGATGGTGTAGAACTTAGCCTTCTTCTTGGCCAGCAGCTGCTTCATGGAGGCGGGCAGATGCTCGTCCATTTCCTCGGGCTCCCACTGGGAGTTGAGCAGGAAGGTGCCGCCGTCCTTGAGGGAGGAAACCATGTCGTACATGGTCACATAGGCGGGGTTATGGCAGGCGATGAAATCCGCCGCGTCGATCAGATAGGTGGAGCGGATGGGCACGTCGCCAAAACGCAGATGGGAAACCGTCAGGCCGCCGGACTTTTTGGAGTCGTAGGCGAAATAGGCCTGCGCGTATTTATCGGTGTGGTCGCCGATGATCTTGATGGAGTTCTTGTTGGCGCCCACGGTGCCGTCGGAGCCCAGACCGTAGAACTTGCAGCTGATGGTGCCCTTGGGGGCGGCGTTGAACAGCTTGCCCAGCTTCAGGTTGGTCTTGGTCACATCGTCGATGATGCCCACGGTGAAGTGGTTCTTGGGCGCATCCTTGGCCAGGTTGTCATAGACGGCCTTGACCATGGTGGGATTGAATTCCTTGCTGCCCAGGCCGTAGCGGCCGCCGACGACCTCGACGTCCTTGCGGCCGTTTTCGGCCAGCACGGCGCACACATCCTCGTACAGGGGCTCGCCCAGGGAGCCGGGCTCCTTGGTGCGGTCCAGCACGGCGATCTTCTTGCAGGTGGCGGGAATGGCGGCCAGGAAGTGCTTGGCGGAGAAGGGGCGATACAGATGCACCTTCACCAGGCCCACCTTCTTGCCCTTCTTGAGCAGGGCGTCGATGGTTTCGTGGATGGCTTCGCAGCCGGAGCCCATGGCCACGATCACTTCTTCGGCGTCTTCCGCGCCATAGTAATCGAACAGCTTATAGGCGCGGCCCGTCAGCTTGGCGACCTTCTTCATATAGGCTTCCACGATGCCCGGGATGGCGTCGTAATACTTGTTGGCCGCTTCACGGTTCTGGAAATAGATATCGGGGTTCTGGGCGGTGCCCGCCTGATGGGGATGTTCGGGGTTCAGCGCGCGGGCGCGGAACTCGGAAATCTTGTCCCAATCCACCAGCTTGGCGATCTCGTCGTATTCAACGGCGTCGATCTTCTGGATTTCGTGGCTGGTGCGGAAGCCGTCAAAGAAATGCAGGAAGGGAACGGAGCCCTTGATGGCGCTCAGGTGAGCGACCAGGGCCATATCCATGGCTTCCTGAACGGAGCCGGAGGCCAGCATGGCGAAGCCGGTCTGGCGGCAGGCCATCACGTCGCTGTGATCGCCGAAGATGCTCAGGGCATGGGCGGCCAGCGCGCGGGCGGAAACATGGAAAACGCCGGGCAGCAGCTCGCCGCTGATCTTGTACATATTGGGGATCATCAGCAGCAGGCCCTGGGAAGCGGTGAAGGTGGTGGTCAGCGCGCCCGCGGCCAGAGAGCCGTGAACGGCGCCGGCAGCGCCGGCTTCGGATTGCATTTCAGCTACATGCACAGTCTGGCCGAAGAGATTCTTGCGGCCCTGCGCCGCCCATTCGTCCACATATTCGGCCATGGTGGACGACGGCGTGATGGGGTAAATCGCGGCGACATCGCTGAATGCATACGCGATGTGGCTGACCGCCCCATTGCCGTCAATGGTCATTTTCATTGCCATGGGGAATCCTCCTTTTGCCTTGTATAAGAGCAAAAAATCTTTCGATTTTTCACATCTCTTCCAAATCAATATTATACTTCCATCCGCGGGCCTCTGTCAAGCAAAGGCCCGGGAAAAACGCCCCGCCCATTGAAAAAAAGCGCGAAAAGCAGGCGATTTTTTCCCGGCCCAAACGGGATTCGTATAATAACTGCGCCTGTGCCCGCCGCAGGCGGGCGTATACGGGGCTGCTCAACAGCGCCCGGTACGTTCCCCTCCCCGCCAGCCGCCCCGCCTGCGGCAGCAGCGCGCGATCCGCCCGGGCGCGCCGCTGGAAGCAGGGCGAAAAAGGCCCGCCTTCCACGGCTAAACCGGAAAAGGCGGGCCCTTAAAATTCTTTATTTCATCAGATGCGCGTGAATGTAATCGCAGCTGCTCTTGACGGCCTTCATGGGGTCGTTATCCATCCAGTTGGAATCCTGCTCCACGACGAAGTAATCGATCTTGGCTTCGTCCGCGGCCTGCACGATGCGCTCATAATTCATGTTGCCGTGGCCGACCTCGGTGATGAAGCTCTCGGCCCGGTTGGTTTCGGGGTTCAGGCGCACGGCCATATCCTTGAGATGCACCAGGCGAATGCGATCCTGATGGCGCAGGATGAAATCCGCCGGATCCAGGCCCGCGTTCTGCGCCCAATAGCAATCCAACTCCAAGGCGGTGGTTTCGGGATCCAGCCCCTCCAGCAGCATTTCATAGATGGATTTGCCGTTTTCCAGGCGGCGGAATTCGCCGCTGTGGTTGTGATAAACAAAGCGATAGCCCGCCCGCTTCATGATCGCGCCGGCCTTGTTGGCCTTGTCGATGAAGGCCTGCGTTTCCTCCACCGTGCCCATGGGGTGATAGCCGCCCACGCCGATATAGCGGGTGCCGAAAAGATCGTGAATGCGGATGGTTTCTTCCACATCCTCCAGCGCCTTGCCATAGTGGGTGTTAACGATCTGCACGCCCGCCTCCCTGGCATAGCGGGCGAACAGCGCGGGATCGATCAGAAAGCCTGCGGGCTCCGCCTGGGTGTAGCCCATTTCGGCAATTTTGCGAAAGCCGTCCCGGATGGAGGCTTCGTCCTTGAGGAATACGTCGCGAATGCTGTAAAGCTGAAGGCCGATCTGTTTCATTGGAATATTTCTTCCTTTCTTATGTTTGCTTTTATTATATCCGTTCTTCCAGAAAAAAGCAAGATACGGCGCAAGCCCCGAGGGATATGTATGCGGGGAAGCGATTCTTTTTGGTGTGCGCCAGAACGGTTCCCCGCCTTTTTCCAATATCCCGGCAATGCGCCCACTTTTGCCCGCAAGCCGCCTCAAACCAACACGGTTCCTTCCCTTCTCTGTTTCCTTTTTAAATTCGTCAGCGGGGAATCAAGCCGATTTCCTGGCGCAGCCCTTTTCCCAATCCGCCTTCTTGGAAGAAGGCCTGCGAGCCAGCCGAAGCAAACGGCGGAAGCGACAGCGAACCGCCGCGCCCCTTGAGATTGCAGAAGGGGGAGGCATTCTTTGGCTCCCAAAGAACGCCTCCCCCGCAGCGCTTATATCTCTCGTTTTCCGTCACGCGGCCTGCTTTTTCTTGCCGAAAAGGTAAACGCAAAAGCCGATGGCAAAGCCCAGCACGGCGGGGCACACCCAGCCCAGCCCCAGCTCGGACATAGGCAGCGCCACGCTCACCGCATCCAGCGCCGGCCCCAGATGCAGGGCAGATTGAACGCCCTTGGGCAGGGCGATAAGCAGATCGTATACCGCGGCAATCAGCGTCAGGCCGATGGTCCAGGCGTAAACGGTGCGGCTGTTCTGATAGAATTTTCCCAGCAGCGCCAGCAGAATCAGCACGATGGCCAGGGGATACAGGAACATCAGCACAGGGATGGAATATTCGATAATGGCGCTCAGGCCCATATTGGCGAACAGGAAAGAAGCCAGGCTGAAAATGATCGCCCAAGCCCGATAGCGGGGCCCCTTGGGGAAAATGGCGGCGAAGGTTTCCGAGCAGCTGGTAATCAGGCCCACCGCCGTTTTCAGGCAGGCGAAGGTGACCATGGCCGCCAGCACCAGCATGCCCGCATCCCCCAGATAAAGGCGGGCGATTTGGGCCAGGGCCACGCCGCCGTTTTCGGCAGGCTCCAAGGCGCCCCGGCTCTGGGCGCTCACCACCGTCATCGCCAGATAAATCAGGCCCATGAACAGACAACTGAAAATGCCGGAGCGCACCGTGCTGCCCGCCACCGCGCCGGGCTCTTTCACGCCCAGATTGCGGATCACCTGCACCACCACGATGCCAAAGGCCAGGCTGGCCAGGGCGTCCATGGTGTTATACCCCTCCAGGAAGCCGGCGAAAAAGGGCTGCTGGGCGTACTTGCCCAGGGGCTCCACCTGGGAAACCTGCGCCGCCGGGGAGGCCAGCGCCACGATCACCCAAATGCCCAGGAACACCAGGAAAAGGGGGTTGAGAATTTTGCCGATCCAGGTGAGAATCTTCCCCGGACGAAGGGAGAAAAACAGCGCCGCCCCGAAAAAGAGCGCCGAGAACAGCAGCAGATACAGCCACACCGGCCCGCCCTGGGGAAGCACCTGCTCCAGCCCCACGGTGAAGGAGGTGGTGGCGCAGCGGGGAATGGCGAAGAAGGGCCCGATGGTGAGATACAGCAGGCAGGTGAAGAACATGCCGTAGGGCTTGCCCGCCTTGCTGGATAAATCATACAGCCCGCTGGAACGGCTTACGCCCAGCGCCGCCACGCCCATCAGCGGCAGGCCCACCGCCGTAATCAGCATGCCCGCAGAGGCCAGCCATACCTGGCTGCCCGCCTGCTGGCCCATGGCCGCGGGAAAAATCAGATTGCCCGCCCCGAAAAACATGCCGAACAGCATGCTGGCCACATACACATATTCCTGAAAACTCAGCTTTTTCTTCATGGAATCCTCCCTCTCTCTCCCTCCGGTAGGCATGATCCGCCTCCACCGGCTCGCTTCCAGGGTGCTCACGCTGCCCGTCCGCCCTTTAAAAAAAGAGCCCGCCCCCTCGGCGGGATGCTGCGACGGCGCAGGAACGCGGCTCCTTGGCCCGCGTCCAGCGAATTAGATTATAAATTATCATAGGATCCGGGCGTTGTCAAGGATTCTGCCAATAAAGCACAATGAAAATGCACCCGGAGGGATAAGCCGGGAAATAAATGCGATAGGAGATTCTATGCAGGCCTTCGCCCCGCGCTGTTCCGCTTTAGTGGAGTAGCGCGGGGCGATATCTCAAAGAACGGTTCCCCCGCAAATACTTAGTTTTCGTTTTTTCACAGCCCCGCTCCAATCGCCCCGCGCTTAATCTATTCTTATTTCTTTTTTATCCCCGGCGGCGGCGTTCGCCCAGGAACTGGCCGTACTCGCTCCAGTTTTCCAGCGTGAGGCCGCAGCCCCGGGCCACGCACACCTGGGGATCGTCCGCCAGGTGGCAATCCACCTTCAGGGAAAGGGCCACCGCCTCGGTCAGGCCGCTAAGCTGGGCCCCGCCGCCGGAGAGCGTGATGCCCGATTCGAAAATGTCCGCCACCAGCTCGGCGGGCGTGTGCTCCAGCACGGCGTGAATGGCCTCCAGCAGGGCCTGAAGCGGCTCGTCGATGGCCTCGGTAATTTCATCGCTGGTGATGCGCATGATCTTGGGCAGGCCGGTGAGCAGGTTGCGCCCCGTCACCTCCATATAAAATTGCTCGGCCCGGGGAATGGCGGAGCCGATGTTGATTTTCAGATCCTCCGCCGTAATTTCGCCCAGGAGAAGATTATGCTTGCGCCGGATATAGCGGATAATGGCGTCGTCGAATTGATCGCCGCCGATTTTGACGGTATCGCGCACGATGACCCGCCCCAGGGAGAGCACGGCGATATCCGTCACGCCCCCGCCGATATCGCAGATCATTTCGCCGTAGGCCTCGCCAATGGGCAGCCCCGCGCCCAGGGCGGCCGCCACGGGCCGCTCCATCAGCCGGGTGCGCCGGGCCCCCGCCTCGAACAGGCTGGCCGTCAGGCTGTGGCGCTCCACCTCGTTCACCCCGGCGGGAACGGACATAATCACCCGCGGCCCCCCCAGAATGCGCTTGCCCACCGCCTTGGCCACGAAATAGCGCAGCATGGCGCTGGCCATTTCAAAATCGGCGATCATGCCGTCGCCCAGGGGCCGCATCGCCACGATATTTCCCGGCGTGCGTCCCACCATGCGACGGGCCTCCTCCCCCACGGCGAGCACATTGCGCGTTTCCCGGTCAATGGCGATGACCGCGGGCTCGTTGAGCACCACGCCCTTCCCCTTGCCATAGATCACGACGCTGGCCGTGCCCAGATCAATGCCAATATCCAGAACCGTTGCCATGAAACAAAATCTCCTCTTTGCGGGATAGATTCATAAAAAGCCATGCATATATTCGACGCCGATGGGAGAAATCCTCTTTTTTGGAACATTTATGGGCTTTTCGCCCCACTTTTACAGGATTTTCTATTTTTCGGCAGCCTTCGTGCTCCACTTTCTCTCCGCTTTCGTCGCTTTTCTCCATCCCCTCAGCATAACTATACCACATTTTTCCTTGTTTGGCAAGAAAGGCAGCGCCCGCCTATTTTTCCGGTGCGGCCGCGCCCATGGCGCACAGCTGAAAGGCCGTCTCGGGCAGCGGCTCCACCGGGATGGCGCGGCCCGCCCGCAGAGAAAACAGATACATTTCCCGCACCGGCCTGCCCGTGATGCTGGCCAAGGCCCGGGCATACCAATTCAATTGCAGGGCGTAGCGGGAAAGCAGCTCCGCCTCCTCCGCCCGATCGGTTTTGTAATCCGTCAGCACCCAGGCCCCCTCTTCCAGGAAGCACAGATCGATCACCCCCTGAATCAGCGTCTGCCCCTGGCCCCGGAGGTTAAAGGCCCACTCCCGGTGCGTTTCCTCCGCCGCCAGGGCGCGGCGGCCCAGAGGGGATTCGAAAAACCGGCGCAGCCAGGAAAGCTGCACGCTCTCCCGCTCGGCAGGGCTGAGCGCCCCCCGCCGGCACAGCGCGTCCAGCGCCCCGGCCCAATCCCCTGCGCGGACGGCGGCATAATCCACCAGCCCCAGGGCGCGATGAGTAATCACGCCCCGCTGGGCGGGGGTCAGTTCGGGGGCGCGCAGGGAGGGGGCGGAAAGCGCCGCCGGGGCCTGGGCCCCCTTATCGGCAGGGGATTCCCAGTCATCCCCCGCCTGGCGCAGGGCCTTGGCGATGGCGGTGACGGAGGTTTTCAGCGGCGGCTGGGCCGAGGGCGTGCGTTCCAGCCGGGCGGTGGTTTTCGTATCCGCAGGCATATCAAGCAGGGGCGGCGGGGGCATATGCGCCTCGGCGGGCAGGGAGAAAGCCTCGGCCTGATGCACAAAGCCCTGCCACACGCTGCCATTTTCTGCCAGAAACTGTCCCTCCCGCAGGCCGCCCAGGCTTTCCATCACCCAATCCAGCATGCACGCCGCACTGCCCGCCGCATAAGCGGTGGCGGGGCGCGCCCATTTTTCCCGGGCGGCGGAAAGCCGCCGGGGGGAGCCCACCAGGATCAGCCGCTCCCGGGCCCGGGTCATGCCCACATACAGCAGCCGCGCTTCCTCGGCCCGGGCCTCCTTTTCGCCCACGCCCCGCAGGGCGGCCTGGGCGCAGGTTTCCCGGGTGAGGCGCTTTTCCCCGTCGATATATTGCAGCGCCGCGCCGTGCTTGGCATGGAGCAGCAGCGGGCCGCTCTCCCCCAGGCGAAAATTCCGGGCCGTTTCCAGCAGAAATACCACAGGGAATTCCAACCCCTTGGATTTATGCAGCGTCAGGATGCGCACCACATCCTCGTTTTCTCCCAGGGCTTTGGCGGATTTTCCATCGTCGCCGCCGCTGATGCGGCCCGTTTCTCGCAGAAAGGGCCCCAGGCCCTGGCGGGCGGCCTCGCCCTGGGCCCGCTCGGCCAGCAGGCGCAGATTGGCCTGGCGCGTCTCCCCCTCAGGCAGCGCCCCCGCCCGCATATACAGCCCGCTTTCTTCCAGCACCCGCCACACCAATTGATCCACCGGCAGATTGCGGGAAAGAAAGCGCCACCGGGCCAGGGTATCCCACGCCCCCCGCGCCTTCTGCGCCAGGGGCTCCTCCTTTTCCATCAGCGCCCGAAAGGCCCGGTGAAAGGGCGTGCCCGGGGCGCGGCTCACCAGGCGAACGCGGGCCAGTTCCTCCTCCGAAAAATCAAAGCAGGGGCAGCGCAGCGCCGCCAGCAGCGGCAGATCCTGCAGGGGGTTATCCACCGCCCGCAGCAGATTCAGCAGATCCGCCACCTCGGGCAGATCGTAAAACTGCGCGTCCGCATCGCTGTATACGGGCACGCCCGCCAGCTGCAGCGCCCGGGCGATGTGGGGCGCGCGGCCGGAGGCGTTGCGCAGCAGCAGCGCAATATCCCGAAAGCGCAGGGGCCGAACGCCCTTGCCCTCCCGCACGGTGGCCTCGCGCATCAGCTGTTGAATGCGCCGGGCCACGAACGCCGCCTCGTGGCGATAGCCCTGGCTCAATTCTCCCTCCTCGCCGTCCTCCTCCTCCTGGGCGGCGAGCACATGTATTTCCACCGGCGCGCCCAGGGGCTGGCCCCCGCCGGGGCGCAGCATGGCCGCCTCGTCGTAGGCGATTTCCGTTTCCTTTTCCCGCATGGCGTGGCGGAACACCTGGTTCACCGCCAGCAGCACGTTTTCATCCGAGCGAAAATTCTGCTGCAATAAAATTTTGCGCTCCGACGCGTCCGGGGCCAGGGAATATTCCTGATATTTGCGCAAAAACAGGGTGGGGTCGGCCAGGCGGAAGCGATAAATGCTCTGCTTCACATCCCCCACCATGAAGAGCAGATTGCCCGCGCCCTGGTGAAGCGCCTGAAGAATCGCCTCCTGAATGCCCGATATATCCTGATATTCGTCGATAAACAGCGCGTCGAATTTGCCCGCCGTCTGGCTGCGCACGGCGGGATCGGAAAGCGCCCGGAGGGAAAGATGCTCCAGGTCGCTGTAATCCAGATAATTTTTCTGCTGCTTCAGGGCGAAAAAGCGTTCGTCCATTTTCTGCGTCAGCGAAAGCAGCGCCCGAAGCGGGGGCAGGGTGTGGCGCAGATCGGCCTCCGCCCGCGCCTCGTCCTGGGGCAGCAGATCGCGGGCGAGCTGCACCCGCTTTTTCCATTCCTCCCGCAGGGCCTTAAACCGCGCGGCGCTTTCGGGGCTTTCCTCCGGCCCCGCCTTCTTGGTGCTCAGCCGGGCGAAGGCGGTTTTCCCGCCCCGCAGCTTTCCCGCCCGCGCGTCCAGGAGCAATTGCTCCGTCAGCGCCTGATCGCATTCCAGGGCGGGGGCGTAGCGGGCCGGGCCGTCCCCCTGATGCAAAATCTGCTCCAGGGCGGGCAGCAGCTCCGCTGCGCCCTCCAATTGATCGGCGCACAGGCGCTCCAGCAGGGGCGTCCACCGCGCAAGGCTTTCCGCCGCCTCCCCCGTCTGCGCCTGGGCGAAGCCCCAGGGGTCGGCCTGGGCCAGAAGAAAATGGTGGCACTGTTGCATCAGTTCGGCGATCTGCTGATCCTCGAACTGGGAAAAAAGCTGGCGCTCCTCCTCCGAAGGGGCGGCGTAGGCGGCCTCCAGCGTTTCATCCAGGGCGCGCTGGCGCAGGGGGCGCAGCCGCTCCTCATCCGCGATTTTAAAAAGCGGATCCAGCCCCACGGCCTCAAAATGCTCCCGCAGCAGCCGGGCGCAGAACACATGCAGCGTGCAGATGGCCGCCCGGGAAAGGCGCATGGCCTGGCGGCGCAGGTGCGCGTCCTCCGCCCCGGCCTCCTCCAGCCGGCGGCCGATACGCTCCCGCATTTCCCCCGCCGCCGCCCGGGTGAAGGTGACGATAAGCATCCGGTCGATACGCTTGCCCTCCCGCAGCAGGGAAAGCACCCGCTCCACCAGCACCGCCGTTTTGCCCGAGCCCGCCGCCGCGCTGACCAGCACGCTGTCGTTGCGCGCCTCGATGGCCGCCTGCTGTCCCGCCGTCCATTGCATGAAAATCGCCCCCGTCCCTTTCGCGGCGCCGCCCGCGTTCTTTCTTTTTATTTTACCGCATCCCGCCGTATATTTCAATCCACGCCGCCGGGCGAAAAAAAGCGCCGGAAAATTCCCGGCTTTTTTGTATTTCGCCACCAGAAAATCTATTATATAATAAGCATCAGAAGGCTGTCGCGCTGCGCATAAAAATACGAACCCGAAATCAAAGGAGGAGCGGCATGAAGATCACTTATCTGGAACAGGAGCGCGTATTTCATCTGAAAACCCCCGAAATGTCCTACGCCTTCGGCGTGGCCCCCGACGGGCGGCTGCTGCATCTGTATTGGGGCCAGCCCCTTTCGCAGGACGCTTCCCTGGCCTGCATAATGCAGGACGCGCCTCTTTCGCAGGACGCTTCCGTGACCTACATAACGCAGGAGGCCGCCAAAGCGCAAAAAAAGCTGCGACCCCTGGGTCATAACATCGATCGCTTCGGCAACGCCGACCGCTACGAGGTTCCCACCCGCGAGCCCGCCGATTACACCGAGCCCCTGCTCCAGGTCATTCATCCCGACGGCGTGCGCAGCCTGCGGCTGATTTACGAAAGCCACAAAATCGAGGAAAACCATCTGGTGGTTTTCGCCCGGGACGCGGTATACCCCTTCGCGGTGGAAATGCATTATCAGGGCTGGGCGGAGCTGCCGTTGATTTCCCGCTGGCTGGTTTTGAAAAACGGCGCGGAGCAGCCCGTTACCCTGGAATCGCTCAAGAGCGCGGCCTGGTATGTGCCCGAGGGGCTGGATTACCGGCTCACCCATCTTTCGGGCAGCTGGGGCGCGGAATACGGAAAAAATCAATTGATGCTCACCCAGGCGCGCACCGTGCTGGAAACCAATGAAATCACCGTCACCTCCACCCCCCAGACTCCCTTCTTCGCCCTGGATCAGGAGGGCCGCGCCACCGAAACGGAGGGCGAGGTGTATTTTGGTGTGCTGCATTGGTCGGGCAATTTCAGCATTTCGGTGGAGCGCCAGTTCGGCAAGCGCGTATCCGTCACCGGCGGCATTCAGGATCGGGACTGCCGCTATATCCTCAAGCCCGGCGAGGCCTTTGAAACCCCCAAATTCACCGGCGGCTTTGTGGCCCGGGGCTTTGGCCGCATGAGCGAGGTTTTCTACGATTGGCAGTTCGATCATCTGATGCCCCGGGGCAAAAAAACGGATAAGGCCCACGCCGTGCGCCCCGTTATCTACAATTCCTGGTATCCCTTCCTCTTTGACGTGCGGGAGGATAACTGCCTGGCGCTGATTGATAAATGCGAGACGCTGGGGGTGGAGCTGTTCGTCATTGACGACGGCTGGATGCCCGGCCGGGTAAACGACCGCGCCGGGCTGGGGGATTGGATCGCCGATCCCGCCCGCTTCCCCCACGGCATGGGCGTGGTGGCCGATGCGTGCCATCGCAAGGGCATGCTCTTTGGCATTTGGGTGGAGCCTGAAATGGTGAACCCTGACAGCGACCTGTACCGCGCGCACCCCGACTGGGTAATTCACGATCCCACCCGCCCCCGCACGGAGGAGCGGAATCAGCTGGTGCTGAATTTCGCCCGGGACGATATCCGGGATTGGGCCATTGAATGGCTGGATCGCCTCATCGAGGAATTCCATCTGGATTATCTGAAATGGGATATGAACCGCTTCGTCACCGAAAACGGCTGGCCTGACGCCCCCGCGGAGGAGCGCCAGAGCCTGGCCATTCGCTACACCCAGAACATTCTGAAAATCTGGGCGCACATGAACGAAAAATACCCCGATCTGCTGCTGGAAAACTGCGCCTCCGGCGGCGGCCGCAGCGATTTCGGCATGGTGCCCTTCGCCGATCGCATCAATCGTTCCGATAACGCCGATCCTGTGGATATTATGGTGATCCACGAGGGCTTCTCCATGCTCTTCGTGCCCAAGACGGCGGGCGGCGCGGGCAATATCGCCCCCGCGCGCCACCATATCCACCAGCGCCCCACGCCCTTGGATTTCCGCGTGCATTGGGGCATGACGGGCTCCATGAGCATCGGCATTAACCTGCTCACCGCCTCAAAGGAGGAACTGGATACCATCAAGGCCGCCATTGCGGAATTCAAGCGCCTGCGTCCCGATCTGCAAAACGCCTACGTCTATCGCATCGCCTCCGCCGCCGAGCATCCCTACGCCCTGTTCCAGTATGTGCGCCGGGATCGCCGGGCCTTCACCCTCTTCGCCTTCGCCCACGGCATGCGCAATTGGGATCTGCGCCTGCCCCGCTTCCGCATGCGCGGCCTGCTGCCCCAGGCCGTCTATCGCTGCGAGGACGGCCGTGAAATGACCGGCGAGGCCCTCATGGGCTACGGCTTGGCCCTGGCGCTCAAGGGCGACTGCGCCAGCGTCATGAGCGTGTGGCATTTGAAAGAGGAAGAATAAAGCGCGGCGGCGCGCTTCCTTGGGCGGGCTTTCCTCCCGCAGCCTCGCAGCGGCGAGTGGGTTTTCGATTGACTCGCGAGGCTTCCTGCCGCTAACAGGCCGATTGTTTTGCTCCCCATCCAAGATGGACAATAAGTAATCGTTTTGTTGGCGGAGAAGCAAGCTGGTTTCTTGATACTTCGCCCTACCCAATCGGTTTTCTTGGGAGGGCACGGGAGGGCTTTCTTTGGCCGCCAAAGAAGGCCCTCCCGCATAAATTTCCTCATACCTTTCTTTGAAAGGGGCGCGTGGGAGAGGCGCTTGGGCTTCCCAAGAGCCTCTCCCACGCCTAATTATTTGTTTCCCCCACGCTCACGCGCCCAACAGGTGCTCCAGGAGGATCTTGACGCCCAGAAGGATGAGGATGGCGCCGCCCAGCAGCTCGGCCTTTTTCTCAAAGCGATCGCCGAACAGGCTGCCCACCTTCACCCCCGCCATGGAGATGATGCCGGTGGTCAGGCCGATGGCGGCGATAGAAACCCAGATATTGATATAAGCGCCGGTAAAAGCGAAGGTAACGCCCACGGCCAGGGCGTCGATGCTGGTGGCGACGGCCAGGGGCAGCATGGATTTAAAGGAAAGGGCGCTGTCGGCCGCTTCGGCCTCCTTGGGGCCCAAGGCCTCCCGCACCATGTTGCCGCCGATGAGCGCCAGCAGCGCGAAGGCGATCCAATGATCGTAGGCCTGAATGCTCTCGGCGAACTGCGCGCCGATGAAGTATCCGATCAGGGGCATCAGCGCCTGAAACCCGCCGAACCACAGGCCCACCACGCCCGCCTTTTTCCAATCGATTTTTCCCATGGCCAGGCCCTTGCAGATAGAAACCGCGAAGGCGTCCATGGAAAGGCCTACGGCCAGCAGCAGTAAATCCAATAAACTCATTGCGTTCTCGCTCCTTCATAAAGAAAGACCCGCCGGAGCGGCGGCAAAAATGCCTGCCGTTCCGTGGGTCTTGCTGTTTCAGGCAATACCAGATAAAATCAGCATGTTGATATTGCCGCGGCCGGTCGCCGCCAACTACTCCCCCACAGGGTATGCGGACCGGCGAGAAGAAATGCGCCCTTCCCGTCGGCCGATTTTTTTGATCTTACGCCAGCACTTCGCCGTCGTTTTCCACGGACACTTCTTCCACCTGGCGAATGGCCCACCGGGCCACCACCATTTCGGTGCGCTGCGCGCCGATGGCCAGGGTGATGGTATCGTCCTTGATGCTGACGATGGTGCCGTAAATGCCGCCGATGGTGGTCACGCGGTCGCCGGGCTTAAGGGCGTCCAGCATGGCCTTAACCTTCTTATCCTTTTTGCGCTGGGGCCGGATCAGCAGGAAATAGAACACCAGGCCCATCAGCACCAGCGGAACCACCAGCTGCACAATCGCGGCAGCGGCGGAAACGGTCTGCTCCCCTTCCGGAAGCGCGGTAGCCGCGGCTGCGGCCGCGTCGGCGCCCTCTTCGGCCAGCGCCGAGGTAATCCCCAACAGCCAATTCATAAACATGCTTTGTAAACCGCCTTTCGTTTCGTATAGATACAGCTTTTATTATATAATGTTTTTTCGCTGCTGTAAACCCCATTTTTTCATTGCGGCGGTTTTATTTCGCCGAAATTGGGCCGGCAAAAAAATGTCGCCGCGCGCTTGTCATTCCTCGCGCAAAAAGGTATACTGAAAAGCGAAAGGGGGATTCCTGTGAAAAAGAGCAGTACGCCCACCTGCTGCCTGACATTACCGCTGAAGCTGGAAAAGTGGCAGGAGGACCGCCTTGCCAAGCGCTTTGAAATCGCAAGGCAGATTTATAACACGTTGGTTCGTGCAGAATTGAAAAAGCTCGATGGAGTGAAACGTTCTGCGCCATACCAAGAAATTCAAGAGCGAATTCGCGTATTGTATTGCAACAGCCAAAGAGAAAACGGCGAACTGCAACAGCTATATAAGGCGCGTGGTACGCTCCTGAAATCCTTCGGTTTTACAGAATATGGTTTTAAATCAGATATGAAACACTACTATAAACACTTTTGGGAAAACATTGGCGCTAGTGTTGCCACCCACGGAATAGCAGTTCAAGTTTGGGCAGCTTTCGAAAAAATGTTATATAGCGTCGGAAAGAAAGTCCATTACAAACGATTCGGCGACATTTCTTCCCTACAGGGTTACTCCACAGCCAAAAGAGGCGGCGGCATTGAAATTATATTCCGCGGAACATACATTGAATGGAAAGGTTTAAAATTGCCGCTAAAGCTGTCTCCAAGCAATGCATACGAATACGAGATGCTAAGTTATAGGGTAAAATATGTGCGTCTGATTAGAAAACCCGGGAAGCACAAAGACCGCTGGTATGCTCAGCTTATTTTGGAGGGAAAGCCTGCAATCAAGCGTGATCGCGCCACCGGAGAAATAGTGCATCCCGTTGGCAGCGGCACCGTTGGGTTGGATATTGGTCCGCAAACGCTTGCATACTCTGCCCCAGGCGGAGCCGACCTCGTGGAATTGGCCGATCAGGTGCAAAATATCGAACAGATGAAACGATGCCTACAAAGAAAGCTGGACAGGAGCAGACGAGCCACAAACCCTGATAATTATTTGAATGACGGAACAGTTAAACGAGGCGTCAAATTAACGCATAATACTTCCAAACGGTATCGTAAAGTTCAGCAAGAGTTGAAGTACCTTCAACACCGCCAGGCCGAAACCCGGAAACGTCAGCATATTCAATTGGCAAATCACCTTCTTTCGTTGGGTAAGTGCTTTTATGTAGAAAAAATGCTTTGGTCCTCCCTTGCGCACAGAGCAAAGGAGACGACGGTTTCCGAAAAAACCAGGAAAATCAAACGGAAAAAGCGTTTCGGAAAATCCATAGCAAACAAGGCTCCAGCCACACTAATTAGAATTTTACAACAGAAATGCGTATCACCCGGCCTTCCTGGCGTTGTGAAGGTGCCAACATCCGTCCGAGCCAGTCAGTATAACCATCAATCTGGCAAATATACGCAAAAATCATTATCGAAGCGTTGGAATTGTATGCCGGATGGGCAACAAATTCAGCGAGATCTGTACTCGGCGTTTCTGCTGCAACACTATGACCCTTTGACAAAAAGATTTCAGTCTGATTCCCTTCAACGTGACTATCCCCAATTTGTAAAGTACCATCGTCAAGCAATTCAGCGCTTGTCCGCATTGCCTAAAACGCCTTCCAGCATGGGCATTCATCGAAACAGCCATGAGTGCGAAAGCTAAGTAAACGTAAAAACGAGTGCAGTTCGCACTAGAAAACCGGTCGATTGTCCGTCCGGGGCTACCGATAATGGTGATACAGATCACCTTGGTAGCAGAAGAGCACGGGAAAATAGTCAGCGTACAGCAATTCTTCAATGCTGTAAAAAGCTATCTACCGACTCACGGCACATTCCACAAAATCGCGCGTTACACCCTGTGCACTTTTGTGGTTGCAATCCGTGCGGGATGTGCCGAGGCAAAGTGGCTGCTTTACCACTGCGGTTGCATTTTCTGGCGCGTTGCAATCCGTGCGGGATGTGCCGAGGCAAAGCTCCCGGCCTATGGCCTTTATCATTTATTTCTGGGGATGTTGCAATCCGTGCGGGATGTGCCGAGGCAAAGCTCAAATTGTGCGAAAAAGCGGGGTTGATGTGGAGTTGCAATCCGTGCGGGATGTGCCGAGGCAAAGATAGGGCCGCTCCTTTTTTAGGTTTTTGTCTGTTTGTTGCAATCCGTGCGGGATGTGCCGAGGCAAAGATCCGACCCTTGCGGCGCTGTGGACGTAGCGCTGGAGTTGCAATCCGTGCGGGATGTGCCGAGGCAAAGTTCCCGTGTCATTTTCCATCCCTCCCCGCGGCCAGGTTGCAATCCGTGCGGGATGTGCCGAGGCAAAGTGGGAAGCGCTTCCGCAATATATCGCTATCGGCGTTGCAATCCGTGCGGGATGTGCCGAGGCAAAGATGCGCAAGAACTTTGGCAAGCTGGCGATTCGGGCCGTTGCAATCCGTGCGGGATGTGCCGAGGCAAAGTGTTATGGCATCGCTTGCCGCCATGCCGGAAGAAGTTGCAATCCGCACAAGTTTTTTGAAACACCATTCCAAAATCCGCTCATTGAAAAAGATGAGCGGGTTTGCTTTACAATTTTCTGTTTTATTCGCTGCGGTCATCCCCGCGGCGCGCCGCTGGCCCTTTCTGGCCTTCCTGCCAAATCTTCCCCGCCGCCACCCGCGCATAATTCCCTCTTCCAGGGAAAACCTAGGATTGACAAAAGTCAAGGAGGCGCTTATTTTGAGGGCAACGGGAATCGTGAGAAGAATAGACGAACTGGGCCGCGTGGTTATTCCCAAGGAGATCCGCCGCACGCTGCGGATTCGCGAAGGCGACCCGCTGGAAATCTACACCGACCGGGATGGAGAGGTAATCCTGAAAAAGTATTCCCCTATCGGGGAAATGTCGTCCTTCGCCAAGGATTACACCGAATCGCTGTTCCGTTCGCTGGGCCATATCGCCTGCATTGTGGATCGGGATCAGGTAGTGGCGGCCAGCGGCGTAAGCAAAAAGGAACTGTGGGATAAGCCCATCAGCCCCGACCTGGAAAATGCCATTCAAAGCCGCCAGACCGTGGCGCTGAACCGTAACGGCGGGGGCAAGCCGGTGCCCGTCACCAACGAGGAGGACGTATCCGGCTACACGGCGCAGGTGGTTTCCCCCATCATCGCCGACGGCGAGGCCATCGGCGCGGTGCTGCTGCTTTCCCGGGAGCAGGGGGCGCGCATGGGCGATACCGAGGTAAAGGTGGCCGAAACGGCGGCGGGCATTGTGGGCCGTCAAATGGAGCAGTAAGGGCGCGAATAATAAATAGATCGCGGGAGGGCCTTCTTTGAACGCCAAAGAGGGCCCTCCCGCACTATGCTTCCGCATTTCGCAGCTTTTTTACACCAGCGTGGCGAAATAATCCGCAGGCGTTTCCGCTCGGCGAATCAGGCGGAAATCCCCCGCCTGGGTGTAAAGCACCTCCGCCCCCCGCAAGCGGCCGTTGTATTGATAGCCCATGCACGCGCCGTGGGCTCCGGTATCGTGAATAACCAGCAAATCGCCCAGCGCGATTTGGGGCAGCGGCCGGTCCACCGCGAATTTATCGTTGTTTTCGCACAGGCACCCCGTCACATCGTAGCAATGATCCGCCGGGGCCTCCCGCTTGCCGCAGACGTGGATGTGATGATACGCGCCGTACATGGCGGGCCGCATCAGGTTGGCCGCGCAGGCGTCCACGCCGATATAATCCTTATAAATTTGCTTTTCATGCACCGCGTGGGTCAGCAGCCAGCCGTAGGGCCCCGTCATAAAGCGGCCCAATTCGCTTTTCAGGGCGATTTCCCCCGCCCGGCTGCCCAGCGCCTGCGCGAAGGCCTGGCGCACGCCCTCGCCGACGCGGCCGACGTCCGCCCCCCTTTGCTCGGGGCGATAGGGAATGCCGATCCCGCCGGAAAGATTGATAAAGGCAAAGCGCAGGCCGCATTCCTTTTCCAATTCCAGCCCCAGCGCCAGCAGCAGCGCCGCCAGCCCGGGGTAATATCCTTCGTCGGTGGTATTGCTGGCCAGGAAGGCGTGCAGCCCGAAGGCCTTGGCCCCCAGCGCCCCCAGCTTTTTCAGCCCCGGGGCCAGCTGCGCCCGGGTCCAGCCGTATTTTGCCTCCCCCGGGTTGCCCATGATCTTGGTGCCCAGGGTGAAATTGCCCCCGGGATTATACCGCACGCAGATCGTTTCCGGAACGCCGCCGTGGGCCGCCAGCAAATCAATATCGCTGCAATCATCCAGATTGATCGTCGCCCCCAGCGCCCGGGCGTGGGCCAACTCCTGGGGCGGCATATCGTTGGCGCTGAACATGATCTCCCCCGGGCCGAAGCCCGTCCGCTCCGCCAGCAGCAGCTCGCACTCGCTGGAGCAATCCACGCCGCAGCCCTCCTCCCGCAAAATTTGCAGGATATGGGGGTTGGGCAGCGCCTTCACGGCAAAATATTCCTTAAATTGCGGATTCCAGGAAAACGCCTGGTTCACCCGCCGGGCGTTCGCCCGGATTCCCGCTTCATCATAGAGATGAAAGGGCGTGGGGAAGCGGCGCGTGGCCGCCTCAAAAACGCTGTCGGGCAGCGCAAAATTCGGCATAAGGCTTCGTTCCTTTCCCTTCTCGGGCCTTTTTCGGCCTTCTTCATTATATGTTTTGCCCCGCGCCCGCGCAAGCGCCCCCCGGTGAAAGCACAAAGAAAGTACATCGGCACGCCCGCAATGCTTTGTATTTCTTCAAACGTCAGCTTAAAGGACGGGCTCCCCTTCTTCCGCGCATATTCCCACAAGGCGGTATATTTGCTCATTGCGTGTTTTTCTCTGTTGCTCATTGCGTGTTTTTCTCCCTGTTGACTCAGCATCGCACGATTGCCGGCGTTACGCTTACGGCGTCCCGGCGACCCGGCGACCCGGCGACCCGGCGACCCGGAAAATCATAGCACAGCCCGAATAGATTATTCAGCGGAAAAATTCCTGCGGCGTATTGCCGCTTGCCTTGCGATGGGAGGGATAGCGGCCGCCGCGTCGATATTGCCCGCCGCCAGGAAAGAATGAAGAAAGAAGCGGGCCCACGCGGCCAGCCCACAGCGCGCAGGGGCGCAGAAAACTGCGCCCCTGCATGGTCAATTGCGGACAGCCCTCGTATCCCCTTCACGCCTCCGGCAGCTCGCTGAGGAATTCCTGCTTGATGGCGTTCAGGCGGCCGTAATCCATGGCGTCCACATAATAGCGCTCCAGCGCGTCGTGGCGTTCCTTGGCCTGGGCCAGGGAATCCACCGCCTGGTTAAGGGTCAAATCGTAAACCGCCCGGTCAAAGGCCAGGCGCGGCCCCTCCCGGCGCAGGGCGGCGGCCTCCATCTCAGGGGCGAAGGTTCGGGCGTCCATCAGCACGGCGGTGGTAAACAGCGCGTCGCCCACCCGCACATGCAAAAGCCGCCCCGCATCCAGCGGATCATGATACGCGGCCCGCTCCAGCCCCTTTTGCTCCGCCGCGTTCCAAAGCGGGGCCAGGAGGGCGTGGGTGTCAAAGCCCCAGGGCGCGTCCAGGCAATAGACGTTTTTCTCCAGGATGGAATCCACCTGCTGCAATACCCCCTGGCAGGTGATGGCCTGGGCAAAGGCATGGGCCGCGCCGCCCTGGGGCGCAGCGGGCAGCAGGGCCAGCAACTCCTCCTCCAACGCCCGGCGGGCCTTTTGCGAAAGCGCCCCATCGTAAACCGCCGCCGCATCCTCCCGTAGGCTGCGAGCCGCCGCCAGGCAGCGATAGGCCCGGGCGAAGGCTCCCGAAATTTCCCGGGTCAGGCCCTCGATTTCCTCCCGCTGGGCCTCCAGCTGCTTTTCATCCAGGCACACCCCCAGGTTCAAAATGCCGTCCGCCGCCCCGGGCAGCCGGGGATCCACAATGTGCGGCGCGGTGCCGTCCAGCACCAGAAAGCCGTTTTCCCGCACCAGCACCGCGTCCAGGCTATCCGGATCTCCCGAGCAATGGTAATAACTCACCCCCGCCCCCAGATCCTCGTAATGCCGGCCCACGGCCCGCATCAGCGTGCTTTTGCCCACCCCCGGGCCGCCCTTGAGAATCACCGTGCGCCGGGCGCGGCCCCGCAAATTCTCAAAAAAGCCCATGAACCCGGCGCTGGTGTTGCTGCCGGGAAAAAGATGACGAACGGAAGGCTCCATAAAAAATTCCTCCTTACATGCTGTGAATTCAGGCCCTCTCACAATATGCGGGGGAACGGGGAAATAGTATTATATTATGTATTATGCGAGAGGAGGTTCTTTGTGGCCAAAGAACCCCCTCTCGCGCTCTCCCAGGAAAGCCGTATGGGGCGACACCTCAAAGAACGGTTCTCCCCGCATCATTTTCTCTTTTTATTCTTCCCGTATCATCTGCGCGTAAGGCAGGGAGACATAGCCCAGCCGGGCGTAAAGCCGCCGGGCGGCCTCATTTTCCGGCTCCACCTCCAGGCGGAAGCGGGCGGCGCGGGGATACCGGGCGCGAATCTGCTCCAGGCAGGCGCGGCCCAGGCCCCGGTTCTGGAAGGCGGGGCGGATATACAGTTCCTCAATCCACACCACCATGCCCCCCGCCTCGTTGCTATAGGTGAAGGAGAACTGCGCGTAGCCCGCATTTTCGTCCGCCTCGCGCACCAGAAAGGCGGCGGCGAAGGGGCTGCCGGAAAGAATTTCCGCGCAGGTGGCTTCAAAATGCGCGTCCGGCACGGGGGCCAGCACGGCGGGGGAATGATAAAATTCCCGCATCAGGGCGATTAACGCCCCCTGGTTTTCCTGGGTCAGTTTTTCCAGCGTCATTCTTTTTCCTCGTAGCGTCGGCACAGGGTGTATTTGGAAATGGCGGTCTGCACCGCCTCGGGGCAGGCGAAGGAAAGCAGCGAAGCGATATACGGCGGGAGCACCCGGTTGTATTTCACTTCCAGGATGATATTCTCCTCCCCATCCAGCACCGGGATGGTGGGCACGTCGGGGTTAAACAGATCGATGGAATTCATGCCCGTGCGCAGCATGGTGTCAAAGGTGATGCGCACCTCCTCCGCCGGGTGCAGGAAAGCCTCCCGCCGGTAATCCACAATCACCACGGGGTGCAGCAGCCGGGTGCGCATTTCGCGATACACATCCCGGATCAGGCCGCTGCCCGTTTTTTCCAGGCCGTCCGGATCTCCGGCGATAATCTGCTCCGCCATATCCCGGGAGATCTGCGCCGAGCGCTTGGAAATCAGCGCGCCCACCTTGGTTTTGCATTCCATAAAGATTTCGCGATCGGAATAATTATAGATACGCATGCGGTATTTATCCCGATCCTTCACGCCGTTGATTTTATCGTAGAGCGCGTCGTCAAACACTGTGTCGAAATACAGGGAGCGGATGTGATAAGAGCCCCCGTGGCGCACGGCGTTGGCGTCCAGCTTCAGGGCGCCCTTCAGCGTGCGGGAAAGCACCTCGTATTGCGGCCGGGCGATAAAATATTTCAGTTCGTGGCGAAGCGGCAGCGCCATAGCCTCACGCCCCCGCCTCGGTCTGGCAGGCCACCAGGGTGGCGTCGTGCACGCCGTTGATATCCAGCATGGCGCTGACGATATTCACCCGGTGATCCAAGCGGATCTCCACCGTCATTTCCGCGCCGGAATGGGTGACGGTCTTGGAGCGCATGCGATGGAAGCGCACGCTGCGGCGCAGCTCGTTTTCAATATCGCTCTGGGCGTATTCATCATAATGCAGCACCAGCAGATAGCCGTTGGGCGTGCGCAGGCGCAGATAGGAAATGCCCAGCATAATCACCGAAATGCCCAGCACCGCCACAATGGCGATCACATAGGCGTTGGCCCCCAGCAGGATGCCCACCGTCAGCGACCAGAACATGTAGGCGGTATCCAGGGGATCCTTCACCGCAGTGCGGAAGCGCACGATGGACAGCGCGCCCACCATGCCCATGGACAGGGCCACGTTGCTGCCGATGCACATAACCACCGGGGTGGTAACCAGGCAGAGCATAATCAGCGTCAGGGCGAAGGAGGGGCTGTAGAGTACCCCCCGGTAGGTTTTTTTATACACCAAGGCGATCACCGCCCCCGCCAGCAGCGCCGCCACCAGGGCGATGGCCACGTTGACCGGAGTGAAATTGGAAAGCTGATCCGCAAACCAATCGGAGAAGGTTTTTCCCTGGGCCACGTCGTTAAAGGTGATGCTTCCGTTCATTGGTCAAGTCCTCCTTGTTCTCTCTATGGTAGTGCATTTTCCATGAAAAGTCAAATTATTGCGCGTCCGGGTTGGCGGGGCGCTCGCCGAAATAGCGAATCATTTCGGCGTTGGAGAGGCCGAATTCCTCCTGCACATAGCCCCACAGCAGATAGGGCCGGCGGTTCATGGTATCCTTCATGCGGTTCACGCGGGTGCGCCAGTAGCGCAGATAGCCGTCCGCCGTGGTGGGGGAATCCACGTTAATGGTGCTTTCCTTGTATTCCGCCCAGCGGGCGTAATGGATGGGCAGCTCGGGCTCGATCAGGGCGGTGCATTCATCCAACTCGGCAATCATCACCTCGCTGGTGAGCGTTTGGAAAATCGTGCCGAAGCGGATGAAAAATTCCTGGCGAATCTCGTCGGATTCCAGCAGCTTTCGGAAAATCACGTTGTTGATCTTCTGCAGGCCCATGCCCTGCGTTTTCATATACGACCAGGGGCTATTGAAATTGGATTTATACAGCCCGTAATCCAGATCGAACAGCAGGCATTTCCATTTGCTGCCCTCCGTGGGCATCTTGTAGAACATGATGTTGCCCGGGTCGGAATCGCCGAAGAACATCTTGATGGCGAACCAATCCAGATAATTCTCCACGTCGATATGATCGTACAGGTATTGCAGATCCTCCGCCTTGGTATTGGGGGAGAGATTCTTTATTTCCTTGAGCATGGCCCGGTATTCGGCGTTGCTTCCCTGCACCACCGACCAGCTGCCCCGCAGGATGGTAATATTTTCGATAATCGCCTTATCCGTTTCCAGATCCAGGCCCTCGTGCTGGGCGATGGAGAAGCGATCCTTGCGCTCCCGCAGGTTGTAATGCCCCCAGTAGGTGCCGTTGAGATACACCACCACGGGCCGCCAGGCCAGGGTTAGCACATCGGTATCCACGTATTTATCCACCAGCCGGGTCTGCACCCCGTCCGCCACCCGGGTGAACACGTTATCGTTGCCGCTGTTGCGCAGGGCGAAGGATTTATAGAAGGTATATTCCCGGCTGTCGAACAGGGGATAATCGAAATATTTTTTCCCTGCCGCGGCCTGGGCCCGAACCTTGAAGGATTTCTGGGGCATATCCAGGGAGTAGTCCCCCATCAGATCCATTTTGACGCCCTGGGAAATGTAGGCTTCCTTGGAGGCCTGGCTGAAAATCTCCACATAGCCGGGGCGGTCCACCTTGCCGTAAGTGCGGTAGAGGGGGGTTTGGAAGGGAAGACTGCTTTTATCCACCACGGTACATTTGCTCAGATCGGGCGCGTCGGACATCAGGCCGTTCTCCGTGTTCCACAACTCCTGGGGATCGCAGACCAGGGAAACCACGTCCAGGGTGTGGTAGGTGTTCATGATATAGGAGGCGGTGGCGGTTTCGGAGGGCTGCATGCCGCTTTCAAAGGCCCGGGCGCGGAACACGGTGGTTTTGCTGATGGTCATGGGCCCGGCGTAAATTTCGCCGTTATCCACCGTGGGAATGGAGCCGTCGGTGGTGTAGCGCACGGTCACGCCCGGCTCGGCCTGGATGCTCACCTCCAGCTTGCCCTCGTACAGGCCGCTGGCCACGGCGAAGGAGGGCGCTTGCGAATAGCCGGAAAAGCCCGCGCCGTTGGGCGCGCCGGGCGTGGGCGCGTCATAATAAAAAAAGCCGCCGGCCCCCAGCGTGCGGCCGTAGGACACGCCGGCGGGGATGGCCGGCAGATACAGCCTGTCCAGCACGCGGCCGGTGGCGTCCGAAAGCGTGGCCATCTCGCCCCCCGACCGGGAAAGCCCGAAGGAAGCGCACAGATGGGCGGCCGCCGACGCGGTGGATTTGTTCAGCAGCACCACCTTGTATTCCCCCGGGGCGATGACCGTGCCCTGGGGAAAGGTCCACTTCCGGGGCCAATTGATGTTATCGCTCAGCCCCCAGCCGGACAAATCGCGGCTCTGGGCGGAGGAATTATACAATTCCACATAATCGCAGGGGGATGCGTCCGCGAAGGCGCGCACCTGCCCCGCGGAGGACAGCACCTCGGAAATATACACCCCGGAGGCGTTCACCGCCCGCAGATATTCATCCGCCCGCCGTGCGCCCTCCTGGTTGTTGGGCGCGCCGGGGGTGGGCAGGGTGTAGACGCGCCAATCCAGCGATTCAGGATCGCGGCCATAGCTCATATCCCGGCCCACGCCGGAAACCGTCACCCGGTCCACCAGTTCGCCCGCCAGCGTGGAAAGCACCAGCGTTTCTTCTTCATTATTGACGGAGAAATTCGTGTGGGGATAGCCCGTGCCCGCCTCCACCTTATTTTTCCCGGAGCAGAACACCAGGTAATAGCCGCCCCCGGGAATCACCGCGTCCTTGGGGAAGGTCCATTTAACGGGCTTGGCGGGGTCGTCGCTCAGGGCCAGATTGCCCAGGGCGATGTCCTCGTCCCCCAGGTTATACAATTCCACCCAGTCGGAAAATTCGTCGTCCTCATCCCGCAGGCCGGAGCGGGGGCAGGGCGCCACCTCGTTAATCAGCAGCAGCCCCGGCGTGACGGCGTATTGGTTCATGTATTCCTGATGGCCCACGGCGCTGTTTTCAAAGCCGGGGGAATAATCGCTCGTTTTCTCCCATTGGCCCGCCGCGTTCCGGGCGTAGCTTTCATCCGCGTTCAGGGTGGGCACCTGCACATAATCGATGGCCAGGCCCGATTCGTCGAAGAGATACACCGCCTCCCCCAGGGAGGAGAGCTTAAACTTGGCGTGGAAGGTTCCGGCGGGATCGTCCTGGTTTTTGCCGTCGGCAAACACGATCACCCGTCCTCCCGGGGCCAGGGATACGTCGGGGAAGAGGAAGATAATCCGGTCGCTGCGGTCGGACAGGCCCACGCCCTTTAAATTCATGGGCGTATCCAGCGTGTTTTCAATTTCAATCCAATCGCCAAAGCCGCCCTTTTCATCGGGCAGGGCGCTGGCGTTGTCCGTCATCACCTCGGAAATGCGCAGCCCGGCATGGGAGGAAATTACGCCGTTGCTGGTTGCGTTGACGGCCTTAATGGTGGGCGTTTTGGGCATCACAAGAATAAAAAAGAGCAAAACGGCGGCCAGCGCCAGCAGCATCGGCATGCGCGCGTCCTTTTTGTTGTTATTGCTATAGCGTTTTTTGCGGCGGGATGCAGCCATGACGGCCCCCCTTTCTTTTTTCCAGCGCCCCGGCCGCGCCCGGGCGCGAATTCTGCGGCATAAAGCGAAACACGGTGTCAGTATACCACACAAATGCAGAACGCAAAAGAGTCATTTTTTCATCCCGCGTCAAAATTTACAGTTTTTTCGTTTTTCCCGCGTGCGTTTCTAAAATGAAACGGCGGCCGTTTCGAGGGGCTTTGCCTGTAATTCAAACGGGCTCCTTCTGGTAAAGCGAAGGGGGAAGAAGCGGAAGCGCGGGGAAAACCGCAGAAAAATACCCCGAACGAATTTCGAAGCGCGCGTGAGCGCGGGGGCGTTGGATTATTTTTTCAGCAGCGTTTTCACCACCGTCCGAACGCATTCCTGTTCCTCCGGCTTCAGCGCCCGAAAGCAAGTTACCAGCTCCGCCTCCTGGGCGTTTAGGGCGTAGGGCTCCGCCGCCTCAATTTTTCGCCGCACGTCCGTATAGCCCACAATATAATCGATCGACGTATTGAAATATGAAGCCATGCGCTTCAAGATCTCGATTTCCGGCTCAATTTTATGATTTTCATATTTATTGATCGAAGGCTGGCTGATTTGCAGCGCGTCGGCCAGCCGCTGCTGGCTGATGCCGTATTCCTGCCGCAGTCGTTTTAAATTTGGAAGCATTTTCTCACCTCAAATTATTTTAACAACTGTGCGGAATAAAGAAAAAATCCATTAGTGAATCATTTACAACAACCAGCAGTTATAATATAATGGAAACGGTGGTAAAATTTCTATAAGAGGAGGCCTGCCCATGAAGAAACTTTCTCGCTTCCTGGCCATTTTGGCCGTTTTTGCCCTTAGTCTGGGGCTGATGAGCGCCCTGGCTGAGGAGCAGGATATGCAGCGCCAATACGACGACGCCGTTCAGCGCCTGGGCAAATACCTGCTGAAACTTAAGCAGGAGCCGGTGGACATCGCCCAGGTGGCGGAGGATTTCAAAGCACTGGGCAGCTATGAGGGCAGCAACGCCTTCTATTATTATGCCAAGGGCCTGGCCGACGCGGCCGCCGGGGAATATGCCCAGCTGCCCATCTATGCCGAAGCGCTTTCCATGAACGCCGCCTTTGACGAGCGGCTGACCGCGCTGCGGGCCAAGGGCGTGGCCCTGCCCGGCGTGGAAGCGTGGGCGGCGTATCTGAACGCCCGGGCCGCCGAGGCCCAGGGGGATTACGCCCAGGCCGCGGCCCAGTATCAGAAATGCCTGGATTTCATGGACGCGCAGGATCGCATTCTGGTTTCTCTGGCCCTGGCGAAGCAGCAGCCCGCCGCCAGCGCCACGGAAGCCCCCGCCGCCCCAGCCGCGCCTTCTTTGTCCGCCGCCGTCACGGGCCGCAGCGTCAGCCTGAATTGGTCCAGCGTAAACGGCGCCACCAATTACAGCCTCTATCGCCGCCGCACCAATTATGACAGCAATTATCAGCTGGTCGCCAGCGGTATGAACACGGCCTTCCAGGATACCGGGGTCAGCGGCAACTATTACTATTCGTATTATGTGGCCGTCATCGACGCAAAGGGCAATCAGCTGCGCTCCAACGAGGTGAGCGTCCTGCTGCGGGACGGCGGCGTGAGCGTAAGCAGCAAAAATACCAATACGAATACCAACGCAAACGACAATAACAATAAGAACAACAACGCCGCCTCCTCCAAAAGCGAGGCCAGCGCAGACAATAAAAACAACGCGGAGAATAACACCAAGGTCGATAATAAAAACGAAGCGGATAACCGCACCAACGTGGACGTGAAGCAGGATGTGGACGTAATCATCGTCCTCCCCACTGCCAAGCCTGAAACCTGGTCCGCTTGGTCGGAATGGTCCACGAACCCCGTCAGCAGCAGCGCCACCCGCCAGGTGGAAACCCGGGTGGAAAAGGGAGCCTCCACCCAATCTCAACAATATACCTATTCCCGTTGGTATTATTATAACACCGCCTGGGGAAAATACACCCATTTCTACACCCAGTATACCGGCTCCAATTACAAAAAGGACAGCGGCTCCTGGCAATATAAAACCACCAAGGAGCCCCTGGCCAAGGTGACGCCCATCGACGGGCATCAACAGTATAGCGGCGGCTGGTGGAACGAAAAAGTGGAAACGGTAGTCACCTCCACCTCCGCCGTAACCTATTATCGCTATCGCGATCTTCTGAATTAAGAAATAAGAAAGTAAATACCCTGCGGGGAAGCCGTTCTTTGAAAATCAAAGCCCGGCTCCCCCGCATTGCTTTATCTCCCCCGCTTCCGAAGCGACAAAAAAAAGACAATTGGGTGCTTTACATCCACGGCGCGGTATGATATACTTGGAAGTGGGGCATAATTTGCCCAGCGGGGCAAAGATTGTCCGTGAAGGGAGAGAAAGGAATGCTGGAGCCGCTGAAGGTGCTAAGCCGCATCGCGCCCGATCTGATGGCGGATATTGGCCGCCGGGCGCAGGTGCTTTCCAGCATTGAAAGCATGCAGCCGGTGGGGCGGCGGGCCCTGGCGGCGCGGCTGAATCTGCCCGAGCGCGAGGTGCGGGCGGCGGCGGCGGCGCTGAAGGAGCAGGGGCTCATCGCCATGGACGCGGCGGGCATGCAATTAACCGCCCAGGCCCAGGAGGTTCTTCCCGGCGCGCGGGAGCTGAGCCGCTCCATGTTCGGGCTCACCCGGCTGGAGCAGCGGCTTTCCCAGCTGCTGGGCATCGCCCAGGTGGTGGTGGTGGCCGGAAACGCGGACGCGGAACCCCAGGTGCTGCGGGAGGTGGGCCGCGCGGCGGCGCACCGGGTGCATAAAATGCTGCGCAGCGGCATGACGCTGGCCGTAGCCGGGGGCAACACCATGGGCGAGGTGGCCCGGGGCATGCAATCCGCCGCGGCCATGGATGTGATGGTGGTGCCCGCCCGGGGCGGCGTGGGCCCCGCGGTGGAAACCCAGGCCAACGCCGTGGCGGCGGAAATCGCCCGGCGGCTGGGCGGCAGGCACCAGGTGATTCATCTGCCCGATAATCTGGATGCGGCGGCCCTGCAGGAAATGAGCCGCCTGCCCGAGGTGCGGGAGGCGCTGGAGGTGCTGCGGCGCACCGATCTGATTATCCACGGCGTAGGCCGGGCGGATGAAATGGCGCAGAAGCGCCGCCTGCCCCCCGAAACGATGGAAAAGCTGAAAAGCAAGCGCGCCGTGGGCGAGGCGTTCGGCGATTTCTTCGATTTCGAGGGCCGGAACGTGCTGCAAATGAGCACGGTGAGCGCCGGATTGCAGCATAAGGATTGCCGCCTGGTGGCGGTGGCGGCGGGCGAAAAAAAGGCGGAGGCCATTATCGCCGCAGCTCGGCATGAAAAGCACGATTCCCTCATCACCGACGAGGCGGCGGCGAAAAAAATCGTATCGCTGCTGCAAGGGGCGGATAGCGCCCGCTGAAAATAACGATACCACGGCCCGCGGGCCTTGGCATACAACACCCCAACGAATTATTATCAATTAAAGGAGTGTCTGGCATGAACATGAACAAGAAAACCATCGAGGACGTGGACGTAAACGGCAAGCGCGTATTGGTTCGCGTGGATTTCAACGTGCCCATGGACGAGGACAAGAACATCACCGATGAAAACCGCATTCTGGGCGCTCTGCCCACCATCCAGTATCTTCTCAAGCACGGGGCGAAGGTTGTGCTGTGCAGCCATATGGGCCGTCCCAAGGGCGAATTCAACATGAAATATTCCCTGGCCCCCGTGGCCAAGCGCCTGGGCGAGCTGCTGGGCATGGAAGTGAAGATGGCCAAGGACGTTATCGGCCCCGACGCGGAAGCCACCGTGGCCTCCCTGAAGGAGGGCGAGGTGTGCCTGCTGGAGAACCTGCGCTTCCATAAGGAAGAGGAAAAGAACGATCCCGAATTCGCCAAGAAGCTGGCCTCCTTCGGCGAAATCTATGTGAACGACGCTTTCGGCACCGCGCACCGCGCCCATGCCTCCACTGCGGGCGTCACCCAGTATCTGCCCTCCGTGTGCGGCTTCCTGATTGAAAAAGAGCTGCGCATCATGGGCGGCGCGCTGGAAAACCCCGATCGGCCCTTCCTGGCCATTCTGGGCGGCGCGAAGGTTTCCGATAAGATCGGCGTGATTAACAACCTGCTGGAAAAGGTGGATGTGCTCATCATCGGCGGCGGCATGGCCTATACCTTCCAGAAGGCCATGGGCGGCCACATCGGCAACAGCCTGTGCGAGGATGATAAGCTGGATCTGGCCAAGGAGCTGCTGGCCCGGGCCGCTTACAAGGGCAAGCGCATCGTGCTGCCCGTGGATAACGAAGCGGGCGACGCCTTCAAAAACGATTGCCTGCACATCACCGTGCATTCCCAGGAAATCCCCGACGGCTTTGAGGGCATGGACATCGGCCCCGTGACCCGGGAAATGTTCGTGAATGAAGTTAAGCGCGCCCGCACCATCATCTGGAACGGCCCCATGGGCGTTTCCGAATTCCCCACCTTCGCCGCCGGCACCCGCGCCGTGGCGGAAGCGGTGGCCGCCAACCCCGGCATCACCATCATTGGCGGCGGCGACAGCGCCGCGGCGATCCAGAAGCTGGGCTTTGCCGATAAGGTGACTCATGTGTCCACCGGCGGCGGCGCTTCCCTGGAATTCCTGGAAGGCATCGAGCTGCCCGGTATCGCGGCGCTGGATGACAAGTAATTCATTCTGAATCCCACGCAGGCGGGGGGTTCCGGGCCCAAGGGCGAGGAATCTCCCGCCTGCGCCTACGAGACAACATTCCCAATTCCAATGCGTTTATAGGAGGCACTTATGCGTACACCCATTATTGCCGGCAACTGGAAAATGAACAAAACCCCCGCCGAGGCCAAGGCCCTCATCAGCGAACTCAAGCCCCTGGTGGCGGACGCCAAGGCCACCGTGGTTATCTGCGTGCCCTTTGTGGATCTGTGCACCGCGCTGAAGGAAACCGAAGGCTCCAACATCCATGTGGGCGCGGAAAACGTGCATTTTAAAGAATCCGGCGCGTATACCGGCGAAATCTCCGCCCCCATGCTCAAGGAAATGGGCGTGGAATACGTCATCATCGGCCACAGCGAACGCCGCCAGTATTTCGGCGAAACCGACGCCACCGTGAATCTGCGCACCCTGGCCGCCGTGAAGGCGGGGCTCATCCCCATTATCTGCGTGGGCGAGCGTAAGGAAGAGCGCGAAGCGGGCTATACCAACGCCCTGGTGGAATACCAGACCCTGATCGCCCTCAACGGCCTCACCGAAGAAGAAATTAAAAACGTGGTCATCGCCTACGAGCCCGTCTGGGCCATCGGCACCGGCCTCACCGCCACCGACGAGCAGGCCAACGAAACCATCGGCGTCATCCGCGCCGCTATCGCCCGCAAGTACGGCCAGGCCGTGGCCGACGCTGTGCGCATCCAGTACGGCGGCAGCATGAACCCCAAGAACGTGAAGGGCCTTATGGCGCAGCCCGAAATCGACGGCGGCCTCATCGGCGGCGCTTCCCTCAAGGCTCCCGATTTCTCTCAGGTCGTTCTGTTCGATCGGTAAAGAAAAGGAAATAATGCGGGGGAACCATTCTTTGTTGGTCAAAGAACGGTTCCCCCTTCCGCAACCTCAATCGGCGCGGCGGATCGCTGCCGCGCCCCCCGCTTGTTTCGGTTGACTCGCTCAGCTCCCCCCTCCAAGAAAACCGATTGGGTAGGGACAGGACATAAAAAAAACAGCTTGCTTCTCCGCCAGCAAACGGAAACGGGATGAAAAAAGCCCCCCCTCTGTTCCGTTTGCGGAAAAACAAGCTGATTTTTTATTGCCTCCTCCTATCCAATCGGCTTTCTTGAGGGGCGGAAGGCAAAGCCCTTCGCCCCGCGCTCAGCCGATTCGCAGCGCTTGGTAGACCGCGTTCCGCAGGGGGGCGTGGAAAACAGGGCGAATGGCGGTCCACCCCGACACATGGGTGATAAAAGCGATGGAAACGCCGTTTTCGCAATCGCACAGCTCATAGGAGCCCGCCGCGCCGTCCCAGCCGAATTCGCCCAAGGGAGAGGGCTGGCCCTGGCTTTTATCCACCAGCACCCGCACGCCCAGACCGTAGCTATAGCCGGGCCCGGCAGGGCAGCCGAAGGCGGGATCCTTCACCAGGCGGGACAGCTGCTCGGTGTGCAGCAGCGCCACGGTTTCGGGCCGGAGCAGGGCGTAGCCCTCCCGGCTTTGGCCCTTGCAGGCCAGCGCGTCCACCAGGCGGGCCATATCTTCCGCCGTGCTGACCACGCCCGCGCCGCCGCTGTAATAATGCGGGTTCAGCATATACACGCATTCGCAGGGCATTTTTTCATAGGCGCGGGTCTTTTCATCAAAGCGATACTGGGGAGCGATTTCCTCCGGCTGGAAGGAAAAAGAGGTGCGCGTCATGCCCAGGGGGCCGAAAACCTCCTCCTGCATATACTGGCCGAAGGGCTTGCCCGTAACCTGCTCCGCCACCGCGGCCAGCACGTCGTGGCACAGGCTGTATTGGAAGCGATCGCCGGGGTTGAAGCACAGGGGGGATTCCACGAAGGAATTGACCACGCTGACGGTGTTCGCCCCGGGCTGGGCGGCGGCGGTGCGGATGGGCGGTTTGGAAAAATCATAATCCAGGCCGCCGCTCATGGTGAACAGATGGCGCACCGTCATCACGGTTTCGGGGGCCCGGCGCACCCCGTTTTCCAGCAGAAACGCCTTTTCAAAGGCGGGCAGATAGCGGGCGACGGGCGCGTCCAGCTCCACCAGCCCCCGCTCCACCAACCGCAGCACCCCCGTCACCGTCATCAGCTTGGAGCAGCTGTACAGAAAAAAGCGCTTGCCCAGGCCCTCCTGGCCCCGGTGAGCGTGAAACAGCACCCGGTGATCCTTTTGCACCAGCACCTCGCAATAGGGAAGGCCCAGGGCCTCCAGCGCGTCCAGATCGCGCTCCACGGGCTGAAAATCATACATGGCGTTATTTCTCCTTTTCATTTGTTTCCCGCCAGGAAAAGCCGCAGCGCGTTGCGGGCGGCGGCCAGCAGGTTTTCCTCCGCCTCCGTCAGCGCCTTTTCCAGGGGCACGGGGCCGGGGCAGATGGGAAACGCCGCGGTGAGCCCCTGGGCATAGGCCGCGTCCAGGGGGCCCGTCAGGCCGCCCACCAGCGCCGCGCAGGGGACCCCCTGCTTTTTCGCCCGTCGGGCCACGCCGATCACCGCCTTGCCCCGCAGGCTTTGCGCATCCAGCCAGCCCTCCCCGGTGAGCACCAGGGCGGCATTGGCCAGCAGGCCGTCGAAGCCCGTAATATCCAGCACGGCCTCGATGCCCATTTGCATCTCTCCGCCCAGCAGCGCGGCCATGCCGCCGCCCATGCCCCCCGCCGCGCCCGCGCCGGGGATGCGCAGCATATCCACCCCCGTATCCCGCAGGGCCACGCGCGCAAGATGGGCCAGGCCCGCGTCCAGCCGGGCGATCATGGCCGCGTCCGCCCCCTTCTGGGGGCCGAACACCGCCGCCGCCCCCTGGGGGCCGCAGAGGGGGTTATCAATATCGCACATCACCCGCAGCCGCACCCCGGAAAGCGCCTGCCGGGCGGGGGCGCAGTCAATGCGCGCGATCTGGCAAAGCGTTTCCCCCGTGGGGCAAAACGCCCGGCCCGCCGCATCCAGAAAGCGCACCCCCAGGGCCGCCGCCGCGCCGCAGCCGCCGTCGTTGGTGGCACTGCCGCCCAGGCCCAGAATGATCTCCCGAGCGCCCTTTTCCAGCGCGTCCCGCATCAATTGGCCCACGCCGAGGGTGGTGGTTTTTTCGGGGTTCCGCTTCTCCCCTGCCAGGGGCAGGCCCGCCGCCGCGGCCATTTCCACCACGGCGGTTTTCTCATTCAGCCGACCATAGAAGCTGGGGCGCGTTTCGCCAAAAGGCCCCGCCGCCGGCAGGGCGATTTTTTCGCCCCCCAGAGCGGCGAGAAAGGCGTCCACCGTGCCCTCGCCCCCATCCGCCACTGGCAGCGCCCGGCAGGGAACCCCCGGCGCCTCCAGGGCGGCGGCCCGCGCCATCGCGGCGCACACCTGCATGGAGGACAGGCTGCCCTTAAAGGAATCGGGAATGCAGATAATTTCTTTCATCACGGCCTCCCTTATTCCGTCATGCCCCGGAAGCCCTTGCCGATGATTTCGCTGGAGGAGGTGATGGTGATGAAGGAATGGGGATCGGCGGCGCGCACGAAGGTTTGCAGCTTCAGCGCCTGGGAGCGGTTCACCACCGCCATTACCACCTGGCGCTTCTCATGGCTGTAGGAGCCCACGCCCTCCGTCACCGTGGCGCTGTGATTCAATTCCTTCATAATATAATCGCAGATGGGCGCGGCGTTCGCCGTCACGATGTGGAACACCTTGCACGTGCGCAGGTTATCCATCACCGTATCCACCAGCACGGATTTGAGGAACAGGCCGAACAGGGAGATCAGCCCCGTCTCCATCCCGAAGGCGAAGCAGGACCAGAGCGCCACCGTCACATCCGCCAGGGCCAGGCCCGTGCCAATGTTGAAATGCGAATATTTTTTAATCAGCATGGCGATTACATCCGTGCCGCCTGAGGACGCGCCCACCTGAAACAGCAGCGCCGTGCCCACGGAGGGCAGCGCCACGGCGAAGATCAATTCCAGCAGAGGCTGGCTGGTCATGGGCGCGCTCATAGGAAGGGCCCATTCGAAAAACATGGTGGCTAGGGAGGAAACCACCGTGGCGTAGGCGGTGCGCAGGCCAAAGGAGCGGCCCAGGCACAAAACCCCCACCAACAGCAGCAGGAGATTGAGAATCAAATTCAGCGTGGCGGTGGTGAGCCCAGGCAGATACCGGTGCATCAGGATGGAAAGGCCGCTGACGCCGCCGGTGGTGAAATGATTGGGGAATTTAAAGAAATAAACGCCCATGGCCACCAGCACCGCGCCCAAATTCAACAGCGCCGCTTCCCGCCACCAGCCCAGGGAAAACAGCGCGGGCTTTTCTGCGTTTTTCATGCGCCGAACCCCATCTCCAGCAGCCAGCGGCAGCAGGACAGCCCCCAGGAGGCCGCCAGCGCGTTTTCGGGGGCCAGGCCCAGCCCGTGCCAGCCCTTGGGATACACATGCAGCTCAAAGGAAACGTGCTTGTCCGCCAGGGCGGCGGCCAGGTTCAGGCTGTTCTGCACGGGCACGGCCTGATCCTCCGCCGTGTGCCAGATAAAGGCGGGCGGGGTATCCTCGGTGACGTTTTCCTCGGCGGAAAAGCGGCGGGCCAGCGCGTCGTTTTCCCAATCCGCCCCCAGCAGATTCTGTCGGGAGCCCAAATGGGTGTAGCGGCCCATGGAGGCCACGGCATAGCAGGGGATGAAAGCGTCGGGCCGGGCGGAAAGCCGGTCGATGGGATCGGCGGCCTGCGGATCGCCGCCGTCGTACAGCGTGGCGGCGGAGCAGCACAGGTTTCCCCCGGCGGAGAAGCCCAGAATGGCCACCTTTTCATAGCCCAGCGAACGCACCACCCGGATGGCCCGCAGCGCGTCGCCCAGCGGCGCTTCATGGGGGCAGGGCTTCACCCGGTAATCCAGCACATAGGCGGCGACGCCCTGGGAATTGAGCATCCGGGCAATGGGCGCGCCTTCGTGGGGCGCTTTGCAGCAGTAAGCGCCGCCCGGGCACACCACCACCGCTCCCCGGGCCCCCGAGGTGGGGAAGGCCGTCAGGGAGGGCTGCTCCTGATTTCCGCATTCCTTCGTGTAGGGTGCCTCCCCGGACCAGAGCATGATTTTTTCTTCCATTTGTAGTCCTCTCCTTCAGGCTGTGTCAGCCGTTTTTTCCTCTTTCATGGCGGGCGGGCGAAGCGCCTGGGCCGCAGATTCTATTTTACGCCTCTTCCGCCGCGCTTTCAAGGGAAAATGCGGAAAATTGCGCGGGGAATCGTGCTCCGTAACTTGCAAAAATTTTACATAGCCGCCCAATCTGGTTGGCATTCACTGCCGAATGTGGTAAAATGGTGAGGCGATGCGCTTGTTTTCCCCAACCGCCCCCTGCGGGGCGGCCCGCCGCTGAAGGAGCGTGAATCCATTTTGAAAAAAATTCCCCTGCCGCTGCTGACGGTTTTTCTGCTTTTGCTGGCCCTTCCGGCGCTGGCGGATACCACCGTTATGCTGTATATGTGCGGAACCGATCTGCAAAGCGCCTGCCTGGAGGATATTAAGGAAATGTGCCGGGCGGAGCTGGGGGACGAGGTGCGCCTGACGGTGCTGGCCGGGGGCGCGAAGGAATGGGACGACGATCGCTTTTCCGGCAGCAGGCTGAACCTGTTTTCCATCGATTCCCGGGGCATGAGCGAAATCACCCCCTGGGGCAAGGGCAATATGGGCGATCCCGCCACGCTGGTTTCCTTCGTGCAGTATGCCCGGAGGAATTCCCCCGCGGAGCAAACGATGCTGATTTTCTGGGATCATGGCGGCGGCAGCCAGTACGGCATGTGCTTTGATGAGGTATACGACGACGATTGCCTGACGCTTTCGGAAATCGATCAGGCCTTTGCCGCGCTGCGGCGGGCCGACCCGGATTTCCGCCTGAATATCGTGGGCATGGACGCATGCCTGATGGCGGGCTTTGAGGTGGCCGCCGTCTGCGCCCCCTACGCGGATTATCTGGTGGCTAGCCAGGAGCTGGAGCCGGGCATCGGCTGGCATTACACCCCCTGGCTCAACGCCCTGGCCGCCCAGCCGGCTATGGACGCTGAAAGTCTCTGCCTTTCCATCGTCGATGCGTATTGCGCCGCATGCCGGGCGGAGGATCCGAATGATTCCTTCACCCTCAGCGCCGTGCGCCTTTCCGCCATGGAGCCGCTTACCGCCGCTATCGAGGAGCTGGCCGCCGGCCTCAGCGACGCGCTGGAAAGCGGGCGGCTCAATACCATCAGCCGCATGCACAGCCGCATGCATATCTTCGGCAGCTTTGCCGATCAGGCCTCGGACATGGTGGATTTGCAGGCCGTTATCGAGCTGGGCGCGCAGTTTAACCCCGAGGCGGCGCAGAAGGCCGCCTATGCGCTAAGCAAGGCCGTGCTCGTTTCCGGCGTTTCCCCCAGCGTTCCTACGGCGTGCGGGCTGTCGGCCTTTCTGCCGCTGAACGACCGGGAATACCTGGATGAAATTCTGCCGGGGTATCAGGCGGACGGAAAATACCCCGGCTATACGGCCTTCATCACCGATTACGCCCAGCGGGCGCTGGGGGGCGGCTATGTTTTCGCCGCCTCCGCCCCCGCCCAGGTGGATCAGGCCACGCTGGATAGCGCCGCCTTCGCCCAATCCGCCGCCGAAATCGGCTTTATCCCCGGGGAAATTCAGTTTTCCTCCCTCCCCGCCTGGGAACCCACGCAGCCGCCCTTCATCGCCGGTTCCGCTCCGGGGGCCGCCCCCGCCGCAACCCCCGCCCCCGGCCAGGCGGCGGATTCCGCACCCGGGTTCATCGCGGGCAGCGCCTCCGCCTATGTGGAGCCCCCTACAATCACGGCAGACAGCCTGGCCTTTTCCCTGACGCTGTCGGCGGACGCGATGGAAAACCTGAATTACGTCGAGGGCATGCTGCTGATGGATCTTTCCGATGAGGACGGCGTGTTCCTGGTGGACATGGGCTATCTGCAAAATTCCTGGATCGATTGGACGGCTCGGACGGTTTACAGCATGTTCGACGGCGAATGGCCCATGCTGAACAGCCAGTTCGTAACCATGTACGATCAATCGGTAACCCAGGCGGTGCGCCGCAGCCTGATTCCCGCGCTGGTGAACGGGGAGGAAACCTTCCTTGTGGTTTCCTTTGAAGCCGGAAGCAAAACCGGGCGGATCCTCGGCCACAACGCGGGCTACGACGAGCGTGGCCTGCCCATCCGGGGCGTGACGAAGCTGGCGGAGGGGGATATCATTACCCCCCGCTACACCCTGTATTACTGCCTGAACGACGCGCTGGACAGCGACGAGGAAATGCAGACGGAGGTGTACGACGGCGATTCCTTCGCCTGGGCGGACGGGATGGAGGTGGTCTACGGCTCCCTGCGGGATGAAAGCGATCCCACCGTCTACCAATTTGAATTTGTGCTGAACGATATTTTCGGCGATTTTGAGATTTCCGATCCCATCTCCTTCACCCTGTAAAATTTGCCATAAAAAGGAGGAATTCCCGTGAAAAAACTGCTTGCCCTGCTGCTTGCCTGCCTGCTGATTTGCCCCGCCGCCCTGGCCGACGTGGATTACCTGCTGGAGGATTCCGGCCTGACCCTGACGGTGCCCGACGCGATGACGGAGCAGGAGCCCGAGGAGGATGACGACGAGGACCTGCTGCTGGCCTGCGTGAACGATGATGAAACGCTGCTGATGCTGATCTTCTGCACCGAGGCGGAGGGCCTGACCCTGGACGACGTGCAGGAAATCCTTTCGGAGGACGGCACGGTTTCCCTCTACGGCGTAACCATCATCAACGGGGTGGAAACGGTGTACGCCCTGGGCGAGGAGGACGGCTCGGCCTATGTGGCGTATTTCCACGTTTCGGGCGCGGCGCTGACCCAGTTCATGTTCTGGTATATGGACGAGGAAGCGGCCAGCCTTTCGGGTGAAATCATGGCCACGCTGAGAACAGAATAAGGCCAAGAGAAGCCCTTCGCCGCGCTCCCCCGGCTGGCGCGCGGATTGACAACGTATTTTTTCTATGATATACTAAACTAGTTGGCATGCGCTTTTTCGCCAAGAAAAGCACGCCCCTGCCACCGAAACATACGATTGCTTGGAGGATGGGTATGACGGCAACGGAAGACCGGCTGAGCGCCGCAGGCGTGCAGCCCGAGCAGATGAACAACGAAGAAGAAAACGAAATCGATATTCTTGAACTATTTTACCGTCTGCTGGAAAAAATCCGGTATATTATTCTGGCGGGCCTAGCGGTGGCCCTGGTTGTGGGCGTGGTGGTGTTTAATTTCATCCAGCCCACCTACGAGGCCACCAGCAAGCTGTATGTGGTGAATTCCAATAACGCGGTGGTGGATCTTTCCGCCCTGCAAATCGGCAACTATATGGTGGCCGACTATCAGGAGGTATTCTCCAACTGGCAGCTGCATCAGATGGTCATCGACGAAATGCAGCTTCCCTACACCTACGAAGAACTGAACAAAATGGTGTCCGTTTCCAACCCTTCCAACACCCGTATCCTTTATATAAAAGTCACCTCCACCGATCCCCAGGAGGCCCAGGCCATGGCGAACTGCTATGCCCGCATCTCCCAGGAGTTCATCAAAGCCACCATGGACAGCAAAGCGCCCACGATCTTTGAGGCGGCCCTGCTGCCCGAAAAGCCCGCCGCGCCCCACAAGCTGCGCGACGTCGTCATCGGCTTTGTGCTGGGGGCGTTGGTGGCCGCCGCTGTGGTGGTGATTCAGTTCCTCACGGACGATCGCATTTCTTCCAGCGAATATGTGGAAAAGCACGTCGGCATTTCCACCCTGGGCATGATGCCCATGGAAGCCACCCAACAGGCGGTAATCGACCAGAAGCGGGCGCCGGGCAAGCGCAAATCGCTAAAGAATTAAGGGGGGCGGCGTTCATGAGAAAAGCGACGATTCACCGGCTTGGAACCCTGGAATACGCGGGAACGGAATCCCTCAATACCATTTGCAGCAATCTTTCCTTCGCGGGCCGCAACCTGAAAAAAATCATCTTCACCAGCTGCACCGCTAGCGAGGGCAAAAGCTTCATGACCATGCAGATCATGCAGAACCTGGCCTATCGCGGCAAGCGCGTGGTGCTGGTGGATACCGATCTGCGCCGCTCCGTGCTGACCTCCCGCTACGAAATCACCACCGAGGGCGAATTCACCGGCCTGGCCCATTACCTGGCGGGCTATTGCAAGATGGAGGATATTCTTTACGAAACCAATATCCCCAACGCCTATTTTATCCCCATCGGCCGGGATGTGGCCAACCCCGTCCCCATGCTGGACGCGCCCGAATTCTCCCAGCTGCTGGACGCCCTGGCGCAGCAATTTGATATGGTCATCGTGGACGCGCCGCCCGTGGGCCTGGTGATCGACGCGGCCGAGGTGGCCAAATATTGCGACGGCGTGGTGTTTGTTATCAAGTATAACGCCACCCGCCGCCGGGAGCTGCTTGTGGCCAAGCGCCAGATGGAGCAGGCGGGCTGCCCCGTGCTGGGCTGCATTATCAACCAGGTCACGCTGGATACCATCAGCGCCAAGAAGAATTACAGCCGCGCCTATTACTCCCACTACGGCAATGATTATTACCGCAAAGAAGACGGCACGAAAGTGAAAAAGAGCGCCGAAAATAAAGGAAGCAAATAATGTTTACCGATATGCATCACCACCTGGTCTACGGCGTGGATGATGGAGCGCGAACGCTGGAGGGCATGCAGCGCCTGATTCGGGACGCTCAGGCCAACCAGATCACGCGCCTGATTACCACCCCTCACGTCACGCCGGGGCAGGTTCCCTTTGATTTCGATGCGTATCAGGCCCATTTAGAGGAGGCCCGGGCCTATTGCGCCCAGGAGGGCTTCGCGCTGGAATTGTATACCGGAGCGGAGCTGCTTTATACGCCGGATACTCCCCGCCTGCTGCGGGAGGGGCGCGCGCCCACCCTGGCCAATTCCCGCTTTGCGCTGATTGAATTTTCCCCGGACGATCCCTACGCCCATTTGCTGGAGGCGGCGCAGCGGGTTGCCGGGGCGGGGTTTGTGCCCGTGTTCGCCCATGTGGAGCGGTACGCCTGCCTGCATAAAATCAGCCAGCTGCAATCGCTGCGGCAGCAATACAACGTGCGCATTCAGGTGAACGCCCGCACGGTGCTGCATAAGCACGGCTTTTTCCGCCAGCGGTGGATTGACCGCCTGTTCCGGGAGGGTGCGGTGGATTATATCGCCTCCGACGCGCACGATCTGCCCGAGCGCCATTGCCGCATGCTGCAATGCTATGAAAAGCTGGCGGATTGTCTGGGCGAGGATACGGCCCGCCGCTTGACCGGCGGCAACCAGCAAGAGATTTTTGAATAAACAAGCGTCTTAATACAATGCGGGGGAATGTCTCTTTGCAGCCAAAGAGCGATTCCCCCGCATTACATTATATATTATTTCTACCCGAACCGTTTTTCCAGCTCCTCATATTTTTCGTGGGTGATGAGCGCGTCGTGATCTGTGCCCTCCAGCTGCACCACATAGGTCCAGCGGCCATAAGGCGATATATTGCGGATGCGGCGCAGATTGATAATATAGCTTTTGTGGCAGCGGAAGAAAATTTCAGGGTCCAGGCGCGCCTCGGTTTCGGAGAGCGTTTCGGAAAGCACATAGCGGCCGTTTTTCTCGGTATAGATCACGGTGGCGCGATCCTCCCGCTGCACCAACAGAATATCCTCCAAATCGATAAAGGTGACGCCCTCCCGGTGGCGCAGCATCAAGCGCCCGGCCACGGCCTTGGGCACGGCAGGCCGGGGGGCGGGCAGGGGCGCTTCGGGCAAGCGGCGCAGCCGGTCGCGAATGCGGTTCAGGGTGGTGGTCAGCCGCTCCAGCTTAAAGGGCTTCATCAGGTAATCAAAGGCGTAAACCTCGAAGGCCTCCTCCCGGTATTCCTCATGGCCGGTGGCGAATATCAGCACGCAGGCGGGGTTCTGATCCTGAATCAGCCGGGCGCACTCGATACCGCTTTTGCCGGGCATATCCACATCCAGAAACACCACCTGGGGAGCCAGCCGCTCGAACAGCGCCATGGCCTCGTCCCCATCCGCCGCCTCCCCCGCCAGGGCAAAGCCCTCGGTGGCGGCGATTTTTTTGCGCAGGATCAGGCGCATGCCCGGTTCGTCGTCGGCAATCAAAACGGAAATCGGTCGTTCGCTCATGCGCGCCTCCCATAACGCCGCGGCCGGGGCCGAGCCAGAATTTCGCTTAAAATCACGCCCCGCACCAGCTCCCGGGCCCGCTCGTTTTCCGGGGCGTGCGGGAAAGCGGGGGCTTCCTCTTGGGGCTGGAACAGATATTCGTGGCAGGCGTCCTCGCCCTCCCGGCCCATGCGGGGCGCAGAAATGGAGAATGTTTCCGTCTGCCTGTCAAAAACGGGGGCCGCCGCTTCCTCGCACAGGGGCAAGGCCCGGGGCGCTTTCGCTTCCACGGGCTTCGCCGGGGGCTGCACAGGAACGGAAAGGGGCTGCGCAGGGCGCGCCGCAGGGGCTTTCCCGCCCTTGCTTCCCGTCTTTTTCTGATTTGCGGCGGCAATCACCGCAAAAATCACGATGATAAGGCCGATAATTCCTTCTCCCATGCCGTTTCCTCCTTCCTCTCGGGGACGTTCAGCAGGGGCGGGCGCTTCCCGGAAGCGGCTACGCGCCGCCCCGGGAAAGCCCCCGCGCCGTTATTTCGCCTTGCCCGGATTCTCCGCCAGGGCCTTGGGCGCGTCCCCGGCGGGGGCGGCGGCCTTGGCGATGCCCGTGCGCATTTCGGTATCGGCGATGGTGTTCTGCATCTGATAGTAATCCATCACGCCCAGCTTGCCTTCCCGCAGGGCTTCGGCCATGGCCAGGGGCACCTGGGCCTCCGCCTCCACCACCTTGGCCCGCATTTCCTGCACGGCGGCCTTCATTTCCTGCTCGTGAGCCACGGCCATGGCCCGGCGCTCCTCCGCCTTGGCCTGGGCGATGCGGCGATCCGCCTCCGCCTGATCCATTTGCAGCTGCGCGCCGATGTTGCGGCCCACGTCCACATCCGCGATGTCGATGGAAAGAATTTCATAGGCGGTGCCCTTATCCAGGCCCTTGTTCAGCACGGTCTGGCTGATCAGATCGGGGTTTTCCAGCACGGCCTTATGCGTGTGGGAAGAACCGATGGTGGTCACGATGCCCTCGCCCACGCGGGCGATAATGGTTTCTTCTCCCGCGCCGCCCACCAGGCGCTCGATATTGGTGCGCACGGTGATGCGGGCCTTGGCCCGCAGCTCGATGCCGTCCTGGGCGATGGCGGCCACCGGGGGCGTTTCGATCACCTTGGGCAGCACGCTCATCTGCACGGCCTGAAGCACATCGCGGCCCGCCAGATCGATGGCGCAGGCAGTGGTGAAGGAAAGATTGATGCTGGCCTGCTTGGCGGAAATGAGGGCGTTGATCACGCGCTCGATGTTGCCGCCCGCCAGGTAGTGGGTTTCCAGCATATCGGTGGTGATTTGCAGGCCCGCCTTCCGGGCCTTGATATATGCGTTCACAATCTTTTGGGGAGAAATGCGGCGGAAGCGCATACCGATCAGAGAAACGATGCGCACCCCCGCGCCGGAGGCCCGGGCGTTAATCCACAGCCCCAGGGGAACATAGCGGAAGAATACCGCGATCAGCGCCAGCGCAATGGCGACGATGACGAGCCAGAGAACCATAAAATCCATGAACAACCCCTCCTTTATTATTCCCTTTGTGGGACGAAGCTTTTTTTATCCCGCTATGGGACGAACCACGATTTTCGCGCCTTCCACGGCGATCACCTTCACCCGCACGCCCTTTTCCAGGTATTCGCCCTGGGAGACTACCTCCAGCCGCACGCCGTCAAAATCCGCCACGCCGATGGGGTTCAGAGCGGTGAGGGCGGTTCCCTCCCGGTTCAGGAAAGCCGCGTCCTCCTCATGCTCGGCGGGAGCGGGGGTTTCCCGGCGCAAGAAAAGCGCGGAGCGGGACAGCCGGCCATGATCGGCGGAGCGAATGGACGCGGAGATGGAAACCCCCGCCAGCACCAGCGCGATCAGCGTGGCGGAAAGCCCCGCCGCCGAGCCGTAATGCAGCCAGGTCAGCGTAATGCCGACGATCAGCAAAACCAGCCCCGATATGCCCGGCAGCCCGAAGCCCGGCATGAACACCTCCACCACCAGCAGCGCCGCCCCGGAAAGCAGGCACAGAATCAAGGGCAGATTTTCTTCGATAAATTGTATAACCTCCGCCATAAAAAAATCGCTCCTTTCCCGATTTCACGCCCTCATCATACCACAGAAATCCGGCGCGGGAAAGGAGAAATGTCCCAAAACATCGTTTTTCCGCCTGAATTGTCAGGGAGCGCTTATTTTGCCCGGCAGGGAAGCGGCCAGGCGCAGCACATCCTGCTCGTATACCGGAGCCAGCGCCCGGCGATAAATGATGGAGGCGGGGTGATACAGGGGAAACAGCGGCATGCCCGCCCGGCTTTCCCGCCAGACGCCGTGGGCGTCCCCCACGGTGGTTTTCTCCGCGGCCAGGGCCCGCAGGGGCACATTGCCCAGCGTAACCAGCGCCCGGGGGCGCACCAGGGCGATCTCCCGCAGCAGCCAGGGGGTGAACAGCGCCAGCTCCTCCCGGTTGGGGGCGCGGTTGCGGCTGCGGCCCGTGGGGCCCACCTCCACCGGGCGAATTTTCACCACGTTGGTGACGAAAATTTCCTCCCGCTTCAGCCCCGCCAGGGAAAGAAACTCATCCAGGTTTTTCCCCGCCCGCCCCACGAAGGGCCTGCGCTTGAGCACCTCTGTCTCCCCCGGCGCTTCGCCGATAAGCATCAGCGCGGGGGCCTCGCTTTTCCCCTCCCCCAGCACCAGGGGCTTATCCTCCCCCGGCCAGAGGGGCCGGAAAAAGGCCAGCATATCGGCGTACAGCGTATCCAGCGCGGCCATGGGCGCTCTCCCTCCTTTTTCCTTGCAGGCGGGAAAAAGCGCCTTGCCTTTACTCCGCCAGCTTATCCCGCACCGCCTGAAAATCATGCCAGGCGTCGCGTTTTTTGCTTTCATCCCGCAGCAGCGCGGCGGGGTGATAGGTGGGCATAATAAAAACGCCCTTTCTTTCCACCCAGCGCCCGCGATCGCGGGTGATGCGGGCCTGATCGCCCAGCACCGCCCGGGCCGCCGTGGCCCCCAGCAGCACGATCACCCGGGGCCGCACCAGCGCGAATTGCATGCGCAGAAAGGGCAGGCAGGCGGCGGCCTCCTCGGGCAGGGGCGTGCGGTTATGGGGCGGGCGGCATTTCACCACGTTGCAGATATACACCTGCTCCCGGGTCAGGCCGATGGCGGCCAGCATACGGGTGAGCAGCTGCCCCGCCGGGCCCACGAAGGCCAGGCCCTGCAAATCTTCCTCCGCCCCCGGGCCCTCGCCGATGAGCATCAGCCGCGCGTCCGCCGCGCCCTGGCCCGGCACCTTATGATGAATTTCCCGGCACAAGGCACAGTTTTCGCAGGAAGCGATGCTTTCATGCAGGGCGTTCCAGGAAATTTCCATCCGGCGGCCCTCCCTTTATTGGAAGTGGGTGCGCAGGACGGCGAAGGTTCCGCTGATATCCTGGCTCAGCCAGGATATCAGGCTGAACAAAAGCGCCAGCAGCACCAGAATGCAGATCACGCCCGCCACCACTCCGGCGAATTCCAGCATGCCTGCGGCCACGCGGAAGCGATCGCGCTTTTCTTCTTTTTCCCATTGCTTGCGCAGACGATACGGCGGTATATCCTGATACATGCGTTTCTCCTTTAGTTTTCACACATAATCCATCCAGGGCGCGGCGGCGTCCTCCCGGCCGGTAAGCGCGCCCTGGCCCGACAGCCCGGGAAAGCCCTGCTGCCGCAGCGCCTCATACACCACGACGGCCACCGAATTGGCCAGGTTCAGCGAGCGCGCGTCCGGCCGCATGGGAATGCGCACGCAGCGATCGTACACCCGCTTCAGCAGCGATTCGGGCAGCCCCCGGGTTTCGCAGCCGAACACCAGAAAATCCTCCGGGCCGTAGCTTGCCTCCGTATAGGCCCGGGGCGCTTTCGTGCTGGCAAAATGATACGCCGCGTGGGGATACGCCCGCATCAGCGCCTCAAAATCAGGCATCACCTGAATATCTACCATGGAGAAATAATCCAGCCCCGCCCGTTTTAAATATTTATCCGATAATTGAAAGCCCAGGGGCTCGATGAGAATCAGGCCCGTGCGCGTGGCCGCGCAGGTGCGGGCGATATTGCCGGTGTTCTGGGGAATTTCCGGCGCGTATAAAACCACATGCATGCTTTTTTCCTCCCGCCGGGGTCAGGCCGGGGCGGCCCAGGCCCTGTTCATCGCCGCCCGCAGGCCGATCAATTGCAGATCGCGCAGCGCGTCCCCCAGCCGCTCCTCCATTTCGGGAATTTCCCGCAAATCGCGGCCCCACAGCTCCTGATCGGAAAGCACGGCGTAGGCCAGGGATTCGGGCGGCATATCGCAGCTGAGCCGGTCAAAGGCGGCGCATACCTCGGGGGCGTCCTCCAGGGCGTATTCCTCGTCCTCGCCCCGCAGGCCCACAAACCGGCCCTCCGAGGAAAGGCGCCCCGCCGCGTAAAACATCACAAGCGCCGCCAGCCCCAGGGAAAGGCACCGTGGCGCGCAGCCCTCCCGGGCGGCGTAATCCGCCAGGCTGGGCAGCACGAACGCCCGCCATTTCTCCACCAGCCGCGCCGTCAGGGGCAGCAGCGGCTCCCCCGCCAGGGGCGTTTCATATTGGCGGCACACCGCCGCGGCATAGGCCGCGCCCTCGCCCTTTTCCAGAGGCGCGCAGGGCAGAATTTCATCCAGAATCGCATGGCCCAGAAACGCGCGCACGTCCTCGTCCCCCATGCACTCTCCCAGCGTGTTCAGCCCCGCCAGATATCCCAACGGGGCTATCAGCGCCTGCGTGCCTTCAAAAAGCCGCTTGCGCCCCGTTTCCTGCTTCGCGCTTTCCATGCCGCATTCCTCCATCCCGTTTTCACCCCTCTATTTTACCAAAGCCGCCCAGCCCTGTAAAGGAAAACATGGAGGATTTTTGCGGGAGGAGTATTCCCTGATGCGCGCCGCCTTTTTGGGCGGAGAAGCAAGCGGATTTCTTGTTCCCTTTTCCTCCCCAAACGGCTTTCTTAGAGGGGGCGCGGGGGAGGTATTCTTTGGCCTCCAAAGAATACCTCCCCCGCATACACACATATATCTTCTTACCCCTCTCCCAGCGCTTCCTCCAGCTTTTCCAGGATGGGGATGGACTGGGCAAGGAGCTGCTCCACAGTTTTTTTCGGATCGCGCAGGAGGATCGCGGGCTCCCGCGCGGCGGAGAGGAACAGGCGCTTATCCGTTTTTTCCAGGGCGGCGTAAAGGCGAACGGGGTCGGCCGCGCTGGGGGCCAGCTTCAGCACCAGCGTGCCCGCAGTGTAATTCACGCGGCTCACGCCCAGGCGGCCGCACACACCCCGCAAATGAGCGATGTCGATCAAATGCATCACGGGCTCGGGCAGATCGCCGAAGCGGTCGATCATCTCCTCGATCACATCCTCGCGGTCGTCGCGGTTTTTGATGAGGGAGATGCGCTTGAATACCTCCATGCGCTGATTTTCGCCCCGGACGTATTCCAGCGGCAGATAGGCGTCCACCTTCAGTTCCACCCGGGTTTCCACCTGGAAGGGGGCCTGCGCGCCGGGCGCGCCGGTTTCGCCCTGGGCCTCGCGCACAGCCTCCTCGATAAGGCGGCAATACATATCATAGCCCACGGCGGCCACATTGCCGCTTTGCTCCGGGCCGAAAATATTGCCCGCGCCGCGAATTTCCAAATCGCGCATAGCAATACGGAAGCCCGAGCCGAAGGCGGTGAATTCCCGAATGGCGGAAAGGCGCTTCTGGGCGGTTTCGGAAAGCATTTTATCGGGGCGCACGGTGAAATAGGCGTAGGCCACCCGGGTGGAGCGGCCCACGCGGCCCCGCAGCTGATACAGCTGGGACAGGCCAAAGCGATCCGCGTCGAAGATAATGATGGTGTTGGCCCGGGCCACGTCCAGGCCGTTTTCTATGATGGTGGAGCAGAGCAGCACGTCGAAGCGCCCCTCATAGAAATCCAGCATCACATCCTCCAGCAGGTTTTCCTTCATCTGGCCGTGGGCCACGGCAATGCGCGCTTCGGGCACCAGCGCCCGCAGCCGGGCGGCGAACTGATCGATGCTGCGCACCTGATTATACAGGAAATACACCTGCCCCTGCCGGGCCAGCTCCCGCATGATGGCGTCGCGAATCACCGCGTCGTTGTAATCCAGCACGTAGGTCTGCACGGGGTAGCGCTCCTCCGGCGGGGTTTGCAGCAGGCTCATATCCCGCACGCCCACCATGCTCATATGCAGCGTGCGGGGAATGGGCGTGGCCGAGAGGGTGAGCACATCCACGGTTTTTTTCAGGTTTTTAATGGCCTCCTTATGGGCCACGCCGAAGCGCTGCTCCTCATCCACGATGAGCAGCCCCAAATCCTTAAACCGCACATCCTTGGAAAGCAGCCGGTGGGTGCCCACCAGAATATCCACCTTGCCCTCCGCCGCCCGGGCGATGGTTTCCTTTTGCAGCTTGGGGCCCCGAAAGCGGGAAAGCACGTCGATAGCCACGGGAAAATCGGCGAAGCGCTTGAGCATGGTGTAATAATGCTGCTGGGCCAGGATGGTGGTGGGGGCCAGAAGCGCCACCTGCTTGCCGTCCATCACCGCCTTCATGGCGGCGCGGAGGGCCACCTCGGTTTTACCATAGCCCACGTCGCCGCAGACCAGGCGATCCATATTGGTGGGGGCCTCCATATCCCGGCGAATATCCGCCACCGCCTTTTCCTGATCGGGGGTGAGCTCGTAGGGGAAGGCGTCCTCAAATTGGCGCTCCCAGGGGGTGGTGGGGCCAAAGGCGTGGCCGGGGGTGGATTGCCGGGCGGCATAGAGGGCCACCAGGTCGAAGGCCAGCTTTTTCAGCCCCGCCTTCACCTTCTTTTTTTGCCGTTCCCATTCGCCGCCGTTCAGGGAATTCAGCGGGGGCGCGTTATCCGCCCCGCCGATGAATTTCTGCACCCGGTCGAATTGATCGGTGGGCACATAGAGTTTATCGTTGCCCTGATACTGAATCAGCAGGTAATCCCGGTAGGTGCCCTCGCTTTGCAGGCGCACCGTGCCCCGGAAAATGCCCACGCCGTGGGCCTCGTGAACGACGTAATCCCCTTCCTTGAGATCGGTAAAGGCCTCCAGCTTTTCCCCGGCGGTTTTCCGGGAGCGGGTTTTGCGATAGCCCGCGCCGAAGATATCGCTGTCCGCAATGACGGCAAGCCCGCAATCGGGCAATTGGAAGCCGCGAGACAGCGTAAGGGGCCAAATCGCCGCCTGGCCCGGGCCGATCTCCTCCCGCTCCTGCCAGGTGGGCACGGGGGTGGAAAGCTCCGCCAGGGCGGTTTCCAGGCGATGGGCCCGGGCCTCGCCCCCCGCCATGAGCAGCGTGAGCGTTCCCTCCTTTTCCCAGGCCTGCAAATCCCCCGCCAGATCCTTGAAGCGGGATACATATTTGGGCGCGGCGGTTCCGGCAAAGCGCGTCACCTTGGCGGGGGTCAATTGCCCGCCGCCCCGCAGAAAATCCTGCATGGCGCAGACGTTCAGCCCTTCCAGCGCCGCCGCGGCCTCGCCCCAGGCCCGCAGCAGGCTGCCCTGCTGGGGCACGGCCTCCTGCCGCTCCAGGGATAATTTAAAATCCTCCGCGAACCCGGCCAGCCGGTCGTCGCACCGGGCCTGAATATGTTCCGGGTCGTCCAGCAGGATAATGGGCGCGTCCAGGTATTGCCACAGCCAGGCGCAGGGCAGCGCCAGCGCCCCCGCCCAGAGGGCAAGCTGGGGCGGCTGCTGGCCGTTTTCCAGCAGATCGGCGTCCCGCAGCAGGCGGGCCACCCCAGTATCATACACCCGGTAGGCGGCGGGCACGGAGGCGGGGGCCTCGGCGGGCGCGTCCTCCTCCTCGGGCAGGGGGGGCAGCTGAGGGGCCAGGGGCCCATCCTGCTTTTTTCCCGCTTGCTCCCGAATCATGCGGCGCATGGCGGCGGCCTGCTCGGGCCCCGCCAGCCATTCCACGGCGGGGAAGAAGCGGGCTTGCTCCTGCCGCTCCAGGCTGCGCTGGGAGATGGGGTCAAAGGCGCGGATGGAATCCACCTCGTCGTCAAAAAATTCTATACGAGTGGCGGCGCTTTCTGCGGGGGAGAAGGCGTCCACAATGGCGCCGCGCAGGGCGCATTGGCCCTTGCCCTCCACCATGTCCACCCGCTCATAGCCCATTTTCACCAGCCGCTCAATCAATTCCCCGGGCAGCATGCGGCCGCCCTCCTTCAGGGAAACGGCGGCGGAATCGTATTGCGCCGGGGGCAGCATCCGGGCCAGCAGCGCGTCCGCCGGGGCGCAGAGCACGCGGATTTCCCCCGTCCGCGCCCGTTGCAGCACGGAAAGGCGCTGGAACGTGTTTTCCTGGCTGGCCACCGCCCGGGTGAAATTGATTTCCGGCGCGGGCAGCAGCGCCGCCCCGCCCCCCAGCCATGCAGCGCAATCGTCCGCCGCGCGCATGGCGGCCGCATCCGAGGGCGCGATATAGAGAATCTGCCGCCCCGTTTTCCGGGCCAGGGCGGCGGCGTAAAAGGCGCGCTGGCCCTCCGCCATATCGTAAAGCGAATGCACGCCCTTTTCAGGCGCGTCAAAAGCCTCCCGGAAGGAGGGGGAGGCGGCAAGGTATTCCAGAATTTTATTGAGCAGCATGGCGTTGATTATAGCGGTTCATCGTCAGGTCGATACCGTGCTCCGCCCAGCACAGCGCCGCTTCCGCGGCCAGCATATAGGCGTCAAAGGCCGTTTTCCGGGCCGCCTCGTCGGCAAATTTGCCCAGCACCCAGTCCGCCAGATCCCATTCCGGCGGCGGCGCGCCCATGCCTACCCGCACCCGGGGAAAATCCCCCGTGCCGGTGCATTGCACGATGTGGCGCAGCCCGTTGTGCGTGCCCGGGCCGCCCTTGCCCCGGATACGCACCTGGCCGAAGGGCAGATCAATGTCGTCCACAATCAGCAGCATTTCCCGGGGCGTGATCTTATACCAGGAAAGCGCCTCGGCCACGCACTGGCCGCTGAGGTTCATGAAGGTCTGGGGCTTAATCAGCGCCAGCTTCTGCCCGTTTTCCAGCAGGCCCTCCCCCAGCACGGCATGGCATTTCAGCTTTTTTACCGGGATGTTCAGCTTCTGGGATAGAATGTCGATCACGTCAAAGCCCGCGTTATGGCGGGTGTGGGCGTATTTTTCGCCTGGGTTTCCCAGGCCTACGATGGCTAGCATAGCGCGCTCCTTTTTCGGCGGATGAATTTGGCAACATTTTATTATAGCACGCTTTCCCGCTTTTCACAACTTCGAAGCGGGGAAATGGGGAGAGGCACGGGGAAATGGGGAGAGGCACGGCGGGGGAACCCGTCTTTGTAAGCCAAAGATGGGTTCCCCCGCGCCCTCTCCCAGAAAGCCGTATGGGGAGGAGCGAACATGAGAAAGCGGCTTGTTTTTCCGTTGGCAAAAGAGACGGCTCCTCGCCCCATTATCATTGAATCTCCACCGTCAGCGTTCCCGGCTCCAGGCCGTCGCTTTCGGCGCGCAGGGTGATTGGCCCGGGCCGCTCGAAAGCTCCCGCCAGCACGGCGATCACCCCTGCCCGCATGGCCCGGGCCGCTTCCCGGGGCGGGTTGTGATCGCACACATCCGAGCCCGTGGCAAGAATCCGCCCCGCCCCTTGCAGGGAAAAATATACCTTGGGATCGGCGGTGGGCACGGGCCTGCCCTGCGCGTCCAGCGCCAGGCATTTGAGAGGCAGCGTTTCCCCCGCCCGGGCGTAAACGGGCGCGTTCTCCTCCCGCACCAGCCGCAGGCGCACGGGCGCGCCGGTGGTTTCGCAAAGGGCCTGGGCCGTAACGCCTTCGCCCCGGAAGGCCTTCGCCTCCAGGCGGCCGGGAGCGTAGGGAACCTCCCACTGGGCGTAGCCGAAAGGGGGCACGGTAAGCCGCCCCTGGCTCACTCCGTTCAAAAACAGCTCCGCCTCCGGCTGATTGGTATAGGCCACGACGCGGATGCGCTCCCCCTCCCGGCCCGGAAAATTCCAATGGGGCAGCAGATGCAGCATGGGCGCTTGCGTCCATTGGGCCTGGGTTTGATAATAAGCATCCTTCTCCTGCAAGAAGAAATCCAGACAGCCGCTCTGGGAGCACAGCCGGGGCCACTGGGTTTCGCCCCGGTGCTCCACGCCGGACCAGAGGAACATGCCCGCCATGAAAGGCCGCTGGGCGATGCGCCGCCAGGTTTCCGCCCGGTCGGCCACATACACGCCTACGGGGTGATCGTAGGCGGAGAAATAGCCCCGTGCCGGGTCGTCCGGGCCGTAGTAGCCCCGGGTGGTGCCCAGCGCCCCGCATTCGGAGGCCAGCATGGGCGCGCAGGGATAGGCCGCGTGTACCCGGTCGTAGGTTTCGGTGTTATAGTTAATGCCGATCACATCCATGACGGAGATGGCCTGGCCGTCGTCCAGCCCGCCGTCCTGGGCCAGGGTGACGGGGCGGGTGGGATCCAGCTGATGCGCCAGGGCCTGAAGCGCCTGGGCGATGCGTCTGCCCTGAGGGCGCGCCTGGGCGGGTTCCTCATTGCCCACGGACCAGAGAATCACGCTGGGACGGTTCTGATCGCGGCGAATCAGCATACGCAGCTGCTCCTGGGCTGCGGCGCTGAAGCTGAAGGCTCGGTTTTCCGCCATGACCAGCAGACCCAGTTCGTCGCACACATCCATTTGATGGCTGCTGGAAGGGTTATGGGCGGAGCGGTAGGCGTTGGCCCCCATGGCTTTCAATTTCTCCAGGCGCAGGCGCTCAATCCGGGGCGGAATGGCGACGCCTGTGAGGCCGTAATCCTGATGGCAGCAGACCCCCTTTAATTTCACGGACCGCTCATTGAGGAAAAAGCCCGCGTCCGCGTCAAAGCGGAAGGTGCGGAAGCCGAAGCGCTCCGTGGCTTCATCCAGCGCGTTTCCCGCCGCATCCCACAGCCGCACCCGCAGACGGTAAAGCGCGGGCGAATCAATATCCCACCGTCGGGGGCCCTCCACCGTCAGCGCCGCGGCGCAGCCGCCCTTTGCCCGGGCGGACAGGGAGAAGGAAACCGTTTCCGATTGCGCCACGGCCTGACCCTCGGCGGTTTCCACCCAGGCGGTCATGCGCCCCGTCACGGCCTCAAAGCGATCGTTCACCAGATCGGCCTGCACCGCCGTTCGCCAGCGCTCGCCGCCCAGATGCTCCGTTCGGATGCAAAGGCCCCATAAATCCACGCAAACGGCCTCCGTTTTGCGCAGCCACACCGGGCGGTAAATTCCGCCCCCGCCGTACCACCAGCCCTCCTGATAGCTGGCGTCCGCCCAAAGGCAGAGGAGGTTTTCGCCCCCGTATTCCGCCGCCTGGGAAATATCCACTTCAAAGGAGCAAAATTGCCCTTCGTGGACGCAGAGCCTGAAGCCGTTCAGCCATACCGCGCAGCGTGAGGCCACCCCCTCAAACAGCAGCGTCAGCCGCCTACCCTCATCCTCCCGCGGCAGGGAAAAGCGAAGGCGATACCAGCCCTGTCCGTGCCGCAGATAACCCCGCAGCCGGTCCTCCTGGGGCTGAGGCGTTTCCTCGATCACAAAATCGTGGGGCACGGAAATCGCCCGCCACGAGGAATCGTCAAAATCCAGCCGCGCCTCCAGGGGGCAGGCGTCCCCCTTTTCCGCGTGCGTTTCCAAAAGGGCCCCGGCGGGGGCGAAGCGCCAGCCCGCCCGCAAGCATTCGTTTGTCCGCATATTTTCTCTCCTTTTTCTTGATAACGCGCTTTTCTTCCCGGTTAGTATAGCATGGAAAGCGACGATTCGCAAGAATTTCTCATATTTCCGAACATTATTTTTGTAATTCGCTGGAAATATTCGTATTTATATGGTACAATAGGATTAGGAAAACCGCCTTTGCGGTTTTTCAGATCGACAGTTTGCCGAAAAGCGCCGCACAATCCCCTGCGGCAAAGAAAAGGAAAGGATGATCCCTCATGGAGAAAGTAAAGCGGAATGAACGGCTGGCGGCCATGGCCCAGATTTTAACCGCCGCCCCCAATCAGATTTTCACGCTGTCCCATTTCTGCGAGCTTTTTTCGACGGCCAAATCCACCGTCAGCGAGGACGTGGACATTTTGCAGCAGTCCTTTTCCAATTTTCATTTGGGGCGGCTGGAAACGGTGGCGGGGGCCGCAGGGGGCGTGCGCTATCGCCCGGCGACGCGGGGGGAATCCGCCCGGCCCTTTATCGAGGGCATCTGCCAGCGCCTGCGGGAGCCTAATCGCCAGCTGCCCGGCGGCTTCCTCTATTTTTCCGATATTCTTTCCACCCCCGCGCTGGTGGAGGGCATGGGCAATCTGATCGCCGGGGAATATTACGGGGAAAACGTGGATTTCGTGCTCACCATGGAAACCAAGGGCATCCCTGTGGCGCTGATGACCGCCCGGGCCCTGGGGGTGCCGCTGGTGATCGCCCGACGGGCCACCAAGGTGTATGAGGGTAGCGCGGTGAACATTTCCTATGTCTCCGGCTCCGGCGGCATTGAAACCATGGCCCTCTCCCGCCGCGCCGTGAAGGAGGGCCAGCGCACCCTGATCGTGGATGATTTTATGCGCGGCGGCGGCACCGCCAAGGGCATGATAGAATTGATGAAGGAGTTTGCCACCACCGTGGTGGGCACCTGCTTCGTCCTGGCCCTGGAGCACCCCAAGAATCGCCTGATCCAGGGCGAAAAATCCCTGATGCTCCTTTCGGATTTTCAATCGGGCGAGCCCTTCTCCGTCCGCCCGGCGGATTGGATTAAATAAGTAGCGGAAGCGCGGGTTTCGGACGGCAAGAAAGGAAAATGGCGGGAGATTTCGGCCCCCTTCCGCAACCTCAATCGGCGCGCCAATTGAGGTTACGGAAGGGGAAAACCCATCTTGCCCCCAAAGAATACCTCTTCCGCATGATATAATCCCATATTTTCTTCCCCGCCGCGCCTGGTATTTTTCTCCCGGGGCGTGGTTTTTTGTTTTCGGCCTTGACAGAGGCGGCGGCGGTCCGTATGATATTTTCCAGGAACAACAAATCGGAAAGAAGGAAAGAAGGCTGAAAAAATGGAACGCGAATTTACCATGCTTCCGGGAGAATACTGGTGGGGCGGCGCGGTGAACAGCGGGCATCTGATGCCGCTGGATGCAAGCGCCCAAATCACCCTGGATCCCGATAAGGGCCGGGAAAACGATCAGTTCGCGCCGCTGTTCGTTTCCTCCAAGGGCCGGTATATCTGGAGCGAGCGCCCCTTTGTGCTCACCGCCGGTCAGGGGAAGATTTCTTGCCGGGGCGCGGGGGAAATTCTGCTGGCGGAGGGCTTTGAAAACCTACGGGGGGCGTATCTGGCCGCCTGCCGGGCGCATTTCCCCTTTTCCCCCGCGCTGCCCGACGCGCGCTTTTTCACCCATCCCCAGTATAACACCTGGATTGAGCTGGGCACCGAGCAAACCACGGACAACATCCTCCGCTACGCCCAGGGCATTCTGGCCCACGGCCTGCCCGCCGGCATCCTGATGATCGACGGCGGCTGGCAGGAGGATTACGGCACCTTCGAATTCAATAAGCGCAAAATTCCCGATCCCGCCCAGCTGATTTATGATCTGCATCAGATGGGCTTCGCGGTGATGGTGTGGGTATCCCCCATTGTGGCCAGCGCGGGAACGCAATACAAAATGCTGCGCAACAAGGGCTATCTGCTGCGGGACGCGGCGGGGGAAATCGCCATTCGCCGGTGGTGGAGCGGCTACAGCGCGGTGCTGGATTTGAGCAATCCCGAAGCGGCGGCATGGTATCACGGCCAGCTGCGGGGCCTGATGGCGCGCTACGGCGTGGACGGCTTCAAATTCGACGCGGGGGACGTGTATTTCTACGCGGACGACGATCAGGCCTTCCGCCCCATGCTGGCCCGGGAGCAGACGCAGGTTTTCAACGAGGTGGGCGCGCAATATCCCCTCAATGAGTTCCGCGCCGCCTGGAAGGCCGGGGGTACGCCCATCGTGGCCCGGCTGCACGATAAATATCACTCCTGGACGGATTACGGGCTGAACACCCTCATCCCCCACACGCTGCTCCAGGGCCTGCTGGGCTACGCCTATTGCTGCCCCGATATGGTGGGCGGCGGCATTCTGGATTGCTTCCAGGGCGGCAAGAAAATGGATGAGGAGCTGTTCGTCCGCTGGGCCCAGGCCAATTGCTATATGGGCATGATGCAGATGTCCGTTTCCCCCTGGCGGGTGCTCGGCGAGGAAAACGCCGCGCTGGTGGTGGACGCGCTTAAGCGCCACGGCGAACTGGGCGAAACGCTGTACGCCCTGGCCCGCCGCGCCGCTGAAACGGGCGAGCCCATCACCCGCCACATGGCCTACGCCTTCCCCGATGAGCATTTGGAGCAGGTGAACGGCCAATTCATGCTGGGGGATGATCTGCTGGTGGCCCCCGTGCTGGAAAAGGGCGCGAAAGTGAAGCGCGTGTATCTGCCCCAGGGCGAATGGCAGGGCTTCGACGGCAAGCGCTATCAGGGCGCGGGCTGGATGGAGCTGCCTGTCACCCTGCGCGACATTCCCACCTTCCGAAGGGAGTAAGATAAGATATATAAATATGCGGGGGAACCGTTCTTTGTGGCCAAAGAGCGGTTCCCCCGCACCCCCTCCGAGAAAGCCGATTGGATAGAGAGGGGGATCAGGGAATCAGCTTGTTTCTCCGCTAACAAAAGGAAAAGGGCGAAGAAACAAGCTGATTGCTTACCGCCTCATTTTCCCCAATCGGTTTTCTTGAGGGAGCGCGAGGGAGCCTTCTTTGGCCTCCAAAGAAGGCTCCCTCGCATTATTTTTATCGTTTTTCATCGTTTTTTTGACAATAATAGCGTCCAAAGGCCGGGAAGCGTGCAGAGCAGCGCCGCCAGGAAGGCCAGCGCGGCGTAGCAGAGGGCTGCGGGCAGATCGGCGGCCTCCGCGCCCAGCAGCAGGCCCGAGAGCAGGGGCCGCAGAATTGCCGCCTGCCGCCAGGCCAGCGCCGCGCACAGCAGCGGCAGCAACAGCAGCAGCGTCCAGCCGATCATACGCCCCAGGCAGAGGAGAAAGCCCCGCCGGGGCCGGGGCGACGCTTCAGGCTCGGGCGCGTTTTCCCGGGCGCGGTAATTGCGGGCGGGAAGGGCGTAATCCGTCCCCGGCGTGCGGGGTGCGGAAACCCGGGGCGCGCGGGCAGGCTCCTGGGGCGGTTCCATCCGCTGGGGGGCGGAGCCAAAGCGTCCCGCAGCACGGGGCGCGCCGCATGCGCCGCAGACGGCGTAGGCTTCCTTGTTCTCCGTGTGGCAATGGGGGCAAATCCACATGTTTTCTCATCCTTTGCATGGCGGTATCCGCGCGGCGGGCCGCTTCGGGCGTTTTTCCCGGGGCACGTCTATGGGGTAAACGCGCGAAAGCGGGCGTTTCATCCCGCCCTGGAAAAAAATCAATCGCCCAGGGAGATGCCCATATCCCGGGCCACCTGCACCAGCTGATGCTCGGGGGGCACCAGCTTGGGCACGCCCGCGATTTCGGAAAGCAGGTTATGGGTGACGGTGTTCCCCGCCAGGGCCACGGACACGCCGTATTCGCCCCGCTGGATCAGCTGGGCGGCATGCACGCCGAACTGGGTGGCCAGCACGCGGTCATAGGCGGAGGGGGAGCCACCCCGCTGGATATGCCCCGGCACAACGGCCCGGGCCTCCACGCCCACCAGCTCGCTCAATTCCCGGGCCAGGCGATTGGCGACGCCGTCAAAGCCCGTTTCCTGGCGGTAGGCCTCCCGCTCCTTTTTTTTCATTTTGGCTTCTTTTTTATCCATGGCCCCTTCGGCCACGGCGATAATGGAGAAGGCCTTTTTGCTCTTGGCCCGGGTTTCCACCACCTGGGCCACCTGCTTAATATCATAGGGAATTTCGGGCAGCAGCACCACGTCCGCCCCGCCCGCCAGGCCGGAATACAGCGTGAGCCAGCCCGCCTTGTTGCCCATAATTTCTATGACCATGCACCGCCCGTGGGAGGCGGCGGTGGTGTGGATGCGGTCGATCACTTCGGTGGCGATATCCACGGCGGTGTGGAAGCCGAAGGTGAAATCCGTGCCGTAAATATCGTTATCGATGGTCTTGGGCAGACCGATGACGGGCAGCCCCTCCTGGGAAAGGAGGTTGGCGGTTTTATGGGTGCCGTTGCCCCCCAGCGTCACCAGGCAATCCAGCTTCATGGCGGCGAAATTCTTTTTCATGGCCGCCACCTTGTCCACCTGGTCCTCCCCGATCACCCGCATATTGCGGAAGGGCTGGCGGCTGGTGCCAAGGATGGTGCCGCCCAGGGTGAGGATGCCGGAAAACTGGCTGCGCTTCATTTCCTGCCATTCGCCCTCGATGAGGCCGCGATAGCCGTCCATAATGCCAACGATTTCCGCATCGAACATTTCGTAGGAGGCCCGGGCCACGCCGCGGATGGCCGCGTTAAGGCCGGGACAGTCGCCGCCGCTGGTAAGGATACCGATTCTGCGTTTCATAGCGCGCGCTCCTTTTTTAAACAGATTTTCGAAATGCCGGAGAAAAGCCCCGGAATGCTTGCCGCCCCTTCCAGGGATGCAGGAAGGGGCAGGCGCGCGGTTTATCTTTTTCCGCTCAGGCCCAGCACGCCCAGCAGGGAGCGGGTGAGGCTGCTGCCCGCCTGGCGGCCCACCGAGGTGGTGAAGGATTTGGTGAGGGAATCCAGCAGCTGCTCCCCGGTGGTCATTTCGCTGCGCTTTTTGGCCACCTTGCGGGTTTTTTCTTTTTTCTCCGGCTGGGGCGCTTCCGCTATCGTCTGGGCCTGCTGCACGGGATAGGCCTGCTGCTGCGTCGCGGGATAGGCGGCCTGCTGCTGATACACGGGCTGCTGATACGCAGGCTGCTGATAGACGGGCTGCTGCTGCGGGGCGGCCTGCTCCTCATATTGCCCGGTGACGGGGTTATACACCCGGAAGGCGATGGGCGCGGCTTGCTGCGCCTGCTGCACCGGCACGGCCTGCTGGAAAGCGGGCTGCTGATAGGGCTGGGGCTGATAGGCTTGCTCCTGCTCGGGCTGCTGGGGCAGGGGGCGCACCACCTGCGTCTGCTGCACGCCCGCCTGCATAAACTGGGCGGAGAGGCGCTCATAGGCGCTTTCCCGATCCACGATTTCATCATATTTTCCGCCCACGGCGTCGGTATCCATAAAGGTGCGGCGCAGGGAATCGGAAATGGCCCCGATCTGGGATTGGGGAGGCAGAATGGTGGCCCGCTGGGTGACGGAGGGGGTGCCGTCCTCCTGAAGGAAGGAAAGCAGGGCCTCGCCGGTGGCCAGCTGGGTGAGGGCCTCCTCGGTATCGAAGGCGGGGTTGGGGCGGAAGGTTTGGGCCACGGCGCGGATCACCTTTTGCTCCTGGGGGGTGAAGGCGCGCAGCGCGTGCTGCACCCGGCCGGAAAGCTGGGAAAGCACGGAGGAGGGCACGTCCGCCGGGGACTGGGTGATGAAATACACGCCCACGCCCTTGGAACGAATCAGGCGGATCACCTGCTCGATGCGCTCCAGCAGCGCCTTGGAGCAATCGTCGAAGAGCAGATGCGCCTCGTCAAAGAAGAACACCATCCGGGGCAGGGCGCTATCCCCCTGCTCGGGCAGAATTTCATACAGCTCGCCCAGCAGCCACAGCAGGAAGGTGGAATACATGGTGGGCTTATGGAACAGCTTTTCGGCGGAGAGGATATGAATCATGCCGTTGCCGTTTTCATCCTGGCAGAACCAATCCCGCAGATCCAGGGCGGGCTCGCCGAAGAAGAAATCGCCCCCCTGATCCTCCAGAATGGCGATGGCCCGCTGCATGGCCCCCACGGTGGATTTGGCGATGTTGCCGTAATCCAGGGTGTAGCGGGCGGCGTTTTCGCCCACATAGGCCAGCATGGCCTTCACATCCTTCAGATCCAGCAGCAGCATGCCCTCGTCGTCCGCGATGCGGAAAATGATGTGCATCACACCGGTCTGGGTTTCATTCAGGCCCAGCATGCGGGAGAGCAGCAGCGGGCCCATTTCGCTCACCGTGGCGCGGACGGGATGACCCTTTTCGCCGTACACATCCCAGAAGGTGACGGGGCAGGCACGGAAGGGAAAATGGCTTACGCCGCAGGCCTGCAGGCGGCTTTCGATTTTCTCGTTGTTTTCGCCGGGCTTGCACAGGCCCGCCAGATCGCCCTTAATATCCGCCATAAAAACGGGCACGCCCAGCTGGGAAAAGCCCTCGGCCAGCACCTGCAGCGTGACCGTTTTGCCCGTGCCCGTGGCCCCGGCGATGAGGCCGTGGCGGTTGGCCAGGGAGGGCAGCATGCATACCGCCCCCTGTGAAGAAGTGCCCACCCAGATATTACCGTTGAGAAGCATGTTCTTTGCCTCCTTTGTATTGATCGAAGGGCGCGATTTTTCGTTTCTCTCGCGCCGTAAATGCAGGATTTTTTCAGCGGCCGTCCATTTGGAAAAGCAGGGCCACGGCGTGGGCGCTGATTCCTTCGCCCGCCCCCTCGAAGCCCATGCCCTCGGTGGTGGTGGCTTTATAGGAAACCTGGCCCTCGGATACGCCCAGGGCCGCCGCCGTCTGCCGCCGCATTTCCGCCAGATAGGGGGATAGCTTGGGGGCCTGGGCGATAATGGTCACATCGCAGTTGCCCAGGGAAAAGCCCGCCTCCGTCAGGCGGCGGCCCACCTCCCGCAGCAGCTTCAGGGAGGAAACGCCCCGGTATTCCTCCGCGCTGTCGGGGAAAAGCTGGCCTATATTGGGCAGCCCCGCCGCTCCCAGCAGCGCGTCCATCAGCGCGTGCAGCGCCGCGTCCGCGTCGCTGTGGCCCAGCAGCCCTTTTTCATAGGGAATTTTCGCCCCGCCCAGCCATAATTCCCGCCCGGGAACCAGGCGGTGCGCGTCGCAGCCGTGGCCGACGCGGGGAAAAAGCAGATTGTTTGCCATGCGCAGATCCTCCGGCGATGTGAGCTTGATATTCCGGTAATCCCCCGGGGTGAGATAGACGGGGTAGCCCGCCGCCTCCATCAGCGCCGCATCGTCGGTATAGCGGGCGGCGGCCCCGGCATGGGCGGCCAGCAGCGCCGAAACCCGGAAGCCCTGGGGCGTTTGCACCTGATAGAGCGAGGCGCGATCAGGCGTTTCCAGCACGCGGCCGTCCGTTTGCGCCCGCTTGATGGTGTCCCGGGCGGCCACGGCGGCCACGCCGCTGCCCCGGGCAAGCGTGCTCTCCAGCACCCGGGCGATCACCTCCCGGCTGACAAAGGGGCGCGCGCCGTCGTGGATCAGCGCGTATTCCGCATCCTTCGGCAGCGCCCGCAGACCGCAAAGCGCGCTTTCCTGGCGATCCGCGCCGCCGGGCGTCAGGGCGTAAACCGATTGATGATACGCCGCCAGCACCGCCCGAAACCGCGCTTCCTCCCCCGCGCGCACCACCAGCACCACGCCCTGCACCAGCCCCTGAAAGGCCGTCAGGCTGCGTATCAGCGCGGGCGTGCCGCCGATGGGCAGCAGCGTTTTATTTTCCGCCGCGCCCATGCGCGTGCCGCCGCCGCCGCAGAGGATGACGGCGTACACGCTCATGCGTCCTCCTCCGTAAGCATGCGGATCACCGTTTCGTAAATCTCCCCCGCCTTTTTGGGCCATTTGGCCGCCAGCTGGTTGGCCAGCTCCCGGCTGGGCAGCGACAGGGTGAGCCGCAGCATATCCATTTCCTGCTCCACCACGGACAGCGTTAATTCGTATTCGCCCCGGTTGGTCTGCTGCACCTGGTGGGCGTACTGGGCCTCCTGCGCAAAGCGCGCCCGCCACACCCGGGCCGTCTCCTTCAGCAGGGCCTTTACGCTGCCCGGCACCCGCCCCCCGAAAAGGGCCAAGGCCTCGCGCCCCGCGTCGGTGGGCTGGTAAAGATAGCCCGCCCGCTTTTTCTGGCGCACCGCCTGGCCCCGGGCGCACAGATCGTTCAGGGCGAACATCATATCAAAATAATTCATCAAATCGTGCTCAAAAAGAAATTGCAGCAGCTGCAATTCCGTGCAGGGCGCAAGCGCGTCCAGGGCGCACAGCACGATCAGGCGCTGCTCGTCGTCAGGAACGCGGCGCGGCGGACGAAGCGTCATATCCCAGCCTCCCCCAGCGAAAATTTCCATTCTTTATATATTTCTGAAAACAGGGCCCGAAATCCTGCCTGAAAGCGGGGGAATTTGAGATAAATATTGCGGGGGAACCGTTCTTTGGCCCCCAAAGAAGGTTCCCTCGCATGATCTTCTTAATATCCCATTGTCCCGAACCAGTTGAGGGCGCTTAGCCAGGCGGTGGGCGCCAGCGCGCCGCTGGCGAGAGGATAGAAGGCGATGAAGAAGGCGGCGGCCAGCAGCAAATACGCGCCCACGGCCAGCAGGCTTACGCGGTCGGCCTGTTTTTCCGCAAGGGCCGCGTCCCGCTGCCCGGCGCGGGCGGTATACCAGCCGCCCAGCTGCTCCAGAACGTAGGCCGTGCACAGAATGATGAAGGGCAGGCTGGGAAAATAGTGGTAGATATACGTTCCCCGGGGCACCAGCGTCCAGGGCAGAAACTGCGCGCCAAAGCAGATCAGCAGCAGCGCGGGGCGCGCGTCCCGCTCTCCCAGGGGAGCCAGGGGGAAAACGCGCTCCCGGAAGCCCCGGCAAAGCACGGGCAGCGCCTGATGCCGCGCCCAGGCGTAAACCACCGCCAGCAGCGCCGCAAAGCCCGTCCACCACACCGCGTAATTCCCAAAGGCCCAGATAACATAGGCGTACCCCTGCGGCACATAGCGGGGTACGGCGTAGCACATGGGCACTTCCGACAGCGGCCAGCGATACCAGGGCGCGTAATAGCGGTGATCCATGCCCAGCCCCGGCTGCCCGTGATACCACAGCATGGTTTTCGCCGCGTCCACAATGCGCGCCAGGTTCACGCCGCCGCTGGGCGCGAAATAGGGGATATAGGCGCACCAATAAATGCCCGCCGGGATCAGCACGAAAAAGATCAGGCAGCTGGCCACCGTAATCAGCAATCGCTTTTTCCCCTGCTCCGCCGCCACGGCGGCCAGGCCGTCCCGCCGGGCAGGGGGAAGCGCGGCGGCCTCTCCCGCGGCCCGCCACCGCCGCCCAACGCCCAGAAAGAAAACCGCCGCCAGACCCACGCCCGCAAAGCAGCCCGTCCATTTGCTGGCGACGGCCAGGCCCATGCACGCCCCGGACAGCGCCAGGGGAACCAGCGTGCGGCCCAGCTTTTTGCCAAAGAAATCCGCATAAAACCACCGCAGCATAAAATACACCGCCCAGATGATGAACAGCACCACAAAGCTGTCGATGGTGGCGATGCGGGTCTGGGTGAAATGCAGCGTATCCAGCGCCAGGGCCAGGCAGGCAAGCAGGGCGTACCGCCGCTTGGCAAAGAGCAGCCGCCCCAGCAGATACATGCCCGGCAGCATCAGCACGCCGCAGGAAGCCCCCGCAAAGCGCCAGCCAAAGGGCGTCATGCCAAAGGCGGCGATTCCCCAGCTCATCAGCACCTTGCCCAGCGGCGGATGCGAAATCTCATAGGGCTGCAGGCCGTGCAGATGCTCATACGCCGTGCGGGCGTGATAGATCTCGTCAAAATACATGCCGTTATACCAGCCGGGCTCCCCCTCCAGGGTATCCGGCTCGTCCACCAGGGCGGAAGCGTCCCGCCCGGCGGGGCCTTCCACCGTGACGGCCAGGGGCCGCCCCTCCGCGTCCCGGAACAGCGTTTCCAGCAGCGTCAGCCCGGGGGCCGCCGCCGTCAGGCGCACATAGCGCCCGCTCAGCGCCCGCGCGTCGGGCATGCCGTCCCCCGTCACATAAAACCATTGATACAGCGCGCCGATGGACACCGCGCAGGAAAGGGGCGGCTCCCAGCTTTCCCCGTCCTGGGAGAGCTCCACCGTGAAGCCGTTGCCGCTTTCGTGCAGGCCGTTCATATACAGCATGCGGAAATCCGCCTGGGGCGCGCCCAGATCAAAGACCGCCCGCTCCCCCGCCGCCGCGAAGGTGAAGGCGGTCTGGGGAGATACGGCGGAGCCCAGATGCGAATACGCCCCCAGGGCGTAGAGCGCCGCGATTCCCAGCGCCAGCGCCGCGTCCCGGCCGTCCAGGCGGCGGGGACGACGGTGGTTTTCCGCTTCATCCCGCAGGAAAACGCCCGCGGGGCGCTCCCCGGGCCTGCGCCCGCAAAAGAGCGGCACGGGCTCCCCCTCCCGCGCCAGGCGATAGCCCAGCGCCAGCGCCGCCGCCAGCGTGGCCAGCAGCAGGGCGTAGAGCACATAGGGCGCATAGGGCATGGCCGCGCCCACATTCCGGGCCCCTTCGATGGGCTCGGGCGCGCCCACGGCCTGGAAAAGCAGGCACAGCGCCCCGGAAAACAGGGATAAAACCATCAGCCCCAGCAGGCTTTTGGCCCGGAAGCAGGCGCAAACCAGGAGGGCGTACAGCGCCGTGAACGCCGCCAGCAGCGCATGCCGCAGATCCAGGGGAAACGCCCGCGCCGCCGCCTGCCCCGGCTGATAAAACAGCGCGGTTTCCGCCCCCTCGGGCACGGCCTCCACCTTTTTCAGGGACAGCCCGGCAAACTGCGCCTGGCCCAGGGCCTCCCCCGAATAGCCGCCCAGCCGGGCGAACACTGTCAGGGTATGCTGCTCGGGCCCCGTTCTGCCATACAGCGCCACCCGCTGCCACATGCCCTGGCTGTCGTACACCCCGTCGGACGCGGCGGCGTATACGCCGGCAATGGACAGGTTCGCCCCCCAGCCGCCCTCCGCCTGGGCGCAAATCAGTCCAGAAAGGCAATACAGGCTGTTCGGCTCCACCGCCGCCTCCTGGGCGATGCGCGCGTCGTTTTTCTGGTAATTGACGATGGAAAGCGCCTGCATCCCGTCCGGGCCCTGTGAAAGGGAAAACCCGGTATACCCGGCGGCGGAGAAATACGCCTCCGTATACCAGCCCGCGGGCAGGCCCTCCGCCGTAAGCTCGGCAAAGCTGCCGTTCGTCAGCAGCTCCTCCCCGGCGGGCAGGCCCCGCCCCGGAAGCAGCCGGAAAAGGAGCAGCAAAAGAAGAAGAATTCCCCCGGCGAGCAAAACCGGCTTTTTCGCTTTTTTCATGCGTTCACCCCTTGATCGTATCGGCGTAGGCGAAAAAAATCTGCTTTTTTTGACAGACGCAGTTCTAATTTTTATTTTTGCAGAGGCGGCGCTGAATGTCAATCGTCGTTTATAAAATTTACAATCGCTGGTCTTTAAAAATTACAATTGCCGGAAACCGCGTCCCGCGGGATTTTTCTTTCCCCATGCCTTGACAAACGCGCCCGAAACGGGGATAATGAAGCGAATACAATAGGAAGGTGTGTGGAATCATCATGGCGCAATTGACGATGGATAAGCTGGTGGCGCTTTGCAAGGGCCGCGGCTTTATTTTTCCGGGCAGCGAAATCTACGGCGGCCTGGCCAATTCCTGGGATTACGGCCCCCTGGGCGTGGAATTCAAAAACAATGTGAAAAAGGCCTGGTGGAAGAAATTCGTGCAGGAAAGCAAGTACAACACCGGGCTGGACAGCGCCATCCTGATGAACCGCGAGGTGTGGGTGGCCTCCGGCCACGTGGGCGGCTTCAACGACCCCCTGATGGATTGCCGCGCCTGCAAGGCCCGCTTCCGCGCCGATAAGCTCATCGAGGATTTCACCAAGGGCGAGGAAACCGGCGACGGCTGGACCAACCAGGAGCTGGAGGAATATATCGCCTCCCACGATATTAAATGCCCCGTCTGCGGCAAAAAGGATTTTACCGGCATCCGCCAGTTTAACCTCATGTTTAAAACCTACGCGGGCGTGACGGAAAACGCCGCCAACGAAATTTATCTGCGCCCCGAAACGGCCCAGGGCATTTTCGTTAATTTCCTGAACGTGATGCGCACCACCCGCAAAAAGCTGCCCGCCGGTATCGCCCAAATCGGCAAATCCTTCCGCAATGAAATCACGCCGGGCAATTTCATCTTCCGCGTTCGCGAATTCGAGCAGATGGAGCTGGAATTCTTCTGCAAGCCGGGGGAGGATCTGGAATGGTTCCAGTATTGGCGCTCCTTCTGCCGGGATTGGCTGCTTTCCCTGGGCATAAAGGAAGAATCCCTGCGTCTGCGGGATCATGAGCCGGAAAAGCTGGCCTTCTATTCCAAGGCCACCACGGATTTTGAATTCCTGTTCCCCTTCGGCTGGGGCGAATTGTGGGGCGTGGCCGACCGCACGGATTACGATCTTTCCCGCCACAGCGAGCATTCGGGCAAATCCTTGGAATACATGGATCCCGTGACCAACGAAAAATTCATCCCCTATTGCATCGAGCCCTCCCTGGGCGTGGATCGCGCCGTGCTGGCCTTCCTGTGCAACGCCTACGAAGAAGAGCAATTGGAAAACGACAGCCGCGTTGTGCTGCATCTGCATCCCACCTTGGCCCCCTTCAAGGCCGCCGTGCTGCCCCTGCAAAAGAATAAGCTGGGCGCGCTGGCAAGCGATATTCACGCCCAGCTGTCCAAGGATTTCATGGTGGATTACGATGAAACCGGCTCCATCGGCAAGCGCTATCGCCGCCAGGATGAAATCGGCACCCCCGTGTGCATCACCGTGGATTTCGAAACCGAGGAAACGGGCACCGTTACCGTCCGCGATCGCGACACCATGGAGCAAAAACGCATCGCCGTTTCCGAACTCAAAAATTACCTGGAAGCCATGCAGCAGTTCTGAGAAAAATAAAAATTATACGGGGGAGGTATTCTTTGGAAGCCAAAGATACCTCCCCCTTCAAGAAAGCCGGTTGGATAAGGACAAGTAATTAAGAAATCAGCTTGCCTCGCTGCAAGGGGATAATGCGCAGCGAAGCAAGCTGATTTTTCGTCCTCATTTTTCTTTCGGCTTTCTCGAAAGAATGGGGCTGTGAAAAAAACATATCTTCAGCGACGAGGAAGCTGGAATCACGGCGAGAAGCATGTTTCTCTTTGCTAGCGGAGATGCAAGTACAGCTTTCTTGGAGAAGGGAAGCCCCGCGAGTCAACCGAAATAAGCGGCGGAAACGGCAGCAAACCGTCGCGCCGATTGAGACTGCGGAAGGGGGAACCGTTTTGGGGCTTACAAAGAACGGTTCCCCCGTAAATACTTCGTTTTCGTTTTTTCACAGCCCCGCTTTTATTTTCCCAATTATTCGTTGCTGTGCAGCTTGGAAAGGGCCTGCTTCATAGCCTCCAGTACAACGGAATCCTGCTCCGTCTTGGAGAGGTGATCGATATGGGCCCGGGCCTTCTGATCGCCCAGCGCGCCCAGAGCCGTGGCCGCCGCCGCGCGCATATCCGCCCGGGGAGAGCGCAGCAGGGAAATCAAGGTGTTATAGGAATCGTCGCCCTTCACCTGGCCCAGCGCCTCCACCGCCTTCAGCGCGATCACGGAATCCTTATCGTTAATAAAGCGAATCAGCCCCGCGGCATTTTTCTTTTCCACCAGTTTTTCTATCTTCTGTTCCTTGTTGCCAAACATGTTTAAGCGCCTCCTTTAAGATTGCCCTCAGTATAGCCCTGAAATATGAATAAATTGTGAACAAAAGGTGGCGGGCATGTGGTAAATCGCCGCAATCCAGGCCAGATTCTTCGCCATGCAACCTGCGGGCCCTTCGCTGCATCCAATAGATGAAAACCATGGAAAACGAAAGGAGAAGCAAAATGAAAAAACTGCTGTGGATGCTGCTGGCCCTGCTGCTGGCGGCCGCGCCGGGCCTGGCGGAGGCGGGGGCCCTGGACGAGGGGGATGCAACGCCCTACGCCGTGTTTGCAATGGATGAATATTTCTTCTTTGGCGCGGGAAACGCGCTGTATCGCTGCGCCCCCGGCGGCACGCCGGAGAAATTCATCACCGGCCTGCCCCACACCGACAGCTATTTTGAATTCACCGATCAGCCCGCCTTCCATGCCCTGCTGGCGGAGGGGGATTGGCTTTACGGCCTGAATTTGGATACAGGGGCGCTGCATCGTTTTCCCCTGCGGGCGGGGGCGGCGGCGCTGGAGCAAACGCTGCAATTGGATTTTTTAGATTATATCGTTCTAGACGAAGCGGATAACTATCAATGGACCCAGCGTCCCGTGGGCCTGGCGATCAGCGGCGGGCGGCTGTTCTGCCTGGGGGCGCGAGCGGAGGAAATGGAGAATTTCCTCTGCGCCTACGACCTGGATACGGGGGCGCGGACGGTGTACGCGGCCAAGAATATCCAGCGAATTGCGCCCTACCGGGAGGGCAAGCTGCTGGCGATGACGCTGGATGCGGCGGCGGACGACGGAAAGAATCGCCCGGCGCTGGCGGTTTTTGATCCCGAAACGGACGCGCTTTCTCCGCTGGGCGTGCTGGAAGAAAATTATTACCGGCTGCTGCCCGGCCTGGCCTATGACGCGGCGACGGACGTTTGCTATTATCTAACGCCCAATCGGGCGTATCGCTGGGCGGAGGGAAAAAGCCAGCTGTGCGCTTACGTGCCCTTTTCCTTCGGAACGTGGGAAAGCTACGGCGCGCTGGCCGCAGTGGGAGATACGCTGGGCCTCCTTTCGCCCGAGGGCTTTCTGATGCGCAGTGCCGATCCGGAAAAGCTGCCCGCCCAAACGCTCACCATCTATAACGGCAAGGACAACGAGGCCCATCGCCGGGCGGCGGCGGCGCTGGAGGGCGTGCCCGTGCTGACGGATACCGGAAATTACGCCCCGGACGAGCTGGCCCAGGCTTTGGTGAGCGGGCAGATGCAGGCGGATATTCTGTGGCTGCGCAGCGGCGAAATTGATTTGCAGCGGCTGATGGAAAAGGGGTATCTGTTGGATTTGACGGAGGACGCGGCGCTTTCCGCCTTTGCGGATTCGCTGTATCCCGCCCTGCAATCCGCCGCCCGGGACGGGGCGGGGCGGCTGTTCGCGCTGCCGGTGGAAACCATTTTTTACGGCCTGGGGGCGGATATGGACGCGCTGTCTTCCATGGGGGAAGAGGCCCCGAATACGATGCTGGAATTATGCCAATTCCTGGATCGCTGGGGACGGGAGGCGCTGTATGAAGCCCATTCTGAATATCAGCCCTTTATGTGGGCGGGGGATTACCGAGCGCATCTGATGGAGTTGACGCTGGAGCGCTGGGGTCTGGAGCTGGCGGCCCAGGGCAAGCCCGCCACCTTAGCGGGGGATTCGCTGCGCCAGGCGCTCATGGCTGCGGCGGCAGTGGATTCCAGCGCCTGGGCGGTCAGCGCCGAGGGGGAGGGCTGGGAAGCCTACGCCATGGAGGAGGAGCTGTTTGGCAAAGCGAACATTTTCGAAGCGTACATGGATTATTCCCCCGAGCCCATGATCGGCTGCACGCCGCTGCTGCTGGGGGTGGGGGCGGACAGCGCGCCCTGCGCGGGGGTGGAAGCGTATGTGCTGGCAGTGAACCCCCGCAGCGAAAATCGCCAGGCCGCGCTGGAATACTTGCGGCAGTATTGCGCCGCCCTGAGCGGCCGGGCGCGGGCCGCCTTGCAGCTGGGGTGGGATCAGCCCATTCTGAATGCCTATATGCAGGAGCGGCTTCTGGCTCTGGAAGAGCAGATCGACGATTTAACCGCGCGGCTGGCCCAGGCCGCGCCCCAGGATAAGCAGGCCCTGGAGGACAGCCTGGCCCAAGCCCGGGCCCAGGCGGAGATTTACGAAAGCAGCCGCTACAGCGTCACGCTGGAAAGCCTGGCCGCCTATCGCGGGCTGATGGAAAAGGCCGTGCTGCGGCAGCCCTCCCTGCTGGATCTCAACCAGAGCGGCGAGCTGCGCTCCCTCCTGGAGCGCTGCGCCGCCGGACAGCTTTCCGTGGAGCAGTTCCTCGAGCAGGGCGAGGCCAAGCTGCGCCTTCTCCGCCTGGAGGAGGAGCGATAAAAAAAGGGGCTCATGGGACTGTGAAAAAACAAAGTATTTGTTTTTTCACAGTCCCATAATCTATTTTTATAGGAGGAATTGCGCGAAAAAGGAAGAAAAAAGAAGAAAAGAAATTTCCCGCGCTTTCGCGGGGGAAGGCGGCGAGGGGTTTTATGGATTTGACGGCGTATTTCGCCCGGTATCATGCCAACACGCTGGCGGGCAGCGGCAATCAAAGCTGGTTTTCTTTAGCGGGGGAGCGGACGGGCCGAGTGTTTTACCAGGTGTTCGCCGGGGGCGAATACCGCTGGTCGCCCCTTTTCTCGGATGCGATTTTCACCACCTACGCCGACGGCGCGCACAGCCGGGCGGGCATGACGCTGGGACGCTGGCGGGTGTGCTCCGCCCGCATCGGCGTAACCCGCCGGGCGGAGAAAACGGGCTTTGCGGAGCCTGCGGCGCTGCATCCCCTCGCCTTCGGGGGCGCGCCCGGCTATCAGCCCCAGCCGGGGGAAGCCTTCTTTGCCGATCCCGTTTCGCTGCGTGCGGAAAGCGGGGATTACATCTGCCTGGAGGTCACGATTTGCGGGGAGCGGATTCCCTTCCATCCCGAAACGCTGCTGCCCTGCTTCGTTAAAACTGCGTCGGGATGGGCCCCCTCCGCCGAAACGCTGTTCGCCGCCATGCTGGGCTGCGATCGTCCCGCGCGGCTGCGGGTGGGCTTTCTGGGGGATTCCATCACCCAGGGCTGCGGCACCACGCCCAACGCCTACGCCCATTGGACGGCCTGCCTGGCCCGGCGGCTGCCCGCCGATTGCGCTTATTGGAACCTGGGCCTGGGCTACGCCCGGGCCAGCGACGCCGCCGGCGACGGCGAATGGCTGCGCCTGGCCCGGCAGAACGACGCGGTGTTCCTCTGCCTGGGCACCAACGATATTTGCCAGGGCTACCCGGTGGACGCTATTCGGAAAAGCCTGGCGGGCATTGTGGGCAAGCTGCGCGCGGCGGGGGTATCGGTGCTGCTGCAATCGCTGCCGCCCTTTGATTATGCGGGCGAACGCCGGGAAACCTGGTTTGCGGTGAACAACTGGCTGAAGAGCGATCTTTCCCGGCAGACGGACGCATTTTTTGACTGCGTGCCCGTGCTGAGCCAAGGGCCGGACGCGCCCTGGGCTTCCCGCTTCGGCGCGCACCCCGACGACACGGGCTGCGCCCGCTGGGCGGAGGCGCTGCTCCCCACAGCCCGGGCTTTCCTGGAGGGACGGGGATAAAGAATATGCTTGTTTCTCCGCTGGCGAATAGGGGGAGTTACCGTACACTCCCCCTTTCCCTTTGAAACAGGCTGCTTTCTTAATGCCTGTTTTAAATCATGTCAGCGGAGAAGAGTCAATCGAAGCAAGCGGCAGCGAACCGCCGCGCCGATTGAGGCTGCGGAGGGGGAGCCATTCTTGGGCCGCCAAAGAAGAGCCATCCCCCCCCCCCGCATTATTTTTCTTTATCCCGCCAGGAGGCAAAGGCCCGTCAGAATGCCGAGGAAGACGGCGTTAAGCAGGGCGAAGAGCTTCAGATAGGTTTTGGTTTCCTCACGGTAGTGGCCCACATATTCGCGAAAGGTAATCAGCGAAGCCAGGGAGGCGATCAGCGTGCCCGTGCCGCCGATATTCACCCCCCGCAGCAGCGCGGCGTAATTATCGGTGAATTGGGAAAGCAGAATGGCGGAGGGCACGTTGCTGATTACCTGGCAGGAGAGCACGGCGGTAAGCAGCGTGTTTGCCTGAAGCAGCCGCGAGAAAAAATCCCGCACGGGAGCCAGGCGGCTCATATTTCCCGAAAAAATGAAGAAGCAGACGAAGGTGCACAGCAGGCCGTAATCCACCTGCAAAAGCGCCCGCCGGTCCAGCAGCAGCAGCCCCGCGATCACCGCCCCCAGCGCCAGCCACACCGGCAGCAGCCGGAACACCATCAGGATCGTCATCGCGAACAGCAGAAGATACGCCGCCGTGCGGACGGGGGGCAGGCGATCCTCCCGCCGCTGGTCAATGCGCAGACTGTGCCGGGGCAGCAGAAAGCAGCAGCCCGTCACCAGCGCCATGGCTACCAAAAAGGGCAGCAGCATCACGCCCATAAATTCCCCCGTGGGAATGTGATAATGGGCGTAGAGATACAGATTTTGCGGGTTGCCGAAGGGGGTAAGCATGCCGCCCAGGTTGGCGGCGATATTCTGCAAAATAAACACGAACGCCACCTGGCGCTTATCCCCCAGCGTGGAAAAAACGAAATAGCCCAGGGGCAGAAAGGTGATCAGCGCCATATCGTTGGCAATGAGCATGGAGCCGATGAACGTGATATAGGCCAGCGCCAGGGCGGCGGCCCGGGTGTTGCCCGTCAGGCGAATCAGCCGCCGGGCCAGGATGGCGAAGAAATGGATGTTTTTCAGCGCGCACACCACCGCCAGCGTGCCGAAAAGGCAGCACAGGGTTTTTACATCAAAATAGCCCGCATATTCCCCGTCCGGCGGCACGAAAAGGGCGGATATTGCCGCCGCGCAAAGCGCGATGACCAGCACCGCGTTTTTCTTTATCCACGCTCCCGCCCGCCTGCCAGGGGCCGCCGGATGCTCGTTTTCCCGCTCCATAGGGCATTCCTCGCCTTCTCTTTTCCTTCGTGAACGGCATTCATCATAAGCGCATGCCCGCCCCTTGTCAAGAGCGAGCGAAAAATAAAGCCCCCGGGGCCTTCCGCCGCCGCTTTGCCCTTGCCTTGGAGCGGGCGTGCGTGCTATAATAAAAGCCGCTCTGGAAATTATCGCGCGAATCGCCCCGGAAAAGCGTGAAAAGAAAAAAGCCTTTTTTCCGGAAATCCTGCATGAATATTCCAGGCTGCCGCGTTGTATGGATGAAAAGCGGGCGGGCCCGCGCCTATTTCCCGCTTTTCCCGCCAATATAAAGGGAGGAATTATCAATGAAACGAATTGCGGCTTTCCTGCTGGCCGTGGCGCTGCTGGTATGCTGCGCGCCCGCCCTGGCCGACGGCTATGGCTCGGGCAGCGTCCTGCTGGCTTCGCTCACCCATAACTGCCCCAACACGGGCATCATGCTGCCCGCGTCCTTCAGCCCCTATCAGAACACCTATCTGCTCACCGTGGCGGATTGGGTTTCCCGCCCCACCTTCACCCCCACGGCCCAGGATCCCAACGCCGTTATCACCGTGAACGGCCAGGTGGTGCGCAGCGGCCAGACCTCTCAGGTGATCCCTCTCACCGATCAGCCCCAGATGGTTTCCATCGTGGTCACTAACGGCAGCGCCTCCAATGTGTACACCGTCTTCTTGCAGCGCCGCCCCAATGAAAAGCGCACCCGGGTTTCCGCGGGCTACATCAACAGTATCTATCAGAAAAACGGAACCTGGTATCTGGACGCCGATCTCGTTTCCATCAATTATAAGGGCAGCAGCTATGATACCGGCAGCCAATCCACCTTCACCAACAAGAAAAAGGAAACGGGCGTGTATACCTACCCCATTTCCACCCACTGCGAATTTTATTACGGCACCCAGCAAACGCCCCTCCACTGCCACACCGTGCAGCAGTTTATGAACAATTATCAGCTCTACGGCAGCACGCTGTATAAGCTGATCTATCTCAAGGGCGAAATCGTGGCCGTATACCCTTACGCGGCGGATTAACGAGCGGGAATAATGTAATGCGGGGGAGCCTTCTGTTGGAAGCCAAAGAAGGCTCCCCCTTCCGCAACCTCAGTCGGCGTTGCGGTTCGCTCCCCCTCAAAAAAGCCGCATGAAAGAAATCTGAGGAGCCGTTCTTTGGCGGGCAAAGAATGGGGCGGCCTCTCGAAAAAGCAGCAAACAAATTTGCAGGATGCAATGAAGGGCGGCCAGCCCTTTATTTTTAATCCGCAGAGCGGGATTTCCTTTTTCCACCGCTGCAAAATGCTTGACGATAGATGAAGAAACTGTTACAATATAATAAAGATATTTTTGCGCGCATTTTAACCGCGCGCTTGCGTTAAGGAGGCCTATCCATGAAAAAGAAACTGTCTGTGCTGCTGGCGCTTATGCTGCTTTCCCTGGCGCTGACCGGCTGCGGCAGCGGCGATCAGCAGAACGTTCCCACCGCCGCGCCCCAGCAGCGGGATCCTTTGAGCACCGAGCCCACGAATCCCACCGCCGCGCAGGAGGGGCTGGGCTACGACCCCCTGGCCGAGGAGGATCAGGGCGGCGCGTATCTGGCCGGGGCCGTATACGATGAATACGGCAACACGGTGTACGCCGGGGCCACGCCCATTCCCATCAACCCCATCGATATGCCCACCGAAACGCCCCGCCCCAGCCTGACCTTTGCCTACGGCGCGGCCCAGGCCCCCGCCCTGGGCATTCAGTTCGAGGCCCCGCAGGGCTGGACCATGAACACCGAAGCCACTGATTCCGTGGTGCTCACCGATCCCGAAACCCGGGACGGCGTGAACGCCCAGCTGACGGTGAGCATTCTTTCCGTCTCGTCGGATTATAAGCTGGCCGATGTGAAAACCCAGGTGACGGATATGCTCAAGGAGATCGGCCAATACAATTATTCTCAGTGGACGACCACCAACCTGGCCGAGCGCACGCTGCTCAAGCAAGACGGCTATTACGCCAACTACCGGGGCGTGCGGACGGACGGCACCATTATCCGCGGCCGGGTGATGGTGGCGCTGCTGGAGGGCAATAAGATCATCACCGTGCATATGATGGTTCCGGGCTGGTTCAACGAAAGCTACATGAAAGTGGTGGATCATTTCCGGGACACCCTGAAAACCATTTAAAAAAGGCAGGGGAAAAACGCTCATGAAAAAGCTGCTTGCCCTGCTGCTGGCGCTGCTGCTGCCGCTGCCCGCCCTGGCCGCGCAGCAAAGCGCCTTCCCGGCGGCCCTGCAATTTTCCCAGAAGGCCGCTTCCCGGGAATATACGGGGGAAAACGTTTATATTCTCCGCACCTATCCCGCCACCGCCCTGCCTGCCGTGGATGCGGAAATGCGCGCCCTGATCGACCGGATGGCCGAGGCGGGGCGCCCTTTTCTGCCCGCAAAGGGGGATAAAAACAGGCCCGCCTATCTGGATGTGGGGGCCGCCGTTTTCCGCACGGGCGAAAAATGGATGAGCTTTCTCACAATCGCCCGCATCGCCCAGGAAATGGAGCAAACCTATGTAGATTTCGACGCGCGGGTGTACGATATGGAAACCGGCGCGGCCGTGACCCTGGCCGATCTGTTCCCGGCGGACAGCCCCGCCTGGGCGCTGCTGGAAAGCGAAGCGCGGCGGCAGCTGACCGCTTATTTCCGCCAGGAAACCCCGGATGAGGAAGCGCTTTCCGCCCTCCTTTCCCGGGAGGCGCTGGAAAACACGCCCTTTACGCTCACCCCCGTGCGCCTGCAATTGCATTACCGGGCGGACGCGCTTTATCCCGGCCGCAGCACGCTGATGCATGTGCGCCTGGATTACGCCCAGCTGCGTCCCTATATGACGGAGGCCGCCCTGCGCCAGACGGATAACAGCGCCTACAAACTCATCGCCCTGACCTATGACGACGGCGGCGCGCGGGGCGCTTCCATGAAGGTGCTGGATCAGCTGCGGCTTTACGGCGCGAACGCCACCTTCTTCATCGTGGGCGTTACCATGGCGCATAATCACGATGTGCTCTGCCGGGAGCAGGACGCGGGCTACGCCGTGGAAAGCCACAATTACGAGCACGAGTATTTCAACCTGACCCCTGCGGAGATTTCCGCCTGGCGGGAACGCTTCGATGCCGAAATGGACGCCATTACCGGCGCCGTGCCCACCTATATGCGCGCCCCGGGGGGACACTACGAGCAGTTTATCCGGGCCAAGGTGGGCCTGCCCCTGCTGCAATGGAGCCTGAATTCCAGCGATGCGGGGCGCGGCCCGGAAAAGGTGAATTCCATCGCCTGGAAGGTGATTAGCGCCGCCCAGCCCGGCGCGGTGGTGCTGATGCACGATCTGAATGCGAACGCCTGGGCGTATACCCAGATCATCCTGCCCGAGCTGGAAAAGCGCGGCTTCCTCTGCGTCACCGTGGACGAGCTGTTCGCCCATTACGGCGTGCCCCTGGAAGCGGATACCGTCTATTTCGGCTGCGAAGCCGCGGCGGGCGGGGATGAATAGGAGCTATTATGCGGGAGGAGGTTCTTTGGGGGCCAAAGAATCAGGGTGTCGAAAAAGGATTTTCGACACCCTGTAAATGCAAGTCTGCTAAAGCAGTCTTGCATTTAGG
>CAKULG010000013.1 GCA_934667105.1 uncultured Clostridia bacterium
GGTCAGGTCGTATTTGCTTCGCAAATCTCCACCTTTCCCTTGACTGCGCTCTTTGGGCTTTGTGTAACCTATGTTTGGCGCGGATACACGTTGGCCCCTGATTTATTTTGCCCGCCCATTGCGGAAGCGGGGAAGCTGTGGTATACTAAACTGCTTGAAAAAAAGCGGGAGGTTACGATGGCTTCTTTTGTTGATCACGCGCCCTTGATCGCCAAGGCCGGCAACGGCGGCAACGGCTGCGTTTCCTTTCACCGGGAAAAATTTGTGCAAAACGGCGGGCCGGACGGCGGCGACGGCGGCCGGGGCGGCGATGTGGTGCTGCTGGCGGATGAAAACATGCACACCCTGCTGGATTTCCGCTTTCGCAGTAAATACGAGGCGGAGCCGGGCCAGGACGGCAGCAGCGGCCGCCGCCAGGGCCGCCGGGGGGCGGATCTGATTATCAAGGTGCCCGTGGGCACGGTGGTGCGCGAAAAGGAAAGCGGCGTGGTGGCGGCGGATATGTATGAAGCGGGCCGCCGGAAGGTGCTGCTGCGGGGCGGCCGCGGGGGCTGGGGCAATATGCATTTCGCCACGCCCACCCGTCAGGCCCCTAATTTCGCCAAGCCCGGCTTCAAAACCGAGCGCCGGGAATTTATGCTGGAACTGAAATCCATCGCGGATGTGGGCCTGGTGGGCTATCCCAATGTGGGCAAGAGCACCATCCTCTCCGTGGTGACGGCCGCCAAGCCCAAGATCGGCAATTATCATTTCACCACCCTCACCCCCAATCTGGGCATGGCCCGTTATCACGGGCGGGATTTCGTCATGGCGGATATTCCCGGCCTGGTGGAGGGGGCCAGCGAGGGCGCGGGCCTGGGCCATGATTTTCTGCGCCATGTGGAAAGAACGCGGCTGCTGCTGCATGTGGTGGACGCGGCGGGCTCCGAAGGACGCGACCCCGTGGCGGATTACGAGCAGATCAACGAGGAATTGCAAAAATACGGCGATCTGGCGGACCGGCCCCAAATCGTGGCCGCCAACAAGATGGATCTGCCCGAGGGCCAGGAGGGCTTTGCGCGCCTTCAGGCGCATATCGCCGGGAGGCACCCCCTCTTCGCCGTCAGCGCCGCCACCCGTGAGGGCTTTGACGCGCTGATGGACGCGGTGGTGGCTCAGCTGGCTCAGCTGCCGCCCACGCCGCCCTTTGCCGAGGAGGAGCTGCTTCCCGAGGTATTGGAGGGCGCGAAATTCGATATCAGCCGGGACGGCGGCGTATTCGTGGTTACGGGCAGCGCCGTTACCCAGCTGCTGGGCAGCGTGAATTTCGACGACGAGGAATCCATGAACTGGTTTCACCGCACCCTCCGCCGGGCGGGCATTATCGACGCCCTGCGGGCCGCCGGGGCCCGGGAGGGCTCCGCCGTGCGGATGGACGATATGGAATTCGACTTTGTGGAATAAGGAGAAAAAAGTATGGAAAAGGAACTGACCAGCAGGCAGCGGGCGCAGCTGCGCTCCCTTTGCAACACGCTGCCCGTGGTGCTCTATATCGGCAAGGACGGCATCACCGACGCCACTGTGAAATCCGCCTGGGATGCGCTGGAGGCCCGGGAACTGATTAAATGCGCCGTGCAGCGGGGCGCGCCCTACGACGCCCGGGAAGCCTGCCAGGAGCTGTGCAGCCGCGTCCACGCCGAGCCGGTGCAGTGCATCGGAAACCGCTTTTCCATTTACCGGGAAAGCCGGGAAAACCCTGTGATCGTGCTGGATTGAGCAGTTTTACCAAAAAATCAGGAACCACTAGATGTAGTGGTTCTTTTTGAATATGTACAAAAAAATCCCATATGTAGTATTGACAAGCGGGCCGGTATCTCGTATTATAGAGGCGTTGCTGTATGAAAGACGCAAGGGAAAAGCGCCGGATAAAGTGGGGGAACGAAAGCATGATTGAGTCGATTCGCAAGCGGGATGGCCGCGTGGTTCCTTTTGAATTGGATAAGATCGAGCACGCCGTGATGAAGGCCTTCGAGGCCTCCGGCAGCGCTAAGGGCGAGGAAACCGCCAAGCTCATCAGCCAGCAGGTGGAAAAAGAACTGGATAATAACGAAAACATCAGCGGTACCCCTTCCGTGGAGGAAGTGCAGGATACGGTGGAGCGCGTGCTGATTGAAAAGGGCTTTGTGCGCACGGCCAAGGCCTATATCCTCTATCGCGCCGAGCGCAGCCGCGTGCGCGAGATGAACACCCGGCTGATGAAGGTGTTCGAGGATATTACCTATAAGGACGCTGTGGACAGCGATATCAAGCGGGAAAACGCCAATATTAACGGCGACACCGCCATGGGCAGCATGCTGAAATTCGGCTCCGAGGGCGCGAAGCAGTTTTATAATATGTATGTGCTCAATCCCCGGCATGCCAAGGCGCATCAGGAAGGGGATATTCACATCCACGATTTGGATTTCCTCACCCTGACCACCACCTGCTGTCAGATCGAGCTGCGCTCTCTGTTCAAGGGCGGCTTCTCCACCGGCCACGGCGTGCTGCGGGAGCCCCAGGACATCGCCAGCTATTCCGCCCTGGCCTGCATCGCCATTCAGGCCAACCAGAACGATCAGCACGGCGGCCAGTCCATCGTGGATTTTGATTACGGCATGGCCCCCGGCGTGCGCAAAACCTTTATCAAGCGCTACCGGGATAACCTGTCCCGGGCGCTGACGCTGCGCTGCGGCCAGGAGGATGGCGACGCGGCTGCCCGGCGGCTGCTGGCGGAAATTTACGCCGAAGCGAAGGCTGAGCCTTCCCTGGAGCGTACCGCGGCCTTCGACGACGCGCTGAAGCAAAAGCTGGCCTCTGTCTGCGATGAAAAGACGGCCCAGGAAATCGTGGATTTCGCTCAAAGCTACGCCGTGAAGGAAACCACCCGGGCCACCTATCAGGCCATGGAAGCCCTGATTCACAACCTGAACACCATGAATTCCCGCGCGGGCGCGCAGGTGCCCTTCTCCTCCATCAATTACGGCACCGATATCTCCCCCGAGGGGCGGCTGGTGATGCAGCAGGTGCTGCTGGCCACTGAATCGGGCCTGGGCCGGGGCGAAACGCCCATCTTCCCCATCCAGATTTTCCGCGTCAAGGAGGGCGTGAACTATAACCCGGGCGAACCGAATTACGATCTGTTCCGTCTGGCCATCCGGGTCAGCGCCAAGCGGCTGTTCCCCAACTTCTCCTTCCTGGACGCGCCCTACAACCTGCAATATTATAAGCCCGGCCATCCCGAAACTGAGGTGGGCTATATGGGCTGCCGCACCCGCGTGATGGGGAACGCCTATGATCGCAGCCGCGAAATTGCTCCCCGCCGGGGCAATCTGTCCTTCACCTCCATCAATTTGCCCCGCATCGCTATCAAGGCCAACGGCGACATCGGCTGGTTCTTTGAAGAATTGGAAAATAAGATGAAGCTGGTGGTGGAGCAGCTGGACGAGCGGCTGGAGATCATCTCCCGCAAGAAGGTATATAACTTCCCCTTCCTGATGGGCCAGGGGGTGTGGATCGATTCTGAAAAGCTGGATTGGAACGACGAGGTGCGCGAGGTGCTCAAGCACGGCACCCTGTCCGTGGGCTTTATCGGCCTGGCGGAATGCCTGAAGGCGCTGCGGGGCAAGCATCACGGCGAAAGCGAAGAAAGCCAGAACCTGGGCCTGGAAATCGTGGGCTTCATGCGGAAATACCTCGATCGCCTCTCCCAGGAGCGCCATCTGAATTACACCCTGCTGGCCACCCCCGCCGAGGGGCTTTCCGGCCGCTTTGTGCGCATGGACCGGGAACGCTTCGGCGCTATCGAGGGCGTGACCGACCGTGAATATTACACCAATTCCTTCCATATTCCCGTTTATTATCCCATCAGCGCCTTTGATAAGATTTCGCTGGAGGCCCCTTATCACGCCCTGACCAACGCGGGCCACATCAGCTATGTGGAAATGGACGGCGATCCCACCAAGAACCTGGAAGCCTTTGAAAAGATCGTTCGCCATATGCATGATTGCGGCATCGGCTACGGCTCCATCAATCATCCGGTGGATCGGGATCCCCTGTGCGGCTTTAACGGCATTATCGGCGATTCCTGCCCCTGCTGCGGCCGCGAGGAGGGGGGCCGCCCCTTCGAGCGCATCCGCCGCATCACCGGCTACCTGGTGGGCACGTTGGATCGCTTCAACAACGCCAAGCGCGCCGAGGAGCACGACCGCGTGAAGCACGGAATGGATGAATGAGGGAAGCGGCGTTCCCTTGACTCCGGCCCGCGATGAAAAGAGCGCTTGCCGGGAAAAGCATTATCAAAAGTATGAACGCGCTTTTCCCCAATCCGTTTTCTTTGGAGAAGCGCGAGGGACTGCGAAAAAAACACAGCTTTGCAATGAAGACGCTGGAATTACGGCGGGAAGCACGTTTCCCTTTTGCTATCGGAGATACAAGTAAATCGCCTGCTTCTGCCTAATCCATGCAGCTTTCTTGGAAAGGGCGCGGGGAAACTGTTCTTTGGCCTCCAAAGAATCAGGGTGTCGAAAAAGGATTTTCGACACCCTGTAAATGCAAGTCTGCTAAAGCAGTCTTGCATTTAGGGCATCATTTTCTTGTAAAATGGGTATCAAAGATACCTCATTTTACGGCCAGAAAATGATAGAGGAGGCGGCATTCTGCCGCTCCTCGAACCGGCAAAGCCGGTTCTGCGGATAAAAAAATGAAGGGCTGGCCGCCCTTCATTGCATCCCGCAAGTTTGTTCGATGCTTTTTTGACAGTCTGGTTCTTTGGCCTCCAAGGAATGGTTTCCCCGCAAATACTTTGGGTTCGTTTTCCCTTTGCAAAAAAGATATGCGCAAAAGGAGATATGCTTATGAAGGCGATTGTGAACGGTCGTGTGCTGCTGCCCGAGGGCGAGGCAGACGGCAAGGCGCTGCTTTTCGGCGATCGAATCGTGGGCCTGGTATCCCCGGAGGAGGCACGGACCCGGGCGGAGGAAATCCTGGACGCGGAGGGGCGGTATGTGGCTCCCGGGCTGGTGGACGTACACATGCACGGCTATTTAGGCGCGGATACCTCGGATGCGGATCCCCAGGGCGTGCGGCGCATGGCTCAGGGCGTTCTGGAAAACGGCGTCACCTCCTTCCTGCCCACCACCATGACGGTGGCCTGGGAAACGCTGGAGCAGGTGTTTTGCCAGCTGCGGGCGCTGAAGGCGGAAAGCGTCCGCCCGGATTTTTCCGGGGCGGAAATTCTGGGCTGCCACGCGGAGGGCCCCTTCATCAATCCGGAAAAGAAGGGGGCCCAGGCCCGGGAATGCATTCTGCCGCCCCAGGCGGAGCGCATAACGCCCTATGCGGATATTGTGCGGCTGATTACCTTCGCCCCTGAAATGCCGGGGGGCGAGGCCTTTATCCGCGCCTTAAAGGCGGAAACGGATATCGCCCTTTCTATGGGCCACACCTGCGCCAATTTCGCCCAGGCCACGGCAGCCGTGGCCCTTGGTGTGAACCACGCAACCCATCTATTTAACGCCATGCCGCCTCTGGCCCACCGGGAGCCGGGAACCGTGGGCGCGGCCCTGAGCGGCGATGTTTTCTGCGAGCTCATCGCCGACACCTTCCATGTACACCCCGGGCTGTACCCCATGCTGATTCGGGCCAAGGTCGATCGCCTGGTGCTCATTACCGATTGCACCCGGGCGGGGGGCATGCCCGACGGCGAATACACCCTGGGGGGCCAGCCCATCTTTGTGAAGGGCATTGAATGTCGCCTGGCGGACGGCACCATTGCGGGCAGCGTGCTGCGGCTGAACGAGGCGGTGCGCAATCTGCAAAGGCACGGCGGAATTCCCATGTATCAGGCGGTGCGCTGCGCCTCCCTGAACGCCGCCGAATCCGTGGGCGCGGGGGAGCGCAAGGGCTCCCTGACCCCCGGCAAGGATGCGGATATTGCCCTGATGGACGCGGATTGTCAGGTTTGGCGGACGTTCGTCCGGGGCGTATGCAAGTTCTCGAGGATGTAGTGCATAGGTGAAAAGAATTCTGCGTGGAAGAGACGCTTGGAGCAATTTGCTTCGCGCTGCTCCGCCGGGCGGGAACGCGGCATCGGGAGCAAGCGCAGGGCGTTTGTTTTGGTTGGCTCATCTAATATCCCCTTCGAGAAAGACGATAAATCGGGCCGCAGGAATGCGGCTTGTTTTTTGCGCGCAAAAAACATTAAATCTTTTTTTTCAAAAAAAGAATAAAATATTCAATTAAATCATTATTGACTTAATTGAGAAAACGTTGTATACTTATTCCTGGATGAATTCGCCCTTGGGGGCGATGGGCCAGCCGCAAAGGCGGAGGCTTCGTTATTGCATGGAAAGGAGCGGAAACCCCATGAAAAAGCTGTTTGAAAACGGCGTGGTGGTGCTGCCGGACCGGCTGCTGCCCCATGGCGCCGTGCTGACGGACGGCGAAAAGATTTTGGCCGTGTACGCCGAGCCCTGCGGCCAGCTTCCGGCGGATATGGAGCGCGTGGACGCGGAGGGCGGGTATATTCTGCCCGGCTTTATCGATCTGCATCTGCATGGCGGCGGCGGCTATGATTTTATGGACGGCACCAAGGAGGCCATGCGGGGCATCGCCAAGGCCCACTGCCTGCACGGCACCACCGCCATGACCCCCACCACCATGGCCTGCGCCGATGACGAGCTGGCCGCTATGTTCGACAAATTTGACCAGGTGATGAAGGAAGGCACCGGCAGCGCCGATTTCCTGGGCATTCATCTGGAGGGCCCCTATTTTTCGCCCAAGGAAAAGGGCGCGCAGCCCGAGGCTTTCCTGGGCTGCCCCACCAGAGCGCGCACTGAAAAAATTCTGGAAATGGGCAAGGGCAACATCGTTCGCTGGGACGCGGCCCCCGAATTGGACGGTATGCAGGAATTCGCCTGGCAATTGAGCCAGCAAGGCATCATGGTGTCTGAGGGACATTCCGACGCGACGACCGAGGAAGCGCTGAAGGGCTTTGACTGGGGCTTTTCCCATATCACCCACTTTTTCTGCGGCATGAGCTCCCGCCGCAAGGTGGGGCAGAAGGTGGTGGGCGGCGTGCGCGAGGCCGCCTTCCTGCGGGATGAAATCACGCTGGAGCTGATCGGCGACGGCTGCCATGTGCCCGCCGAACTGATGCAGCTGGCGCTGAAAATCAAGGGCGACGATAAAGTGATTTTGGTTACGGACGCGATGCGCGCTGCGGGCCAGGATGTAACCACCAGCTATCTGGGCAGCAAGGAAGGCGGCGTGCCGGTTATTATTGAGGATGGGGTGGCCAAGCTGGTGGATCGCTCCTTCTTCGCCGGCAGCGTGGCCACCACCGATCGGATGCTGCGGGTGGCGCTGTCCTTCGGCGTGCCGCTGGTTTCCGCGGTGAAGATGCTCTCCCTCACCCCTGCCCGCTTGGCCGGCGCTTCCGAACGCAAGGGCAGCCTGGCCCGGGGCAAGGATGCGGATATCGTGCTGATGAACAAGGATTTCTTCGTCCGGCGCGTGTTCGTGCGCGGCGCTGAAATCAAGGCGTAAGGCTTGATCCCCCGCCGGATATACCGGCTTAAAAACGAAAGGAGATAAATTGCCATGAAAACCCCCGCTTACAACCTCATTCCCCCGGAAGAACTGGGCAAGGGCAGCCCTATCAAGCTGGAAGTGTGCGACAGCGAATTCGACCTGTATTGGAAAATGGCCATCGAAGTGTTCGACCTGATTAAGGAGAACAACGAAAAGGGCAAAAAGACCGTCATGATCGTGCCCTACGGCCCCGTGGGCCCCTATGCCCGCCTGGCCTGGCTGGTGAACAAATATCGGCTGAGCCTGAAGAACTGCTATTTCGCCAACATGGACGAATACCTGGACGAGGACGGCCAGTGGATGGACAAGAACCATCCCTTCTCCTTCCGCGGCGGCATGGAGCGCTCCTTCTACAACCTGGTGGATCCCGAGCTGAACGTGCCCGAGAGCCAGCGCCGCTTCCCCGAGCCCGGCCATGAGGAAGAAATTTGGAATTTCATCCAGGAAAACGGCGGCCTGGATATGTGCTGGGGCGGCGTGGGCATCACCGGTCATGTGGCCTTCAACGAGCCCCCGGAACCCGGCGTGGAAATGACCAACGAGGAATTCCTGGCCCTGCCCACCCGCAAGCTGAAGCTGGCCCGGGAAACCAAGACCATCAACGCTTTCATGAACTGTGGCGCGGATCTGGACGGCATTCCGGATTGGTGCATGACCGTTGGCATGAAGGAAATCTTCAGCGCCAAGAAGGTGCGCCTGTGTATGCCCCGTGATTGGAACTGCGCCATGCTGCGCAAGATTCTCCATGGGCCCAAGACCTGCCATGTGCCCTGCTCCCTGTTCCAGGATCACCCGGACACCATGATCTACGCCGCCCGCTGCGCGCTGTCCATGCCCACCCAGGAAATCCGCATCACCAATAAATAAAAAAGAAGGGCGTGGGGAAGACTTGCTTTCCCGCGCCCTTTCTCTCTGCTTAGGAGGAGAAGAAAATGAGCCAGTCTGTTGGCGTAATCGGCCTGGGCAATCGCCTTTCCGGCGTGCTGACCACCTTGAACCAGCGGGATGAGGGCGTGACGGTTTCCTGCGTGGCCGATCCCGATCTGGTGGGGGCGCGGGAGCGCCTGGCCCGCTCCGGCATGCCCTGCGAGGGCGTGCGCTTTTATGCCGATGCGGATGAAATGCTGGAAAAGGAGCGGCCCGACGGCCTGATGATCGGCACCCGCTGCAATCTGCATGCCCAAATGGCGGACAAGGTGCTGGGCCGGGGGACTCCGCTGTTTCTGGAAAAGCCCGTCTGCATGAATGAGGAAGGGCTGGCGCTGCTGCTGAACGCCCAGAAGCGCCAGAACGCCCCCGTGATGGTTTCCTTCCCGCTGCGGGTTACGCATCTGGGCAGGATCGCCAAGGATATTATCGATCGCGGCGTGCTGGGCCCCATCGCCCAGGTGCTGGGGCAGACCACGGTGAATTACGGCCGCGGATACTATAAAAAATGGTATCGCGACGGCTCTATTACCGGGGGCATGTTTCTGCAAAAGGCCACCCACGATCTGGATTTGATCTTCTATCTCACGGGGGCGAACCCTGTGGCCCTCTGCGCCATGGAGACGCGCGCCGTCATGGGCGGCGATATGCCCGCGGGCGTCACCTGCGACCGCTGCGAAAAGCGCAGGACCTGCCCGGAAAGCGATTGGTCGCTGGCCCATTGCTCCCATGAGGCGGCCCAGCCCCTGAATTGCTCCTTTGGCGCGGATGTGACCATCGCCGACGCGGGCAGCGTGCTCATTCAATTGGATAACGGGGCGCATGTGTGCTACGGCCAGTGCTTTGTGGCCCGGAAGGACGCAAACCGCCGCTCCACCCGCATCGTGGGCCAGTTCGCCACCCTGGATCTGGATTTCGCCACGGACACCGTGAAGGTGTATCATCACGATCGGCCCCAGGTGGATACCTATACCGTGACCGATAAGGGCAGCCATTCGGGCGGGGACGACGGCCTGATGGAGCGCTTCGCCAAGCTGCTTCGGGGCGAGGCCTGCGATTATCCCACTTTGGAGGACGGCGTTCGCAGCGCACGCACCTGTCTGCGCGCGCAGCAGTTCGCTCAGCAGGCGCGGTTTATGGATTGCACGAAGTGAAGGCGCGGGGCCTATATCCGGGAAAAGCCTTTCTAGAAAGCCGTATGCGTTAATTCAGCAAAACGAAGGGCCTCTCCGCCAGCAGAAAGATTTTGCTGGTGGAGAGAGCCCTTTTCTTTGGCGGACCGGCGTTAATCGCCGGTTCTTTTTCGTATCCTGCTTTTTGATAAAGCGGGGAAAAGCCCTTTTGTTGGGGGGAAAACAAGCGTTTTTTTACTTTTCGTTCATCCCCATACGGCCCTTCCGTTTATTCCATTTCCTTTTTCACAAAGGCGATTTGCTCCGCCAGGGAGGCGCGGGAGGGGCCGCCCTGGGAGGTGCGCTTCTCCAGGCAGGCCTCCAGGCTGATGGCGTCGTAGAGATCCTGGTCAAAGAGGGGGCTGAGGGCGCGATATTCCGAAAGCGGCAGCGTTTCCAGCACGCAGCCCTTTTCCAGGCAGCGGGCCACGGCCTGACCCGACAGCTTATAGGCGGTGCGGAAGGGCAGACCCTTGCGCACAAGATAATCCGCCAGATCGGTGGCGTTAATAAAGCCGCCCTGCGCGGCCTGGCGCATACGATCGGGCCGGGGCTTCATGGTGCGCAGCATGGGGGCCAGAATTTGCAGGCACATTTTCGCCGTATCCACCGCGTCGAAAACGCTTTCCTTATCCTCCTGCATATCCTTATTATAGGCCAGGGGAAGGCCCTTGAGGGTGGTGAGCAGGGCCATCAGATCGCCGTATACCCGGCCCGTTTTGCCCCGCACCAGTTCGGCCATATCGGAGTTTTTCTTTTGCGGCATAATGGAGGAGCCGGTGGTGTAGGCGTCGGCCAGCTCGATAAATTTAAATTCCCAGCTGGCCCAGAGAATGATTTCCTCCGAAAGGCGAGACAGATGCATCATCAGAATGGCCAGCGCTCCCAGCAGTTCCACCGCGAAATCCCGATCGGATACGCCGTCCAGGCTGTTGAGCGCCACCTGGGAAAAGCCCAGCAGCTTCGCCTCGTATTGCCGGTCGATGGGGTAGGTGGTGCCCGCCAGGGCGCAGCAGCCAATGGGGGAAACGTCCATCCGGGAAAGACAATCCTTCAGCCGTCCCTGATCCCGCAGCAGCATCATGGCGTAGGCCATCAGATGATGACCGAAGGTGATGGGCTGGGCCCGCTGCAAATGGGTGTAGCCGGGCATAATGGCGCCTTGCCCCGCCTCCGCCTGCTCCAGCAGGGCGTAAAGCACACCTCGCAGCAGGGCGAGCAGCGTCTCCCCCTCCTGACGCAGATACATCCGCAAATCCAGGGCCACCTGATCGTTGCGGCTTCGGGCGGTGTGCAGCTTTTTGCCCACGTCCCCCAGCCGCCGGGTCAACTCCTGCTCCACGAACATATGAATATCCTCGCAGCTTTCATCCAGGGCCAGCGCGCCGCTATCCAGGTCGTTCAAAATGCCGCCCAGGCCGTCGATCAGCTGCTCCGCTTCCTCCGGGACGATAATCCGCTGCGCCCCCAGCATGGCGGCGTGGGCCATGCTGCCCTGAATATCCTGGCGATACATTCGGCTGTCAAAGCGCAGAGAGGAATTGAAATCGTCCGCCAGCCGATCGGTGATTCCCGCGGTGCGGCCCGCCCACATTTTTGCCATGGCTGCTTTCCTCTTTCCTTAAATCGGGCAGGAGCTCAAACGAACAGCCCCTGCCCTGCATATTTATTTCTTCCCGTCCACCATGGCCTGCACCTTGATGGGCAGACCGTACAGATTGATGAACCCGGCGGAATCTTTCTGATCGTAATCCGATTCGCCGAAGGTGGCGATTTCCTCGCTGTAGAGGGAATAGGGGCTCCACACGCCCGCCTTGATGATATTGCCCTTGTACAGCTTCAGCTTCACCTTGCCCGTCACCTTTTCCTGGGTTTTATCCACGAAAGCGCTCAGGGCCTCCCGCAGGGGGGTGAACCACTGGCCGTTGTACACCAGTTCCGCAAAGGTGATGGACAGCTTTTGCTTTTCATGCAGCGTCAGCTTGTCCAGACAGATGGATTCCAGCGTTTCATGCGCTTTATAGAGGATGGTGCCGCCCGGCGTTTCATAAACGCCCCGGCATTTCATGCCCACCAGCCGGTTTTCCACAATGTCGATAATGCCGATACCGTTTTCGCCGCCCAGTTTGTTGAGGGCCAGAATGATTTCCTTAGCGCTCATCGGCTGCCCATCCAGGGCGGTGGGCACGCCCTGGACGAAATCCAGGGTGACGTAGGCGGGCTGATCGGGCGCGTCCAGGGGCGATACGCCCATCTCCAGGAAGCCGGGCTTCTCATACTGCGGCTCGTTCCCCGTATCCTCCAGATCCAGCCCCTCGTGGGAGAGATGCCAGAGGTTCTTGTCCTTGGAATAATTGGTTTCCCGGTTGATTTTCAGGGGGATGTTGTGCGCCTCGGCGTAATCGATCTCCTCATCCCGGGATTTGATGTCCCACTCCCGCCAGGGGGCGATGATGGGCATGCTGGGGGCGAAATGCTTGATGGCCAGCTCAAAGCGCACCTGATCGTTGCCCTTGCCCGTGCAGCCGTGCACGATGGCGTCCGCCCCCTCCTTGAGGGCGATCTCCACCAGCCCCTTGGCGATACAGGGCCGGGCGTGGCTGGTGCCCAGCAGGTAATCCTCGTATACCGCCCCCGCTTTCATGGTGGGGATGATGTAATTATCCACATAATCGTCCGTCAGATCCAGGACGTACAGCTTGGACGCGCCCGTTTTCAGCGCCTTTTCCTCCAGGCCTTCCAGTTCGTCCGCCTGGCCCACATTGCCCGATACCGCGATCACTTCGCAGTTGTTGTAGTTTTCCTTCAGCCAGGGAATGATAATGGAGGTGTCCAGCCCTCCGGAATACGCCAGCACGACTTTTTTAATATCTTCCTTCTTCATGGTACATCCTCCGTGAATAAAAATTCAATAATTTAAGGAACGGTGCATATTATAGCCCTTAAGTATGAATATGTCAAGCGTAAATTCAAATATTTATGCATAAAATAAAAACGAGACGAATTTTCGCCTCGTTTTTATTTTCACTTTCTTTCCCTTTTTCCCTGGCGGAAAGGCAGGCGGATTTCCTGTCTCTTATATATATCCATACATCTTATTTCGCCATGGCCTGGGTCAGCTCCCAGCCCCAGAGGATTTCCTTCTGATGGCTGACGGCGTAGGGGCCGGTGGCCTCCGCCTCGGACATAACGCGGGGGAAATGCAGGCAGATGTGGCCCACCAGGTTGTTGCCGCTGGTGTGATCCACCTCATGCCCGTGGCTGTGGGTGGAGGCGATGTAAACCCGCCCGTCGCTGAAAATGACCCAGACATACTTGGCCGTCCAGCTGTTTTCTCCACAGACCTGATACATGATCGCGGTGTCCTCCGCGGTGGGAGGCTCGGAATCGGCGTGCTTGCCAAAGGAGAACATGTGCAGATTGTAGTGCAGCCCGGTGTCTGGATCGTAAATCACCACGTCGGGCATCAGCCGCGCCCGGGCGCGAATTTCCGTATACCAGTTGGCATAGCGCACCTCGGAGGCGGCGGGGGCCTTGAAGGCGGTATCGCCGGAGGGGGTGGGGGTGATTTCGGGGGCCTGAATTGCGGAGCCTGCCGCCCCGATGGCGGAGCCGGAATTCAGCCGGGCCAGCGTCTTGGCCCCGGCGACGCCGTCGCTGGTGAGGCCGTTGCGCTTCTGGAAGGCTACCACGGCGTTGTAGGTGCGGGGGCCGTATACGCCGTCCGCCGCCGCCAGATAGCCCAGGGCCACCAGCTTTTTCTGCATTTCCTTCACCGCGTCGCCCCGATCGCCGGTTTTCAGCAGCGTCGCTGCGGGGGCGGCGGAGGGCTGGGGCGTTTGGGTGGCGCTGGCGGCGGGCTTCGCATCGCCATAGAGCAGATCAATGGTTTTCTGGCCCACCACGCCGTCCGCGCTCAGGCCGTTGGCCTTCTGGAAGCGGGTGACGGCCTGGGCGGTGCCGGTGCCGAAAACGCCGTCCACGGCGGTGGAATAATAGCCCAGCACGGTGAGGCGCTCCTGAAGCAGGCGCACCATTTCGCCGCTGCTGCCAAAGCGCAGCACGCCGGTGATTTTATCCGGCTGGGGCGCGGCGGTGGGCAGAAGCGAAGGGGTTTCGGTGGGCAGCGTGGCGGAGGTTGCGGGCAGGGCGGCGGCGCTGTAGAGGGCAAGCTGGGTGTTCAGGCCCGCGATGCCGTCGATTTTCAGGCCGTTCTTGCGCTGGAATTCCCGCACGGCGCTGATTTCGCCGTCGTCGTATACGCCGTCTGCCTGGCCGAGAAAATAGCCCAGCTCCTTCAGCCGCTCCTGCAGGCGCGCGACGGCTACGCCCCGGGTTCCCTTTTGCATGACGATCACGTTATCCGCCGTCAGGGGCGTGGGGGTGGGGGTGAGGAGGGGCTGCTGCCCGTCGAGGGCCTGGGTGGGGGCGGGAGTGGCCGCCAGGGCGAAGAGCAGCTGCTGGGTTTTCGTGCCCGCCACGCCGTCCACGGTCATGTGATGAGCGCTCTGGAAAGCGCGCACAGCCTTCTGCGTGGCGCTGTCAAAGGTTCCGCTGATGCTGCCGGTATAGTGGGCCAGGGCCGCCAGGCTTTGCTGCAATTTCGTCACCGCGTCGCCCCGGTCGCCCAGGCGCATTTCAATGCCGTCAATCAGCGGCAGAATTTTTACGCTGGTTTTCGCGCCTTTGGCGTTCAGGGGTCGGCCTTCGAAGATCAGCTTCTGCGCCTCGGGGGATGCGACGCCGTCCTGCTTCAGGCCGTTTTTCTTCTGGAAGGCCTTGTAGGCGGCAAGGGTGCTCGCGCCAAAATTGCCGTCCGCCGCGCCGGTGTAAAAGCCCAGCTCCTTCAGCGCTTCCTGCAAAACGGCCACATGCTTGCCGCTGGAGCCTGATTGCAGATAGGGATAATTCTGCTGGGCCTGGCTGTCCTGGGAAAGGGACGCGCCGGGCAGATACTGCGCGGGGATTTTCACGAATTCGGCCATGACGAAGCCGGTTTTGCCGTTATAGGCGATTTTGAGAAAATTCCCCGAAACGGCCAGAACGCTGATTTCCGCGCCCTTGGGCACCGTGGCCAGCCGGGTGGCGGTGGTGGCGGGGCCCTTGCGCAGGTTTACGGAGGAGAGGGTGTAGGTGACATAGGGATAATCGGGGGCGGGGGTGACGCCGGGGGCGGAGGTGGGAATCGGCGTGGGGGTGGCCGTGGGCCGGGGCGTGGCGGTGGCGTTGGCCGCAGGAGCGGTTTCCGCGTAGAGGGCGGCCTGGGTGGCCGCGTCCGCCTTACCGGTCTGGCTAAGGCCCGCCTTTTTCTGGAACGCCTTAACGGCGCTTACCGTGCCGCTGCCGCATTGGCCGTCCACCGTGCCCTTGTAATAGCCCAGGGCCTTCAGCCGCGTTTGCAGCGCGCTGACCGCCTCGCCCTGGCTGCCCGATTGGATAAGCGCGCCTTGGATGGGCGCGACGGTTTTCACCTTTTGCGTTTTTCCCCGGCTGTTTCGGGGCGAACCGGCGTACAGCAGTGCCTGGGTTTCGCCGTCGGCGGTTCCGGTCTGCGTTAATTGATTGGCCTGCTGGAAGGCGGTTACGGCGTCCCGGGTGCCTGTGCCGAAGCTGCCGTCCACCTTGCCGGTGTAAAAGCCCAGCTCCCTGAGAGCCTGCTGCAAGGCGGTCACGGCCTGGCCCTGACTGCCGGAGTACAGCAGGGAATACACGGAATCCGCCGCCGAGGGCGCGGGGGTGGCGGCGGAAACGGCGGCGCCGCTGGCGCTGCCCAAATAGCCCTTCAGGATATAGCCCTGCTTGCCCTCATAGGCGGCGATATAGTAATTGCCGCTCTCGCCGGTAATCATCACCGCGTCCCCCGCGGGAATCGTCAGCAGCGTTTCCGCAGAATCGGCGGGCTGCCGGCGCAGGCGCAGGCTGGCGGTGGTGAAGGCTACATAGGGGTAAGCCTCCGCCTGGGCGGGAAGAAGCGCCGTCAGCATCAGGCAGGCCGCAAGCAGCGCGGCGAACCGGCGAAGCAAGCAATTTTTCATGGGGCGAAAACCTCCGTTAGCGTACAGACTAATACGCTTTATTTTATTTCACTTTCTTAACACTGTCAAGCCAAACCTTTCATAATATTGTAACAATTCCCTGCAATGGAAAGGAAAAAGCTGCGCATAATAGGCAGGGAAAGGATGTGATTCCGTGAAAAGGAAAATTGCGCTGGGTGCGCTTTCGCTGCTGCTGCTGTTCGTTTGGATGAACGGGGCCCAGGGGGCGGTGGCCTGGGGCTCCCGGGGGGAGGACGTGGCGCAGATTCAGCGGCGGCTGAAGCAATACGGCTATCTGGACGGGGCGGCGGACGGCATTTTCGGCCAGGCCACCTACGACGCGGTGGTCTGGTTTCAAAAAAAGAACGGGCTGAAGGCGGACGGGGTGGTGGGCGCGGCCACGCTGGCGGCGCTGGGCATTACGGCCCAGAGCACGACGGCCAGCTCCGCCGCGGAAAGCGAAATATACATCCTGGCCCGGCTGGTGCATGGGGAAGCCCGGGGGGAGCCCTATGTGGGCAAGGTGGCTGTGGCGGCGGTGGTGCTGAACCGGGTGCGCAGCGCCTCCTTCCCCAACACCATCAGCGGCGTGGTGTATCAATCAGGGGCCTTTGACTGCGTGGCGGACGGGCAGATCAATCTGACCCCGGACGCGGATTCCATCCGCGCCGCCCGGGACGCTATGAACGGCTGGGATCCCACCGGGGGGTGTATCTATTATTATAATCCCGCCACCGCCACCAGCGCCTGGATCTGGAGCCGGGAGGTGCGCCTGTCCATCGGCAATCATTCCTTCGCGGTGTAGGGCGGAGCAAGGAAAAATCGCAAGCTTGGCGGCGCGGTTTTTTCCCTATAAAATCAAAGGCCGGGGGCCGTGCCGGAGGGGATTAGAGCATGAATAAAAAGAAAATCGCGGCGCTGGGGGCGGCCCTGGCGCTGCTGCTGGCGCTGACCGCCGCCTACGGCCTGGGAGCGGAACGGCGGGCCCGGGCCGCTCAGGAGAAGTTGGGGGAAATCTACGAAGGGGCGGTGCTTTCCGCCATGCGCCAGATGGACGATATGGAGCTGCTGCTGAGCAAGGCGCTGCTTTCAGAGGACGCGGGCCAGTGCGCCCAATATCTGAGCCAGGTCAGCGCCGGAGCGGCGCAGGCGCAGCAAAGCCTGACGCTGCTGCCCTTAGCCCACGACGCGGCCGCCCGGGCGGTGAAGCTGGCAAACCAGCTATCCGATTACGCCCGGACGCTGATCGAGGCGGGAACGCTGACGGAGGAGGACGCCCGGCAACTGGAGGCGCTCACCGCCGCCTGCGCCCAATATACGGCGGCGCTGTATCAGGCGCGGGATTCCCTGGCCCGGCAGGCGGGGGAAACGGCGGCCCCCTCTGCTTCGGAGGAGGAAACGAAAAGCTATGATACCGCCGTTTCTTATCCCACCCTCATTTATGACGGCCCTTTTTCGGATGCGCGGGAAACGGGCCCCGCCCTGGCCCTGGGCGAGCAGGAGATCACCCGGGAGGAGGCGCGGCAGATCGCCCGGGAATTCGTGGGGACGGAGCGGGTGCGCGCCCTGCAGGACGGCGCGGATATGGGGGGCAATATTCCCTGCTACGGCGTGACGGCGGCGCTGGAGGATGTGACCCTGGAGCTGGCTGTGAGCAAAAGGGGGGGCAAGGTGCTGTGGATGGCCCCCGACGCGGCCAATTTCACCCCGGAAAAAAGCCTGGAGGAGTGCCGGGAGGCGGCGCTGCTCTTTCTGGAAAGCCGGGGGTACGCCGATATGCGGCCTACCTATTTCCAGGTCTACGAGGGGGTGGCGGTGATTTCCTTCGCGGCCACCCAGGGAGAAACGCTGCTGTATCCCGATTTGGTGAAGGTGCAGCTGCGAATGGATAAGGCGGAGGTGGTAGGCCTGGAGGCCCGGCATTATTTGCAGAATCACACTGCCCGGGGGCCGCTTTTGCCCCTGCTGACCCCCGAGGAGGCCCAGGGAGCGGTGAGCGCCCGGCTGACGATTTCGGGCCGTCAGCTTTGCCTGATTCCCACCCAGGCGGGGGAGCGGCTGTGCTACGAATTTCAGGGAACCTACGGCGGGGCCTCGTATCTGTGCTATATCAACGCGGAAACGGGCAAGCAGGAGGAACTGCTGAAAATTGTGGAAAGCTCCGCAGGCCTGGAAACGGCATAGTAAACGGGAAAAAATATTACGGGGGGAGCGTTCTTGGTCGGCCCAAGAACGCTCCCCCGTACTCTTTCCCCAAAACCGTATGGTTGGGAACAAGGAATAACGATTGCTTCTCCGCCCATAAAAGGGAGCGGAGAAAACCGTGCTGTTAAACCATTATCTTTCAGGGGCTGTGAAAAAACACATCTCCCGCAGCGAGGAAGCTGAAATCACGGGAAGAAGTATGGTTTTCTTTGCTAGTCTTTGCTGGCGGAGATGCAAGTAGACCGTCTGCTTTTGTCCAATCCATACAGCTTTCTTGGAGGGGGGAGCGAAACGACCGGCCTGCCAGTGGCAGGAGCGGCCTTTAGGCCGCAGGGAGCTGAGCGAGTCAACCGAAACAAGCGGGGGGCGCGGCAGCGATCCGCCGCGCCGATTGAGGCTGCGGAAGGGGGAACCGTTCTAAAAAGCGCCGCCCGTTTAGGGCGGCTGAGGGCGAGCAATTCTTAAATTGCCGCCCGAAACCTGCGCTTCCGCTTTAGCGGAGTAGCGCGGGGCGATATCTCAAAGAACGGTTCCCCCGCAAATACTTAGTTTTCGTTTTTTCACAGCCCCGCGTTATTTTTTCCTGTATTCTATTATTTTTCCGCCGTCAGCTGGGCCTTGCCCTGCTCGTACATTTGCAGGTAAGTCTCGATGGTGTTCCGCACGGAAGCGATATCGTTCTGGAAGGGACGATGCTGCTCCAGCGCGTCGTAGAAATCCCGAATACAGACCAGGTGGCCGCTGCCCCAGTAATCCTTGCCCAGGGTGGCCGGAACGGGGAAGGTTTCATGCCGCCAGCCCGCGTCCGTGCGGATGGCAAGCTCCTCCTCTTCGATGCGGAGGGTGGCCTTTTCCAATTGCAGTTCCAGCATGATGGGGGCGTTCTGGGTGTAGGCGGTGGAGGCGTAGAAAAGGGCGGGCTTGCCCCCCAGCACCAGATAGGCTTCCACGGTGTCCTCCACCTGAATGACGTTCTTCAGATGGTGATTGGCCATATGGGCCTCCACCCGCTGGGGCGCGCCCAGAAAGCGCACCATCAGATCCAGGGTGTGGATGGCCTGGTTAATCAGCGCGCCGCCGCCTTCGGTATCCCATGCGCCGCGCCAGCCGCTTTCGGTGTAATAGGGGGCGGTGCGATACCAATTCACAATGGCCCGGGCCCCCGCCAGCGCGCCGTATTCGCCGGAGGCGACGATGCGCTCCGCCGCGCGGACGTTGGGGTTATAACGGTTCTGGAAGCAAACGCCCAGGGGCGTTTTTTTCGCCGCTTCTTCCAATTGGGCCCACTGCTCCCGGTTGATGACCGGGGGCTTTTCCGTGAACACGGCCAGGCCCTTTTCCGCCGCCATCTGGGCCATGGGGGTGTGCAGATAGTGGGGCGTGCAGAGATGCACTGCGTCCAGGCTTTCCTTTTCCAGCATCTCCTCCATGGAGGCATAGGCGCGGCAGCCGTATTTTTCGGCCATGGCCTGGGCGCGCTCGGGACGAATATCCGCGCAGGCGATCAATTGCGTATTTTCCAGCCGGGCCAGCGCCGCCGCATGCACCTGCGCAATGCCGCCGCAGCCCACAATCCCTATTTTATGCAGCACGATTAATAGCTCCCTTCGGTGTTGAAGGTGACGCCCTTTTCTTCCTTATGCCGGGAGGTCTTGCACCGCTCCATCAACAGTTCCAGGAATTTATGCTCGTCGATGGGCAGGGAAACGGTGCTGTCCGTCCAGGAGGAAAGATGCATGGCGTTGGAAAGCATCAGGCCGCGGATGCCCTCCCGGCCGTCCGCCACCAGGGGCTCGCCCCGGAGAATATGGGCGGCGAAGGCGTTGAGCACGGCGGGATGCTGAATGTTCAGCCCGTCGGTTTCCACCTCGATGCGCTCCATGGGCGGCTGCTGGAAGCCTCCTTCGCAGGATTTGCACCATTCGCGCTCGTTCACCTTCAGCCGGTCGAAAATCACCTTGCCCGATTCGCAGATCACCTTGCCCAGCGTGCCCGTGATTTCCAGGCGGTTGGTGCCGGGGGCGTCGCCCGTGGTGGTGACGAAAACGCCGGTAGCGCCGTTTTCAAATTCCAGATAGGCGGTAACGTCGTCCTCCACCTCGATGTCGTGCCATTTGCCCTCGTGGCAGAAGGCGCGCACCTTGCAGGGCAGGCCGCACAGCCATTGCAGCAGATCCAACTGATGGGGGCACTGATTCAGCAGCACGCCGCCGCCCTCGCCCGACCAGGTGGCCCGCCAGGCCCCGGAATCATAATAATTCTGGGTGCGATACCAATCGGTAATCAGCCAGGAAACGCGCTTCAATTCGCCCAGCTCGCCGTTTTCGATCATTTCCTTCACCTTGCGGTAAACGCAGTTGGTGCGCTGGTTAAACATCATGGCGAAGGTGAGCTCGGGGTGCGCGTCCGCGGCGGCGATCATTTCCCGCACCTGCAGGGTGTATACGCCGGCGGGCTTTTCGCACATTACGTGCAGCCCGTGCTCCAAAGCGTCCTTGGCCAGGGGAGGATGCTGATAATGGGGGGTGCAGATGTGCACCGCGTCCGCCGCGCCGGAGGCGATCAGATCGGCGCCCTCGGTGAAGATCTGCGCGTTGGGCAGCTTTTCATGAGCCCAATCACGGCGCTCCGCCATGCGGTCGGCCACCGCCGTCACTTCAATTTCGGGGCATTTGCCCGCCAGGATGTTTTCAATGTGGCCGCGGCCCATATTGCCCGCGCCGATAATGCCCAGACGAATCTTGCTCATATCCGTCGCTCCTTTTCTCAATACCCCATTTTGGAAAGGTTGTCAAAGCTCTTCTTCAGGCAGTCGAACACCCATTCGTCGTAGCAGTTATCCTGCTCCACCAGGGCGTATTCCGTCACGCCGTTCTGCGCCGTCTGGGCCAGGATGGCGGGGAAATTGATATTGCCCTCGCCCACGGGGGCCATGCGCCCGGCGGGGGGAACCAGATCCTTGAGATGGATGCAATGCAGCCGGTCCGCATGCCGGTGCATCCAATCCAACACGTCCACCCCGGCGTATTGCAGCCAGTAGGTGTCGGCGGTCACGCCCATCAGCTCGGCGGGCATCAGCTTCAGCAGCTTATCCATCAGCGTGCCGCCCTCGGGCAGATGCACGAATTCGAAATCGTGGTTGTGATACATCATCAGCATGCCCGCGTCCTTGAGCTTGCGGGCCGCGCCCTCGAAATCTCGGGCGAAATATTCCACCCACTGGCCGCTGCGATAGCGGCCGGGCATGGAGCCGATGCCCACATATTTGCAGCCGTAAATCTGGTGCTCCTCGATGAGCGCGTCCACATTCTGGAATTTCTGCTCGCCGTTATGGGTGAGCACGATTTTCAGGCCGTTAGCGTCGCACAGCGCCTTCACCCGGGCGGGGGCGATGGGGCCAATGGCGGAAAGCTGCACCGTTTTATAGCCGATTTCGGCCACCCGCTCCAGCGTGCGGCCCAGATCCGCCTCATTTTGCGCGTAATCCCTTACGGTAAACAATTGAGCGCCAATCTGCATGGATATATCCTCCTTTTATAAAAAACGATCGTTCGCTGCCCTGGGGCAGGGCGACGAAGGGCCGCCTTTCTCGCTTCTCATTTTACCCTGTTTTAAACGCCTTGACAAGCGGGAAAAATCCGAAAAACTATGCAAATATCTTCTCTTTTTTATGCATTCCCTCCTTTTCGCCATCTTTTCCTTTTTTCAGGAAAGTGATATAATATAAGCGATGTAGCGATACGACGGCGGGAAGGACGCGGGCTGCGCGCTTTTCGCCTGAACGGAGGAATTTATTTGGCGGATCTGATTGTAATCGGCGCGGGCCACGCGGGCTGCGAGGCGGCGCTGTGCGGCGCGCGGATGGGGCTGGATACGCTGCTGCTGACGCTTAACGTGGAATCGGTGGCGTTGATGCCCTGCAACCCCTCCATCGGCGGCACGGGCAAGGGCCATCTGGTGCGTGAGGTGGACGCGCTGGGGGGCGAAATGGGCCGCGCGGCGGATGATGTGACGCTGCAAAACCGGATGCTGAACCGGGGCAAGGGCCCGGCGGTGCATTCCCTGCGCATCCAGGCGGATAAACGCGCTTATCATATGCGCATGCTGAACACGCTGTTCGCCCAGGAGCATTTGACCCTGCGCCAGGGCGAGGCGGCGGAGATTTTGACAAAAGGCGGCCGCGTCTGCGGCGTGCGCACGCTGACGGGGGATTGCATTCCCTGCCGGGCGGTGGTGGTATGCACGGGGGTGTATTTAAAAAGCCGCATTATTATCGGCGAGGCGCAATGGGAAGGCGGCCCCCAGGGCCTGATGCCCGCCGGGGCGCTTTCGGCCTCCCTGGCCGGCTTGGGCTTCGCCCTGCGCCGCTTTAAAACGGGCACGCCCGCCCGGGTGGCGGAAAACAGCATCGATTTTGAAAAAATGGAGCCGCAGCTCGGCGACGAGCCGCCCACGCCCTTTTCTTTTCTCACCGATACGCCGCCGCAGAATAAGCTGCCCTGCTATTTAACCTGGACCAACGCGCACACCCATGAAATCATCCGGCAAAATCTACACCGCGCGCCCATGTTCACCGGGGCCATCAGCGGCGTAGGCGCGCGCTATTGCCCCTCCATCGAAACCAAGATCGTCCGCTTCGCCGATAAGGAGCGGCATCAGCTGTTTCTGGAGCCGGAGGGGGACGGCTATCCCGAATGGTATGTGCAGGGCATGAGCACCTCCATGCCCGAGGATGTGCAATGGGCCATGTATCGCACCATCCCCGGCCTGGAGCGCTGCGTGCTCACCCGCCTGGCCTACGCCATCGAATACGACTGCATCGATCCCACCGCCCTGACCCCCTATCTGGGGGCGCGGGAAATTCCGGGCCTGTATCTGGCCGGGCAGGTGAACGGCACCTCGGGCTATGAGGAGGCGGCGGCCCAGGGGCTATACGCAGCCATGAACGCCGCCCTTTACTGCCAGGAGCGAGAGCCCTTCCTCCTTACCCGGGATCAGGCCTATATCGGCGTGATGGTGGACGACCTGACCACCAAGGGCGCCGACGAGCCCTACCGCATGATGACCAGCCGGGCGGAGCACCGGCTTTTCCTGCGCCAGGATAACGCCGATCTGCGGCTTACCGCCCGGGCCCACGCCGTGGGCCTGGCCACGGACGAGCGGCTGCGGCGGATGGAGCAAAAGGCCCGGGAAACGGAGGAGCTGATTCGCCGCCTGACAGAGGAAGGCAAAATCAAGGAGCTTAAGCGCCCCGAGGCGCACCTGACGCTGCCCCCCGATTGGGCCTATTCCCCCGCCGCCCGGGAGCAGGCGGAAATTCAGATTAAATACGAGGGCTATCTGCAAAAGGAAATGGCCCAAATTCGCCAGGCCCGGGCCATGGAGGAGGCCCTGCTGCCCCGGGACGCGGATTACGCGGCCATGAGCGCCCTGCGCTTGGAGGCGCGGCAGAAGCTGGCCGCCCAGCGCCCCCTTTCCCTGGGCCAGGCCAGCCGCATTCCCGGGGTATCCCCGGCGGATGTGGCGGTGCTGATGGTATGGCTGCGCCAGCAGGGGGAGAAAAAATCCGAAAGATAAGCAGAGGATAAAGCATGCGGTTTACTTTTTGCCCGCTTTTCAGCGGCTCCAGCGGGAACGCCATTTTTATCGGCGCTCAGGATACCCGGATTCTTATCGACGCGGGCATGCCCGGCCGCGCCATTGAAAAGGCGCTGCACGAAATCGGCGTGCTGCCCGAAACGCTCACCGCCCTGGCCGTTACCCATGAGCACAGCGATCATACCAAGGGCGTTGGCATTTTAAGCCGAAAATATCATTTGCCCGTTTACGCCAACGAGCGAACCTTTAACGCCATGGCTCGTCAGATTGGGGAAATCGAGCCCCGGAACCGCCGCTTTTTTGAGGACGGGGAGGATTTTTATATCGGCGATCTGGCGCTGCTGCCCTTTCCCATTCCTCATGACGCGGCCGATCCGGTGGGCTATCGGGTTTTTTACGGCGGACGCAGCGTGGGCGTGGCCACGGATATGGGCTATATGAAAAAAAGCGTGCTGAATACGCTTTCGGGGGTGGATGTGCTGCTGCTGGAAAGCAACCACGACCCCGATCTGCTGATGCAGAACCCGCATTATTCCATGTATCTGAAGCAGCGCATTCTGGGCAATCACGGCCATCTTTCCAACGCCGCCAGCGCGGAGGCGCTGCTTTCGCTGTATGAAACGGGGGTGCGCCAGGTGCTGCTGGGGCATTTGAGCGGGGAAAACAACACCCCCGAGCTGGCCCTTTCCACCGCCAGCGAGCGGCTGCGCCAGGCGGGGGTGAACCCCCATACCGACGTGGGCCTGGGCCTGGCCTGGCGGGACCGGGTGAGCAAGAAATTCGAAATCTTGTAAAAAATCACAAGGAGGAGCGGAAAATGCGGCTGCATGTGCTGGGCTGCCATGGGCCCTGGCCCTGCGCGGGCGGGGCGACCTCGGGCTATCTGATCGAACAGGGGGAGCAAACGCTGCTGATGGATTGCGGCGCGGGGGTGCTGGGCAAGCTGCTGGCCCTGTGCGATCCCGCGGCGCTCAGCGGCGTGCTGCTTTCCCATCTCCATGCCGACCACGCCAGCGATTTGCTGGTGCTGCGGTATTATTTGGAAAGCCGGGGCGTTTCGCTGCCCGTGTATGTGCCGGGGGAGGATGCGTCCCCCCTGCGGGCGCTGCTTTCCTGCCCGGCGCTGCAAATCGCGCCCTATCCGGATTCACTTTCGCTGGCGGGCCTGCGCGTTGCCACGCTGCCGGTGCGCCACCCTGTGCCCTGCCGCGCCCTGCGCCTGACGGACGGGGAGAAAACGCTGCTCTATACCGGCGACACCAACGATTGCCCCGGCCTGGCCGCCTTTGCCCGGGGAGCGGACGCGCTGCTGGCGGACGCGGCCTTTTTGGAAGCGGAATGGAAGGAAACGCTGCCCCACATGAGCGCGGCGGGGGCGGCGCGCCTGGCGGCGGAGGCGGGGGCGAAAAGCCTGTATTTGACGCACCTGCCCACGCGCCATGCCCCTGAAACCCTGGCGGCGGAGGCGAAAAAAATCTTCCCCGCGGCCCAGGCCGTTTTCCCGGGGCAGGTTATCGCTTTATGAGGCCGCGCCCGTTCCGCGTTCAGCGCCCCCTGGCCGCCGTGGCGGTCTGCTATGGGGTGGGAATCGGCGCGGGCGTTTTTCTGCCCTGGTATCCGGCGTTGTATGGGGCGGCGCTGGCGCTGAGTCTGATTTACTGGCTGCTGCTTCGGCGGCGCGGCCGGGGCGCGGCGGGCGGCATGACCGCCTTCTTTTTCCTGGGGCTGCTGCTGGCGGGGCTGGCCGCCCATCCGGTGACGCCCGCGCCGGGAAAATATCAAATCACGGGCGTGCTATCTGCCGATGCGACGCTGCGGGAGGATGGAACCGCCTTCGGCTTTCTGGAGCGGGCTGTTCTGGAAAATGAGGAGGGCGTTTGCTGGCAGGGACGGCTGTACTGGACGTACACCCCCGATGCGGAGGCGCCGCTTTTGCCCCGGGAGGGGGACGCGGTGGCCTTTCAGGGCAAGGTGTACCTTCCGGTGGGGCGGCAGAACCCCTACGGCTTTGATTTTCGGATGTATCTTTTGCAAAAGGGCGTTCCGGCGGGAGCGTCCGGCGCGGGGAAACTGACGCTGACGGGCAGCCCGGGCCGGGGCGCGGCCTCCTTTTTCTATCGCCTGCGCAAGGCGCTGACGGAGCGGGTGCGCCTGATTTTCGGGGAAGAAAGCGCCTTGCCCGAGGCGCTGCTGCTGGGCGAGCGGGAGAGCCTGCCCGAGGAGACGCGGCGCGGCTTTTCGGATGCGGGAGCGGCGCATATCCTGGCGGTTTCCGGGCTGCATGTGGGCCTGCTGGCGGGGGCGCTGCTGGGGCTTTTGCGCAGGTGGTGTTCGCCCAAGGCGCGTTTTTTCGTGCTGTGCGGTTTTTTGCTGTTCTATTGCGCGCTGCTGGATTTTCCCGCCCCCGTGGCCCGGGCCGCCCTGCTTTGCGGCCTGTCGCAGCTGCGGCAGATGACGCGCCGGGCCCCGGACGGCCTGACGCTGCTGGCCGCGGCGTTTCTGCTGATTTTGCTGGTTTCGCCCCTGGCGCTTTTTTCCGCCAGCTTTCTGCTCTCTTTTTCCGCGGTGCTGGGCATGACGCTGTTTCGCGGGCCTCTGGAGCGGCTGCTTTCCTTCCTGCCCTGGCGCCCCGTTCGGGAGGGGGTGGCCGTAACCTGCTCCGCCACGGCGGGCTCGCTGCTGCCGACGGTGAATATTTTTCACCGGCTCTCCCTCATCGGGCCCTTCATCAATCCGCCGCTTTGCGCCGCCTTCAGCCTGCTGCTGCCCCTTTACGCCTTGGCGCTGCTGACGGGCTGCTGCTATCTGCCTGCGGGCCAATGGCTGGCCGTTCCCCTCAACGCGGCGACGCGAGCGCTGGTTTCCCTGGTGCAGGCCCTGGGAAATTTGCCCTTTGCCTCCCTTCGCGTGCCCAGCCTGCCCTGGTATTGCGTGGCGGGTCTGGCGGCGTGTGCCCTGACGTGCAGCCGCCTGGCGGTGCTGCCCCGGCGGAAGCGGGCGGCCCTGGCCTGCGCGCTGGCGCTTTTGCCCCTGACTGTCTGGCGGATCACGCTGTGCCCCGATGTGCAGTATGTGCAGCTGGCCATGGGCCAGGCGGATTCCGCCTTGATCCTGGATGGAGCGCGGACGGTGGTGGTGGACGCGGGCAAGCGGGGCGGCGATCTGGCGGCGTATCTGCTGGCTACGGGCCGCCGGGCGGATCATCTGGTGCTGACGCATCTGCACAGCGATCATTGCCTGGGGGTTTGGGAACTGCTGGAGGAGGAGATACCCATTGGGGCGGTGTATTTGCCTGAGGACGCGGAAGCGCAGCAGGTGGACGCTGCCTGCCGGGAGTTGCTTGCGGAATTGCGGCGGCGGGAGATTCCCCTCCATTTTCTGGCCGCCGGGGATGAAATCTGCACGGAGCGGGCGGCCCTGCGGGTCGTCTGGCCCCGGGCGGGGACGGTACGCGCCGGGGAAAACGCCAATCTGTATTGTCTGGCGCTGCTTTGCGATTTGGACGGCCTGCGGCTTTTGACCACGGGCGATCTATCCGGGGATTACGAGCGCTACGCCGCAGAGCAGGCGGATATTCTGAAGGTGGCGCATCACGGCAGCCGCTACAGCACGGGCGAGGAATTTCTGCGCCGGGCGTCGCCGCAGATAGCCCTGATATCGGCAGGCGGCGTAAGCGAAAGCCTGCCCCACCCCGATACGCTGGCGCGGCTTGCTTTTCTGGGGGATTCGGTTTACAATACGGGAGAATGCGGCGCGGTGCTCATCCGGATACGGAAGGGCGAGGCCCGCTTGAGCACCTATTTGCAGGAATTTGTGCAGAATACCGCCGGCGCGGCGGGCGAGGAGACAGAATGAAGCACACCGAATTTTTTGCCGCCCTCAAAAAGGGGGAAATCGCCCCTTGCTATTTGTTTGAGGGAGAGGAGGAATTCACCAAGCGCAGCGCCCTTTCCCTGCTGCGGGAACAGGTGGCGGGGGGCGATTTCGCCGCCATGAACGATACCCGGTTGGTGGATCCCGCCCCGGACGCGCTGATCGCCGCCGCCGAGACGCTCCCCTTCCTGAGCGAGCGCCGCTTTCTGGAGGTGCGGGACAGCGCGCTGCTCGTTGCCGGAAAGGCCAAGGATTACGACGAGGACAGCGCGGCCAAGCGCCTGACGGAGTATCTGGATCATCTGCCCGAAACGACGTGCATCGTTTTTTTTGTGCGGGGGAAGGCAGACGGGCGCAAAAAGCTGTATCAGGCGCTGAAAAAAAAGGCGGCGCTGGTTTCCTTTGATCCCCTGGACGATCGGGAGTTGACCCAGTGGATCGCCAAGACGCTGGGTCGGCGGGGCAAAAAAATCAGCCAGAGCGCCTGCCAGCGACTGTGGTTTTCCGCCGGGCGAGATCTGACGCTGCTTTCCAACGAACTGGAAAAGCTCGCCGCCTTCGCCGGGGAGCGCGAGGAGGTTACCGAGGCGGATGTGGACGCGATCTGCGTGAAATCCACGGAATACAAGGTGTTCGATCTGGCGGATACGCTGCTTTCGGGCAGAGGGGCGCTGGCCCTGCGCATGCTTCAGGCGCTTTTGCGGGAGGGGGAGGAGCGCATGATGTTGCTTTCCTTGCTGGGGCGGCAATGCAGGCAGCTGCGCTATGCCAAGGCGCTGGGCGCGGCCGGGGCGCAGCCGGGGGAGATTGCCAGTAAGCTGGGCATTCCGCCCTTCGCCGTGCGCAAAACGCTGGATTTGGCCCGGGGCTACTCCGCCGGACAGCTGGCCCAGATGGCTCAGGCCTGCCTGGACGCGGAATACCAGGTGAAAAGCGGGCAATTGATGGACGCGGGGGCGCTGGAGCAGGTGATGCTGCGAATTTTAGCCCTGCGGGAGGAAAAACATGGCTGATTTACGGGAACTTTTCGCGGCGGCGGGGCTGCCCCTGGCTGAGGATGTATTGGAAAAGCTGGAAAAATACCGCGCGCTGCTGCTGGAATGGAACGGGCGGATGGATTTGACCAGCGTATCGCCGGAGGATATGGCCGCCCGGCATTTCCTGGATTCGCTGCTGCCCCTGGGGCAGACGGGGTTGATCCCCGAAGCGGGGCGGCTTATCGACGTGGGCACGGGGGCGGGCTTTCCGGGACTGGCCCTGGCCATCGCCCGGCCTGGGCTGCAGGTGACGCTGCTGGAGGCCCAGACCAAGCGCTGCCAGTTTCTTGCGGCGGTGTGCGAAGCGCTGGCGCTGGAAAACGTGACGCTGATTAACGACCGGGCGGAGAATCTGGGCCGGGCGGCGGGCCATCGGGAGGAATACGACCGGGCGGCGGCCCGGGCGGTGGCGCCTCTGCCCGTGCTGTGCGAATATCTGCTGCCCTTTGTGCGGGTGGGAGGGCAGGCCCTGTGCTGGAAGGGCCCCGCCGTTTCGGAGGAAATGGAGGATGGCCGCGCCGCCGCCCTGGCCCTGGGGGGCCGGGTGCTCCCGCCGGTGGAAATGGCGGCCCCTGCCTGGGGGGGCGGGCATGTGCTGGTGCCTGTACAAAAAATCCAGAAAACCATTCCCCAATATCCGCGGAAAAACGGCATGCCCGCCAAGCGTCCCCTGAAAGCCGATAAAAATTGACAGCGGCTTTTGCGAATTGCGGCGATTGCTGTCCTACGGTTCCTTCCCCTCCTGCCTCAAACGCGGCAGGAGGTTTTTCTTTTATGCAGAAACATTTGTATCAAGAGCGCGGCGCGCGCCGGGACGAGTCAGGGGGAGGGCGCGTCCGGGCGTGCTCCGCGCTCGATTTATCGGAATTGTTGCGAACGTGCCGAATATTATCGCGCTGGGAGGAAAAAACAGATGAGCGTTTTGCAGGAAGAAAGGGAAAGCGGCGGCCGCCAGATCTGCTGGCTTTCCATGGAGGAGATTCATCCCAACCCGCAGCAGCCGCGCAAGGAATTCGACGAGCTGGCCCTGATGGAACTGGCCTCCTCCATCCGGCAGCACGGCCTGCTGCAGCCCATCACCGTGCGGCCCGTGGAGCGAGGGTATCAGATCGTTATGGGAGAGCGGCGCTTTCGCGCCTGCCGCCTGCTGGGCTTTTCCCATATCGACGCCTTCGTGCTGTCCAGCGGGCCGGAGGAAAGCGCGCTTCTGGCGCTGATTGAAAATTTGCAGCGGGAAAACCTGCATTATCTGGAGGAGGCGGAGGCCTATGCCGAGCTGCTGCACCAGGGCATGACCCAGGAGGTCCTGGCCCGGCGGCTGGGCAAAAGTCCCTCCGGCGTGGCAAACAAACTGCGGCTGCTGAAGCTGGAGCCCGAGCTGCGGCATTTCCTGCTGGAGGAGGGGCTGAGCGAGCGCCACGCCCGGGCGCTGCTGGCCCTGCCGGATGGGGCGGCCCGCTTCCGCATTGCCCGTCAGGCTGCGGCTCAGCATCTCACCGTCCGGGAAACGGAGGCGCTGGTGGCCCGGGCGCAAAAGCGCCTGCCCGTGCCGCCCCCCGCCCGGCGCGTTATTTCCCTGGTGCGGGATCACCGGTTGTATCTCAACGCCATCAAAAGCGTGGTGGCCCAGATGCGGGAAACGGGCATGCAGGCCGATCTCACCGCCACGGAGGAAGGCGACTGGCTGGAAGTGCGCATTCGCATGCCGCGAAAATAGCAAATGATTGAAAAAGCAAGAATTATATGAAATTCATGAGTTTTTTTGCAAAATAGCTTGCGATTTTGACAGAATATGTGGTATACTGTGCTTGTAAAATTTCATGTCACGCAGGAGGCCGCAAAAATGCAGGTGCACGTATACGAAACGGCGGCGCAGGTGGGCCAAGCCGCTGCCACGCTTTTCGCCGCGCAAATTATTCAAAAGCCGGACAGCGTGTTCGGCCTGGCCACGGGGTCCTCGCCCGTGGGCTGCTATCGGCAGCTGATCGCCTGGCATCAGGCGGGGGTTCTGGATTTTTCCAAGTGCGTCAGCTATAATCTGGATGAATACTGCGGCCTGCCGGAGGAGCATCCCTGTAGCTATCACGCCTTCATGAACGAGAACCTGTTTCAGCATATCTCCATGAAGGCCCATTATGTGCCCGACGGCAACGCCGCCGACCCGGAGGCGGAATGTCTGCGCTATGACGCGGCCATCCGCCAGGCGGGGGGTATCGATATTCAGCTGCTGGGCATTGGGCGAAACGGGCATATCGGCTTTAACGAGCCCTCGGATCATTTTTCCGACGGCACGCAGATCGTCCGCCTGACCCAGAGCACCATTTCCGCCAACCGCCGCTTTTTCGCCCGGGAGGAGGATGTGCCCCGTCAGGCCGTCAGCCTGGGGGTGGGGGGCATTATGGCCGCCCGCCAGATCGTATTGATCGCTATGGGCGCGGAAAAGGCCGCCGCCGTGCGGGATATGCTGCATGGAGAAATTACCCCCCGGGTGCCCGCCTCCATTTTACGCATGCACAAAAACGCCGTCGCGCTGCTGGATAAAGCGGCGGCCAGCCTGCTCTGAAACGTATAAAAAGAATCAGCTTGCTCTCGCGCTGCTGGCGGAGAAGCAAGCTGATTTTGTGCAGTCCCCCTATTCTCCAATCGGCTTTCTTGGAGGGGGCGGGGGAACCGTTCTGGTGAGCGGGGCTGTGAAAAAACGAAAACAAAGTATTGCGGTGGAACCGTTCTTTGTAAGCCAAGGAACGGTTCCACCTTCTTTATTTTAAATTATTCTTCGTATTGCAGCTCCATGATGGAGGAAATCACGGCGGAGGAAACGCTCAGGTATTCCGCGTCGGTGGTGGGGGCAAAGGTGAAGGTGAACTGATAGCCCTTTTCGGTATACATCGTGATGCCCATCTGGCCGTTCTCCTGGGTGCTCCAGGCGATGCAGGGCAGGCCGTTCAGCGTTCCGATGGAAGCGTCGAGGCCCAGGCCCACGAAAACGCTGCACAGCTCTTCCAGAGAGGCCACCGCCTGGCCCTCCGCGTTTACGGCGGGGGCGTAGCCGATGCTCATGCTGCGGGTCTGCGCTTCGTTCATATAGAAGGCGTAGATGCCCTGGGCAGCCAGTTCGTCGGATACTTCCTGGGCAACCAGCTCTTCAGGCAGATAGAACATCAGCCCGAAATCTTCCAGCGCCACAAATTCGCCGGGGATATTGGCAACGTTCTCTTCGTTGAAATTCAGTTCGTCATCGGCCAGAGCCAGCGTGGGCAGAGCCAGCATCACAAGCGCCAGGAGCCAAAGCAGGGCTTTTTTCATAAGAAAATCCATCCTTCCGTTTTTACGCCTTATTTGGCATAATTCCGCATCATTATAGCAAAGCGCGGAAGGGCTGTCAACAGAAAAACAAAAGTTACAAAGAACAAAAGGAATTATGAATAAACGTAACCAAACGATCGAAAAGAATACAAAAAAGCGCGAAGGAGCGTTGCAATCATGCGGAAAAGCTGCCTTCGCGCAATTTTTCGTTTATCGGGGAAATTACACCGCGCCCTGAGCCAGCATCGCGTCGGCCACCTTCAGGAAGCCCGCGATGTTCGCGCCCACCACATAATCATCCTCCGCGCCGTATTCGGCGGCGGCATGATCCACGGCGGCGAAAATATTCTCCATAATGCCCTTGAGCTTCTGATCCACCTCGTCGAAGGTCCAGGAAAGGCGCTGGCTGTTCTGGCTCATTTCCAGGGCGGAGGTAGCCACGCCGCCGGCGTTTGCGGCCTTGCCGGGGGCGAAAAGCACGCCCGCCTTTTGCAATTCCTTGGTGGCGTCGTAGGTGGTGGGCATATTCGCGCCCTCGGCTACGGCGATGCAGCCGTTGGCGATCAGCGCCTTGGCGGCGTCCAGATCCAGCTCATTCTGCGTGGCGCAGGGCAGCGCGATATCGCACTTCACCGTCCAGATGCCGCGGAAGCCATCGGTATATACCGCGCCGGGAACCCGGGCGGCGTATTCCTTGATGCGGCCCCGCTCCACTTCCTTGATCTGCTTCACCACATCCAGCTGAATGCCCTGCTCATCCACCACATAGCCGTTGGAATCGCTCATGGCCACCACTTTGCCGCCCATTTCGGCGATTTTCTGGGCCGCGTAAATGGCCACGTTGCCGCTGCCCGAAACCACCACCCGCTTGCCCGCGGGGGAGAGGCCCTTCTTGGCCAACATGGCGCGGGTGAAATAGCACAGGCCGAAGCCGGTGGCCTCCTTCCGGGCCAGGGAGCCGCCGTAGGAAAGGCCTTTGCCCGTGAGCACGCCCTCGTAAAGATTGGTGATGCGCTTATACTGGCCGTACAGGAAGCCGATCTCCCGGGCGCCCACGCCGATATCTCCGGCGGGTACATCCTGATCCGCGCCGATATATTTATACAGCTCGGTCATAAAGCTCTGGCAGAAGCGCATAACCTCGTTATCGCTCTTGCCCTTGGGATCGAAATCGCTGCCGCCCTTGCCGCCGCCGATGGGCAGGCCGGTGAGGCTGTTTTTGAGCACCTGCTCAAAGCCCAGAAATTTAATCACGGAAAGGTTCACGCTGGGATGCAGCCGCAGGCCGCCCTTATAGGGGCCGATGGCGCTGTTATACTGCACCCGGTAGCCCCGGTTCACCTGCACCCTGCCCTGATCGTCCACCCAGGGAACCCGGAAAAGAATGGCGCGATCGGGCTCCACAAAGCGTTCCAGCAGACCCTTTTCCTCGTATTCGGGGTGTTTATCAAATACCGGGGCCAGCGCTTCCAGCACTTCTCGGGTTGCCTGTAAAAATTCCTTTTCCTGGGGGTTGCGCGCTTCCAGGCCGGCCAGCACGCGGGAAACATATGCGTTCATGGACGTTCCTCCTTTATTGGCCCAAAATAACTACAGCTTATTATATTAAAGCGCCGCCCCCATGACAAGGGAGCGGCTGCTCTTTTGCTGTATTTTCCTGGGAGGCCGTGATTAGAATTGCTTTTTCAATTGGTGGATGTACCAATCCACGCCGTCCGTTTCCGCGATGATGGTGCCGTCCCCGGAATACTGGATGGGCAGGGAGCGATACTTGGCCTGCCCGGCGGTTTTAGGGGTTTTGCCGCCGTAATTGGTGCAGAAGATATAGCCGGGATCCACCGCCGTGAGGAATTCCGTCACGAAGGGGGTGTGGCCGTGATGGGGCACCTTCACCACATCCGCCTTCAGCGCCTCGGCGGGCAGCGTTTTGAGGAAATATTTCTGCGCGTCCCCCGTAATATCGGCGCACAGCAGCAGCGCGCTGTCGCCGAATTCCACCCGGGTCAGCGCGGAGAGGGCGTTCACGGAGGTTCCCGCGTCCCAGCGATAGATGGTGAGGGCCGCCTCGCCCAGGGAGAGGGTATCGCCGTTTTTCAGCTGGCGATAGGGAATGCCGGATTTTTCGGCCTGCTTCACGGTGCGCTGCTGCAGGTTATTTTTGAATTTCTCCGGGAAGGGGGAGAGAAATTCCTCCGCCGTCACGCCGTACTGCATCAGGCGGTACAGGCCGTCGATGTGGTCGTCGTGGGGATGGGTGGAGAAGAGGTATTTAAGCTGGCTGATATTCCGGGCGGCCAGCGCGTCCCGCAGCTTTTCCCGGTATTTATTGGAGCCGCCGTCGATCATCATGGCCTCGCCCCCGGCTTCCAGCAGCATGCAGTCGCTTTCGCCGGTGCGGAAAACCGTCAGGCGCATGAGATCGCGCTGGGCCCAATCGGCGGGAGCCTCCTGCTCCACATACACCTGGGCCTGAGCGGGCAGCGCGCCCAGCAGAGCAAGCAGCGTCAGCAGCAGGTAAAGAATTCGCTTCATTTTCTTCCTCCGTTTTATGCAGATCGTCAGAATTTATCCAGCGAGCCCAGGGAAAGCGGCAGCGGCAGCCAGGCGCGCAGGAGGGGATCATCCTCCAGCGCCAGCGCGCCGGGGGAGAAGAACAGCTGCACGGCCGCCTGGGGCGGCAGCGTGCGCTGGGCGGGGGTCTGGGTGGGGGATACCGCCGCGCCCGCGTCCGTCACCGTGATTTGGAAGCGGCCTTCTCCCTCAATTTCAATCACCCGCTGGCCGGGGACCAGGGGGCGATAGCTGTGCTTGAATTGCAGCAGCTTTTCTAAGGTCTCCCGCCAGCGGAGCACCTGCATTTTGAAAGCGTCGCTCCATTGATAGCCCTCCGCTACGCCGCGCAGGAAGGCGATGCGCTCCCGTTCCCAATCGGCGACGGAGATCGCCGCTTTTTCATGGGTCTGCAAAAACGCCTTGAAGGCCCGGGGCAGATCCGCCTCGTTTTCCAGCAGCAGTTCGTGCAGGTAATCCTCCGTGGCGCACAGCGCGCCACGGAATTCCTGGGTTTCTGCGTCCAGGAGGGCGTAAGGCTGGGCCTGCCAGGAACATAGCGTGTCAAAAAGCGTTTCCCGGGCGCGGATGCAGCCGGCGATCTGGCGCTTATGCAGGGCGTGAATTTTCGAAAGCAGCGCCTCGTCCTCCGGGACGATTTCGCGCAGCGTCAGCCCGCCGGGCGTTTGTGCCAGAGCGTGGCGGGCGTTATCCCGGGTGACGGTGAATTGCATTTGGCAGCCGCCTGGCGCGAAGCCATAATAGCCGTAGCGCTGACGCTGGCCGCCCAGGGCCAGAACATCCAGCCCCTCCTCCCGGGCCCGGCGCAGCAGCAGCTCCATGCAGCCGCGCATGTGCCCCGCCCCGCGATCATAGGGATGCGCGGAAACCGAGCCGATATAGCCCACCCGCAGCGTTTCGCTTCCCGTCCGCAGCGTCAGGGGCAGCAGCCCCGCCGTGCCCCGGACGCGCCCGTTTTCCACCGCCACCGCGTGCAGCGCGGAAAAGCCGGGATGGGTGTAAACCTTGGGCAGAAAGCGCTTGAAATCATGGGGACGGTAGGCCTGGCTGAAAACGAAATTGATAAAATCCAGAATGTCCGCTTCCTCCGCAGGAAGGGCAAAGCGATATTCCGCCATGGCGCGCTCCTTTCGTCCGGCCGCTCAGGCCTTGGCGATCTTCTGGCCCTGGGGCGTGTCCTCCACGGTGTAGCCCGCGGCCTTTAGCGCGTCCCGCAGCTCATCGCTCTTTTTCCAGTTCTTTTCCTTGCGGGCCTGGGCGCGTTCGTCCGCCAGGCGCTGAATTTCCTCAGGCAGGCCCTCCTCCGTCTTGCGGGAAAGCAGGCCCAGCACCCCCGACAGCTCCGAAAGGGTGGAAAGCGCCTTTTCCACGGCGGCCCGGGCGCTGTTTTCATTGAGGGTCACGTTGGCGTCCTTCACGATCTCAAAGAGCGCCCCCAGAGCGTCGGCGGTGTTCAGATCGTCGTCCATGGCCGCGTCGAAGCGCTCCGCAGCGCCCTGCACCCGGCGCAGGAAGGCCTCCTCTGTCTCGGTGAGGGGCTGCTCCTTGGCGTTTTTCAGCAGAAAGCTCAGGTTGTCCCGGGCGGTATAGAGCCGCTGGAGGGAGGCGTGGGCCTGGGCGATCATTTCCCGGCTGAAATTGATGGGGCTGCGATATTGGGCGGAAAGCATGAACAAACGCACGTCCTCGGGCTCGTACTCCTTCAAAATATCCCGCACGGTGAAGAAATTCCCGGCGGATTTGCTCATTTTCTCGTTGTCGATATTAATAAAGCCGTTGTGCATCCAATAGCGGGCGAAGGGCTTGCCCGTGGCGCATTCGGATTGGGCCACCTCGTTTTCATGATGGGGGAACAGCAGATCCTTGCCGCCGCAATGAATATCGAAGGTTTCCCCCAGGTATTTCATGCTCATGGCGGAGCATTCGATGTGCCAGCCGGGGCGGCCCTTGCCCCAGGGGGAATCCCAGGCGGGCTCGCCGGGCTTCTGCGCCTTCCAAAGGGCGAAATCCGCCGGATTGCGCTTGCCGTCGTCCACGTCGATGCGGGCCCCGGCTTCCAGATCGTCCATGTTCTGGCCCGAGAGCTTGCCGTAGCCCGTATCCTTTTTCACATCGAAATAAACGTCGCCGTTCACTTCGTAGGCGTAGCCCTTATCCTGAAGCGTTTTCACCAGGCGGATAATTTCCCCGATATGCTCGGTGGCCCGGGGATGCACGGTGGCCTTGCGGATGCCCAGGGCCCCCGCATCCTGATAGTATTCCCGGATAAAGCGATCGCCCAGTTCCTTCACCGTGATGCCCTCTTCCTGGGCGCGCTTAATCATTTTATCGTCGATGTCGGTGAAATTCTGCACGAAGGTCACTTCGTAGCCCCGGTGCTCCAGATACCGGCGCAGCACGTCGAAAACGATGAAGGGCCGGGCGTTGCCCACATGAAAATAATTGTATACCGTGGGGCCGCAGGCGTAAATGCTCGCCTTGCCGGGAACCAGGGGCACGAATTCTTCCTTTTTGCGGGTCTGGCTGTTGTAAATCTGCATGGCTGTTTCCTCCCTTTATCGGTTTCCTTTGTTTATTTCTTCATTATCAGCATGGACGGGGGCCGCTCTGCGGCCGGGGCAATCCGCCGCCGGACAATCCAGGCAGCCCGCCCGGCGGGCGTGCTCGGTGAGCACCTGCTCCAATTGCACCAGCCGCCCGTAGAGCGCCTGAATTTTTTCCTGCATGGGATCGGGCAGATCGCCGTGGTTCAGATCGATTTCGGGGCGCTTGGCGGGCCCGCGCACAATGCGCCCGGGATTGCCCACCACGGTGCATTGATCGGGCACGTCCTTGAGCACCACGGCTCCCGCGCCCACCTTCACATGGTTGCCCAGCGTGATGGGGCCCAGCACTTTGGCCCCCGCGCCCACCACCACGTCGTCGCCCAGGGTGGGATGGCGCTTGCCGGTATCTTTGCCCGTGCCCCCCAGGGTCACGCCCTGATAGAGGGTCACGTTGTTGCCCAGTACGGCGGTTTCGCCGATGACCACGCCGCTGCCGTGATCGATAAACAGCCCCTGGCCGATCACCGCGCCGGGATGAATATCGATGCCCGTGAGGCGCTTGGTGCGGGCGCTGATGAGCCGGGCCCAGAAAAAATGCCCCTTCTGATAGGCCCTGTGCGCCCGGCGATGCCGCCGCACCGCCCGAAAGCCCGGATAGCAGAAAAACACCTCCGCCTTGCTGTGAATGGCGGGATCCCGCGCCAGCACGGCGGCCACATCCTGCTTGAGCGTTTCAAACATGCGCGCCTTTCCCTCCTAAAAAAATAACATGCTTGTTCCTTTCAGAGAACAGCATGCCGCTTGAACATGCTTCTGAATTTGCTCGCCTGCGTTTTTTGCGTCCTTGCCAGCGCTTCCGCGCCTTCATGCCTTGATTTACAAATGGTAAACCGCTGGCCTTCATCCTTGAATTGCAGGCAAATCTGCGGGAAACTGCAGTCGTCTCATTTCAGAAACAAGCTCTAAATCCACTCTTACTATCGCTGGATTCGCCTTAACGCGGCGCGACGGCACGGCATACTGCTTTTTCCGCCGTGCGGCTCCCGGGGGCACTGTCCGCGGCCGCCAGGCGCGCTTCCAACCGACGGCGCGCCTTCTCTTTCACGGCTAAATCGGGCTTTTTTCCCGTTCCTCACCGTTTCCTATTATATGTTTGGCCGGGAAAAATGTCAATCCCTCGGGGCGCGGGGAAAAGTAAATTCTTGACCGTAAAATTTTTGTGAAAATCAGACCGGGCGGCCCTCTTTCTCGTATAATAAGTGAAAGGCCCTTTCAAAACCACAGGGAGCAGGGAGGACAGGCATGACGGAACCGCAGGAAATGACCAGGGAGCGCTTCGTCGGGGCGGCGGAGGCCCTGTTTTCCCTGAAGGAGAATTTGCGGGTGTCGCTGCTGCTGCGGTATATGGAGGGGGACACCGGCGAAATCGCCGCGGCGCTGGGCCTGCCCGTTTCGCTGGTGAAAAAACAGGCTGTTTCGCGCCCGGCGGGCGCTGCAAAAAAGAATTCTGGAAAGCAGGGAGGAGGAGCGCGTATGGGAAACCAATGAAGGGGCGCATGCCCGGCGCGGTGGCTCTGGCGCTTTCCGCCTGGCGGGAGGCGGGGGAAAGCCTGGCGCAGATGGAAAAGGAATACGGCTTCTAGGATGAATGGAGCCTGGAAAACAAGGCGCTGCTGGGCGCGCCCAACACGCTGCCCCGGGAGGATGAAATCGCTCCCGAGGAGGCGGTGGAGCGGGCCAAACGCACCCTCATGGCTCAGGATTCCACCATCACCGAGGCGTATCTTTCCAACCAGACCGCCGAGGTGTATCTGCGGGAGGAAAGCCAGGCGGACGGAACCGTTACCCGGCGCTACACCGTCTATTTCGCGCCCCGGGATTTTCTTTTCCCGGCTTCAATAAAATTTGTTAGAAAACGGCTTGTAATTCAAAGTGCGCTATGCTATAATAATGTTGGCAATTGCTTTGCGCCTTTTTTTCGTCGAAAAGGCGGGAAAGGCCCCTTGGGCGGGCCGCGAAGGCAAGGGCAAGCCGCGCGGCGGCGCATGGGGGTGAAAAGCAAGCGCTTTTCGCCTTTTCCCCGGAAGCGCAAAGAAAACGGCAATTTCTTCTGACAGAAAGAAGGGTTTAACGAAGAGTGGGAGCTGCGAAAGGCCAAGGGCGGAACGGGCGGTTTATTCCGTGTTCCCTCTTTTGGCGGATGTAGCGGTTTATTCCCGCTCTTTCTGTATTTTTTCAGGCAAAGGAGCAAGCGTATGCCCCCAAAAAACGCGAATCTGCAAAAGATTAACGCCATTTGCCAGCGCTGCGCCCAGGAATTGGGCTACGAGCTGTGCGACGCGGCGATGGAAAAGGAGCCAGCAGGCCGATATCTTCGTATTTATATCGATCAGGAAAACGGCGTGACCCTGGACGATTGCGAACGGTATCACCGGGCGGTGCAGCCCAGGCTGGAGGATTTCGATTACGATTTCCTGGAGGTATGCTCCCCGGGCATCGACAGGCCGCTGAAATCCCAGCGGGATATTGAAAAATCCATTGGTCTGCTGGTGGAAGCGCGGCTGTATAAGCCCCTCAACGGCAGCAAGAGCATCCAGGGCATTTTAAAGGCCATGGATGAAAAGCATGTGGCGCTGCAAATCGGGGAAACCGAAATAGAAATTCCCCGGCAGGCGGCGGCCCAGGTTCGCCTGGTGCCCGATCTAAGCGCGCTGGACGGCGCGGAAGAAGAATGAACAGAGAAAAGGCAGGAATGAGAGCAATGGCGGCACGAAAATCTGAAATGATGGATGCGATCGAGGCGCTGGCGAAGGCCAAGGATATCAGCGTGGATCAGATCGTCAGCGCGGTGGAGGAAGGCTGCAAGGCCGCTTACCGCAAATATGAAAAGCGGGGCGCGAATTCGCCCATGAACCTTTCCGTGGTCATCTCCCGGGAGCACGACGTGCAGATTTTCGCCCGGAAGGTGGTCGTGGAGACGGTGAGCGACGAAAGCCAGCAGATCTCTCTGGAGGACGCCCGCCGCCTTCGCCCCAATTACGAATTGGGCGATATCGTGGAAACCGACGTGACCCCCGCAGATTTCGGCCGCGTGGCCGCCCAGACCGCCAAGCAGGTGATGCTGCAGCGTTTGCGGGAGCTGGAGCGGGGCAAGATCTACGACGAATATATTGAAAAAGAAAATGAAATTCTCACCGGCATCGTGGAGCGGGTGGAGCCCAAGGCCGTGTATGTGGAACTGGGCCGCACCGAGGGCGTGCTGGAAAGCAGCGAATTTATGCCCGGGGAGGAATACCGCCCCGGCGATCACATCAAGGTATACGTTCTGCAGGTGTACCGCAGCGGCAAGGAAGTGGGCCGCGCGCCCCAGGTGGCGGTGAGCCGCATTCATCCCGGCCTGGTGAAGCGCCTGTTTGAAATGGAAGTGCCTGAAATCGCCACGGGCGTGGTGCAGATCAAATCCATCGCCCGGGAGGCGGGCAGCCGCACCAAGATGGCCGTGGCCTCCTCCGACGCCATGATCGATCCCGTGGGCGCCTGCGTGGGCCCCCGGGGCAGTCGCGTGGATAAGGTGGTCAGCGAGCTGAAAAATGAAAAGATCGACATCATCAAATGGTCGGCCGATCCGGCGGAATTCGTGGCCAACGCCCTGAATCCCGCCCACGTCATCAGCGTGTTCGTATCCGATAAGGAAAAAATCTGCCGAGTGGTGGTGCCCGATACGCAGCTTTCCCTGGCCATCGGCAAGGAAGGGCAGAACGCGCGCCTGGCCGCCAAGCTGACGGGCTGGAAGATCGATATTAAATCCCAGACCCAGGTGGCCGAGCTGATGCGCCAGGAAATGCCCGAACTGCAGGAGGGGAACGGCCAGGTGATCGCCGATGCCGACGAGGCCGACGATTACGAAGCCCCCCTCACCGACGACGATATTGAATAAGCCGGGGGATAGGGCATGAAAGAAAAAAAGGTGCCCATGCGCATGTGCGTGGGCTGCCGGGAAATGAAGCCGAAAAAGGAGCTGCTGCGCGTGGTGCGCTCTCCCGAGGGCTCGCTGTCCGTGGACGCCACGGGGCGCAAGCCGGGCCGGGGTGCGTATGTGTGCCGCAGCGCGGAATGCCTGAAAAAGGCCATCCGGCAAAAGCAGCTGGAGCGCGCCTTTGAATGCGCCCTTCAGGATGAAGTGAAGGAAGCGCTGATGCGGGAATTACAGGCGCTGGAGGAAAACGGTGGCGAAGATTGAAGGCCTGCTGGGGCTTGCCTGCCGGGCTGGGCAGATCACCCTGGGCGCGGAAATGGCGCTTCGGGAGATTCGGGCCGGGCGCGCCGGGCTGGCGCTGCTGGACGCGGACGCGTCGGAGGGGACGCAGAAAAAAATCCGCGACGCATGCGCCTATCGCCAGGTTCCGCTGCATATTCTGCCAGGAGAGGCCCTTTCCCAGGCCTGCGGCCGGGAGGGCAGAATGGCGGGGGCGGTGAAGCCCGGAAAGCTGTGCGGGCAAATGCTCCTTCTTCTTTCTTCGGCGGAGCAATCCGCCGGGGAATGCAATAAACATCATCAGCAAACGCAAAACAATGCCATGTGCGGGGGTGCAAGCGTCGAATGACCAAGGTGAAACTGACGGAAGCCACAAAGGAAATCAATCAGCAGGCGGGCGCGATTCTGGAGGATGCGGCGCGGATTAAGCGGAATCTGGACGCCGTGATGCAATCCCTTCGGAAGCAGGAATCCAGGTTCCAGCGGGCCGAGGAGGAAGAGCGCGCCCGGAAACGCCAGGAGGAACAGCAGCTGCTGGCGCAGCAGCATACCAAGGCCTGGACCATGCCGGATGAGGAAGATCACGCCCCCGCCCCGGCCGAAGCCCCGGCGGAAAAAGCGCCCGCTGAAAAGGCGCAGCCCGCCGCGAAGCAGCCCGCCGAAAAAACGGCGGAAAAGCCTGCCGCGTCCGCGCCAGTAAAGGCCGAAGCGCCGAAGCAGGAAAAGCCCGCCGCCCCCGTTCAGGAAGCGGCGAAGCCTGCCGTTAAGGAAGAAAAACAGGAAAAACAGGAAAAACAGGAAAAACAGGAAAAACCCGTCGAGAAACCGGCTGAAAAGCCGGTGGAGAAGCCCGCGGAGAAGGCGGCTGAAAAGCCGGTTGAAAAACCTGCGGAAAAGGCGGCTGAAAAGCCTGCCGCCCCCGCGCCTGTGAAGGCGGCGCAGCCCGCGCCCGCCGCAGCGCAGCCCGCCCCGGCCCGTCCCGCCGCGCCTGCGCCCCGGCCCCAGGGCCCCTATGGCCGTCCGGCGAATCCCCAGGGCCCCTATGGCCGCCCGGCTAACCCGCAAGGGCCTTACGGCCGTCCGGCGAATCCGCAGGGGCCTTATGGTCGTCCGGCAAATCCCCAGGGCCCCTATGGCCGCCCAGCCAACCCGCAAGGGCCTTATGGCCGTCCCGCCGCTCCCGGCGCGCCCCGGCCTGCCTTTGGGCAGCAGCCCTATGGCCGTCCCACCGCTCCCGGTGCGCCCCGGCCTCAGGGCGCTCCCGGCGCTCGTCCGCCTATGGGCGGCGGTCCCCGGCCTCAGGGGCCGGGCGCTCGTCCCGCCGGCGGCCCTGGCCGCAGCCGTGGGCCCGAACTGACCCCCGTTGTGGAAAAAGAGCGGGTCAGCAATTATGATCCTAATAAAAAGCAGTATATCCGCCAGCATGATCCCGAGCATGTGGCCAAGAACCGCAAGCAGCTGGTGAAGGAATCCTTTAATGGGCTGGATGACGATATGGTGCGCGGCGGCAAGCGTGCCCGCGCCAATAAGAAGCAGCCCTCCGCCCAGCAGATGATGGCCCCCATCAAGATCGAAAAAGCTTATATGACGGCGGACACCATCACCGTGAAGGATTTGACTGAGCGCATCGGCAAGCCTGCGGGCGAAATCCTCAAAAAGCTGCTGATGCTGGGCATCATGGCCAATATCAATTCCGAATTGGATTTCGACACCGCCTCGCTGGTCTGCTCCGAATTCGATGTGGAATTGGAAAAGAAGCTGGATAAGACGGCGGAGGACGCGCTTTCCGATACCAATTTCGAGGATACCGAGGAAGATTTGCAGCCCCGGCCCCCCGTTATCACCATCATGGGTCACGTCGACCACGGCAAGACCTCCTTGCTGGATTACATCCGCAAGGCGCATGTGACCAGCACCGAGGCGGGCGGCATCACCCAGCACATCGGCGCGTACACCGTCAAGCTCAACGGCCGCCAGATTACTTTCCTGGATACCCCCGGCCACGAGGCCTTTACCGCCATGCGTATGCGCGGCGCCCAGGCCACGGATATCGCCGTGCTGGTGGTGGCGGCGGACGACGGCGTGATGCCCCAGACCATCGAAGCCATCAACCACGCCAAGGCGGCCAACGTGCCCATTATCGTGGCGATCAATAAAATGGATAAGCCGGGCGCGAACCCCGAGCGCATTAAGCAGGATCTGACCAAGTACGACCTGGTGGCCGAGGATTGGGGCGGCGACACCATCATGGTGCCCGTCAGCGCCATTACGGGCCAGGGCGTGGACGACCTGCTGGAAATGATTCTGCTCCAGGCGGACGTGCTGCAGCTGCGGGCTAACCCCAACCGTATGGCCCGGGGCGTTATCATCGAAGCCAAGCTGGATAAATCCCGGGGGCCGCTGGCCACCGTGCTGCTGCAAAACGGCACGCTGCGGGTGGGCGATAACATCGTGGCGGGCATGGCCTCGGGCCGCGTGCGCGCGATGGTGAACGACCGGGGCGAGCGCGTGCAGTCCGCCGGGCCCTCCACGCCTGTGGAAATCGCCGGATTCACCGAGGTGCCCCTGGCGGGCGATGAAATGATGGCCGTCGAGGACGATCACCTCAGCCGCCAGGTGGCCCAGGAGCGTCGGGATAAACTGAAGGCTTCCCGCGCCGCCTCCTCCGCCAAGGTATCGCTGGATAATCTGTTCGCGGGCATCACCGAGGGCAAGGTGCAGAACCTGAATATCATCATCAAGGCCGATGTGCAGGGCTCTGTGGAGGCGGTGAAGCAGGCGCTGGAAAAGCTGTCCACCGAGGAAGTGAAGGTGCGCGTGCTGCACAGCGCCGTGGGCGCGATCACCCAGGACGACGTGAACCTGGCCTCCGCCTTCAACGCCATCATTATCGGCTTCAACATCCGCCCCGATTCCACCGCCCGGGACGCCGCTGAAAAGGAAGGCGTGGATATCCGGCTCTACCGCATCATCTATCAGGCCATCGAGGATGTGGAAAAGGCCATGAAGGGCCTGCTGGCCCCCGAATTCAAGGAAAACCTGCTGGGCCACGCCCAGGTGCGCAATGTGTTCAAGATCACCGGCGCGGGCACCATCGCGGGCTCCTATGTGACGGACGGCAAGGTGCAGCGCAACGCCTCCGTGCGCCTGCTGCGGGATAACGTGGTCATTTTCGAAGGCAAGCTGTCCTCCCTGCGCCGCTTCAAGGACGATGTGAAGGAAGTGGCCGCGGGCTATGAATGCGGCATCGGCCTGGAAAACTATAACGATATTAAAGAAAACGACGTGGTTGAATGCTTCGTGATGGAGCAGATTGAGCGCTGACGCGCCCCGAAGAAGCCTGCGTTCCCTCCGGAAGGGATGGACGCGCCGCCCGAAAGGGCAGGGGGAGCCGTCAACAAAGGGGGGAACATCTTTCCGGAGGGCGCCGCCTTTCCGGGAAGCAAAGTTCCCCCTTCTCTTTTCCCCAGGGGAACCGTGAAAAAAGGAGAATCGATATGGCGAATTTTCGAATTGACAGAATTTCCGAGGAGGTGCGCCACGCCATCGACGCCATCATTCGGGAAATGAACGATCCCCGCATCTGCGGCACGTATTGCGTCACCCGGGCGGATGTGACCCGCGATCTGCGGTTCGCCAAGGTGTATGTCAGCGTGCTGGAGGATGAGAAGGCCCCCGACCTGATCAAGGCGCTGAAGAACGCGGCGGGCTTTATCCGGCGAGAATTGGGCCGTCGGGTGGATCTGCGCTATACGCCCGAGTTGATCTTCGAGCGGGATCAGAATATCGCCTATGGCGCGCACATCGCCCAGGTGCTTCGGGAAGTGGCCCGCCAGGAGGGAAACCAGGATGCTGAATAAGCCCTTTCCCGAGGCGCGCGTGCTGTCCGCATTGCAAAATGCGAACAGCCTTCTGCTCTGCACCCATATTTCCCCCGACGGGGACGCGCTGGGCTCGCTGCTGGCCATGGGCATGGCCCTGGAAACGCTGGGCAAGGAAGTGACGCTGGCCTGCGCCGATCCCGTGCCGGAAAAATACGCCTTCCTTCCCGGGGTGGAGCGAATCGTGGGAGCGGAGGCGCTGACGGGGCGGCGGTTCGATCTGGCGCTTGCCCTGGATGTGGCGGAGGAAAAACGCATGGGCGACTGCGCCGCGGCGTTTTTTGCCGCGCCCCTGACGGCGCAAATGGATCATCACCCCACCAACCCCGCCTACGCCGCGCTTAACGCTGTGGATGGGGAGGCCGCCGCCACGGGCTGTCTGGTATACCGGGCGATGACGGCCTGGGGCATTCCGCTTTCGCCGCAGACGGCGGCCTGCCTGTACGCCGCCATCAGCACGGATACGGGCAATTATTCCTTCCGCAACACCGATGCGGAGGCTTTCGCCATCACGGCGGAGTTGATGGAGGCGGGCCTTGCGCTGGATTCGCTGGCCCGGCATCTGCATCTGCTGCGGGAAACGCCTCATGTGCGGCTGCTGGGCCGCGCGCTTTGCACGCTGCGGCTGTTCGGCGGCGGCCGGTGCGCCTGCTTACGCCTGACCCCGGCGGATTATCAGGCGGCGGAGGCGCGGCAGGAGCACAGCGATAAAATCGTCAATTACGCCCTGTATATGCCGGGGGTGGAAATGGCTTATCTGGCGGATGAACGCAAGCCTGGGCAGACCAAATTCAGCCTGCGGGCGCTGCCGCCCCGGGATGTGGTTCGCATCGCGGCCAAATTTTCCGGGGGCGGGCATGTGCTGGCGGCGGGCTGCGCCGTTGATTTGCCGCTGGAGCAGGCCTGCGCACAAATGAACGCGGAATTTCTGGCCCAGCTGGAGGAAAAAGCATGAACGGATTTATCAATCTGCTCAAGCCCCCGGGCATGTCCTCCGGCGCGGCGGTGGCGGTGGCCAAGCGGCTGACGGTAGAAAAGGTGGGCCATGCGGGCACGCTGGACCCCGAAGCGGCGGGGGTGCTGCCCCTGATGGTGGGCCGGGCTGGACGGCTGCTGGATTATTTCACGGATAAAAGCAAGAGCTATGTGGCGGAGATTTCCTTTGGCGGCGCTACCGACACCCAGGACGCCCAGGGCGTGATTCTGGAGCCCGGGCGGCGCATTCCCAGCCGTGAGGAGATTCTGGCGGCGCTGCCCCGCTTTACGGGCCGCACTTTGCAGCGTCCCCCCGCCTATTCCGCCCTCAAGCGGGACGGGGTGCCCCTCTACGCCCTGGCGCGCAAGGGGCAGATGGTGGAAACCGCGCCCCGGGAAACGGAAATTCGCGCCCTGGAGCTGGGGGAAAAAACGGGGACGGATGGGTATATGCTTTCCGTGGATTGCGGCAGCGGCACCTATATCCGCACCCTGTGCCACGATCTGGGCCAGGCGCTGAATGCGCCCGCGCATATGCGCTTTCTTCTGCGCACCCGGCATGGGGATTTTCGTCTGGAGCAGTCCGTCACCGTGGAGGAGCTTCAGGCTGCGGCGGAAGCGGGAACGCTGGCTTCCCTGCTGCTGCCCCTGGATGCGCCGGTGCAGGGGCTGATGCGGGTGGATGTGCCGGGAAAATTTGCCCGGCTGGCCCGAAACGGGGGCAAGCTGCCCGCCCAAATCGCCCCCGGGCTTTCGGAAAATCAGCGTTGCCGCCTGTATTTGCAGGGGGAATTTCTGGGCGTGGGTCACCGCGCCGGGGAGTTGCTGCGCTTTGATGTGGGCATGGCGGGGGCGGAAGCCGAATAACGGGGGAGGAGCCATGGCGAAGGGAATGAAGCGGGGGCTTATCGCCCTGTTCTGGATCGGCGTATGGGCGGCGGCCGCGCTGGCCGTGGGCAAGCCGCTGCTTCTGCCCGGCCCGCTGGAAACCGTTCGGGCGCTTTTCCGCCTGGCGGGCACGGCCGCTTTCTGGCAAAGCACGGGCATGACGCTGCTGCGGGTGGCGGGGGGCTTTGCGGCCTCGGCGCTGCTGGGGGCCTTGTTGGGGGCCCTTTGCTTCGCGTGCCCGCTGCTGGATGCGCTGCTTTCCCCGTTGCGGGGCATTATTAAGGCCACCCCCGTATCCTCCTTTATTATCCTGGTGCTGCTGTGGATCGAGAAGGGCCGCGTGCCCGCCTTTATTTCTTTTCTGACGGTGCTGCCCATTGTGTGGACGGCGGTGCAGGAGGCACTGCGGGCTACGGACGGGCAATTGATCGAAATGGCTCGGGCCTATCGCTTTTCCCTGGGCCAGCGCATTCGCTATCTTTACGCGCCCTCCGCCCGGCCGCATTTCGCCGCGGCGTGCATGACGGGGTTGGGCTTTGCATGGAAATCGGGCATTGCGGCGGAGGTGATCGCCCTGCCGGCGCTTTCGGTGGGCCGGAACCTGTACGACGCGAAAATTTATTTGGAGCGGGCGGATTTATTCGCCTGGACGCTGACGGTGATTTTGCTTTCCATGGCGCTGGAAGCGCTGCTCAGGGGCGCGATGGGGCGGTTGAAGGGGGCGCAGGCATGATCGCGTTTGAAAACGCCGCCCTGGGGTATCCCGGGAAAACGGTGTTCGCCAATTTAAATTGGACGCTGCCCCATCGGGGAACGATCGCCCTGATGGGCCCCTCGGGCGGGGGAAAAACCACGCTGCTGCGGGCGTTGGCAGGGCTGCTGCCGCCGCTTTCGGGGCGCGTTGAGGGGCTGGAAAATAAAAAAATCGCCGTCCTTTTTCAGGAGGACAGGCTGCTGCCCTGGCTGACGGCGGAGAAAAACGCGGCCTTGGCCGGAGGCCTGGCGGGGGCGCGGCATTGGCTGGCGCAGATGGAGATCGACGCGCCCGGGCAATACCCCCGGGAAATGAGCGGCGGCATGCAGCGCCGGGCGGCGCTGGCCCGGGCTATGAACTACGGGGGCGATTTGCTGCTGCTGGACGAGCCCTTTAAGGGGCTGGACGAGACGCTGCGGGCGCGGATCGCCGGGCGCATTCGCAATCAGGCCCCCCTTATCGTGCTTTCTATCCACGATCCCCGCGAAGCCGAGCTGATGGGCGCGGAGATTATCCGGCTGGAGGATATAAAAAGTGGGAGAACCCCGTCTTTATAGGGCGTCGCCCCGCGCCGTGGGAAAGCGGGCTGTGGACTCGGGTAAGCATGCGTAGCTTGCTCGCCCTCCATCGCTCGAAAAAGAAAAACATAAAAAATGGGGCTGCTGCAAAAGTTCGATTCTGCAGCAGCCCCATTTGCATTCTCTATATATCCACATAGGTTACTTCATGCCCCACGGCGGGGAGAAAACGCTCCAGAAAATCGGACATGGCCAGGCGAATGGAGGAGGTGTTCACGCAGGGGTGGCAGCCCAGAAAGGGCTGGGCCAGCAACGCCCGATCCATCAGCAGGCGCACGCCCTTCGCGCTTTCAAAAAGCAGGCCCATGGGGCTGACCGCGCCGGGGCGGATATGCAGCAGCGCCTCCATATGCTCCGCATCCCCGAAGGAAAGGCGGGATACCCCCAGCTGGTGGGAAATATCCTTGGTTTTGAAGGCCTTTTCGCCCCGGATCAGCAGCAGATAGAACTGCGTTTTCTGCTGATTGCACAAAAACAGATTCTTGCACATTTCCACGCCCAGGGCCGCGTCCACCGCCTGGCAATCGGCCATGGTGTTGGCGGCGGGGTGATCCGCCCGGGCAAAGGGAACGCCCAACTCCGTCAGAAAGCGATAAACGGCCTGCTCGTTTTCCGCCCGGGCGCTTATATCCTGGGGCGCTCCTTGATAAATGGAAATCATGACTGCTTTTCCTCGCCTTCCGCCGCCAAACGCAGCATTTCATTGCGCAGGTAATTGCATAGGCGCTCTTTTTCCGCATTGGCGGGGAGGGAAGCATCGTAGCGCGTGGGCGTACCGAAGGTGATGGTGCGCCGATTTTTATTGGCGTACAGGGGCACGAACAGGGGGCATTTCCCGGTTTTATTGTAATACAATTGGCCGATCATGGTAAAGCCGGTGAAGAATTCGGAAACGCCTTCCTTTTGATAGCGGCCGTCGGCGGAGGTGGCGGCGTTTTCGGGGAAAAGCAGAATGTTGTCCCCCGCCTGCATGGCGGCGGTGGTTTCCCGGAAGGTTTGCATCAGCTTGCGGGGGTTATCGTGATAGACGGGAATGGAATCCACCGAGCGCATAATCCAGGAAAGGAAGGGCGCGGCGATTTTTTCCGCCACGAAACGGCACAATTTGGGCGGCAGCCATTTCTGATCCTTCCATATGCCGTTGAGCATGCGATCGGCCACCGCCTCCTTTTCCACCATTTCATAGGTCACCCAGGGACGGAAGGAAAAGGGAACGTACAGATTGGTGACGATGGGGCCGTAGATTTCGCCATGGTTGCAAACGAACACGCAGGGCGTATCCTTATCCAGCTTCAACTGCCCCTTGCCGATGATTTTATGCCAATAAAAGGGGCGCATAATGGCGATAATCAGCTTCACGCCGTAATGCTTCAGGCTGCGAAGTACCACTACTTTTTCCAATTGATCCCGCAGGGGGCCGTTTTCCTTGCCCGCCTCCTGCAATTCCATATACCGGCGCAGCTTGGAGATATGCTCCTGGGTGAGGGGAAAACGCAGGGCGAAAACCAGCGAGATCGCCACCAGCAGCAGAGCGGGGAAAATCAGCAGCGGGCTGAAGGAGCGGAAAGCCTCGCCCCATTCCATGCCTCCGTTGGATATGCGGCCAAAGCCGATGAGCGCCAGGCCGATAAGGGCGGCCAATTGGCCCAGCAGCGCGGCGAATTCCAGCCGCACATGCTGCATCCGGTCCAGCGCGTCGCCGGGAACATGGCCCATGCTGAAGGCGGCCACCCGGCGCATATCCGCCTCCATGCGCGTCAGCGCCCGCACGCAGGCGGTGGCCCCGCCGGTGCACAGCGCCAGGGAGATATACCCGCCCACGGGAGAAGAATCTTCCAAATGCAGAACAAAAATCATCAGGCCGCCCAGCCAGCACACCAGGCCGCAGATCATCATGGCCTGGGGATCCTGCCTGCCCTTGGCGCGCCGTAAAACGGCGTCCGAAAGCAGGCATACGCCGTAGGAGCAAACCAGCGCAATGCCCATGCACAGAATCAGCGCCTCGGCGGATACGGCGATATAGGCGTAGGTGAGAATCTGGGTGATTTGCAGGGCGGCCGCAATACCCAGGGCCGCGTTTTGAAACATGTGGTAGGCGTGGGCCTTTTGCAGCAGCTCCAGCTCCTCCGCTTCGTCGGCGTTATTTCCCCGCATATCCAGCCACATCTGATCCAGCGAGAAACGGGCCATCAGGCCGCTGAGCACATAGCCCCCTACCAGGGCCCACACCGTGTCCGTCGGCAGGCCGGAGCAAAGCAGCATCACTGCCACCGGCACAAGAAAGCCCGCCTGAATCAGCAGTATGCGCACCGTTCGGGGCCAGGCCCGCCGTTTATCCAGCAGGCTTTTTTCCAGGCTGTAGCGCATCAGCGCGTCCCGCAGCAGCAGGCAGAGCACCAGCCCGTGCAGCCGCCACAAATTTGCATTTTTTAAATCCGCCGGGGAAAGCAGCGTCAGGGCCAGGGCCAGCGCTAGCATCGCGCCCAGCAAAATGGCGCCCGTCCGCCGCAGGGAGGGGGACAACATTTTTTCCCGCACCGGGCGGCGCAGCCGCATAAACAGCACGGCAGTATACCCCGCCAAGTACAGCCCGCCCCCCAGAATGGGGCTGGATAGCAGCACATTGGAGGATAACATGCAATACAGGAAGGCATACAGGATGCCGAAGCCCATCAGCCCGCGCATCTCGTTCGTCTCTCGGTTCTTTTGCAAAAAATCCGCTCCTCTCTCGTGTCCCTGCTATTTTACCGCTTTTTTTCGCGCTTGGCAAGGCACGGGGCGCGGGAAAACGAAAAACATCCATAATGGTTCCTCCGCGCCCTCCTTCAAGAAGGCTGTAGGGGGAAGAGGCCGCGTCAAGGAACCAACGTGATTCTCTACCAGAAAAGGGACATGCTCTCAAAACGCATACGGGGGGAAAGCGCGCGCTTTTTGTTCTCGTGGCAACAATTCATTCTTTAACTTTTGTATTGATCCGGGCGGCTTTCTCAGAAAGGACGCGGGGGAGGCGCTCTTTGGCTGTAAAGAGCGCCTCCCCCGCACTATTCCCAATAAAAAATTATTTCATCAAGTCCTGCAGCGTGACGCCCGAAAGATAATTCTGCACCAGGCGCTCCAGCCCCTCCCAGAGGGGAAGCGTTGGGCACTGAGCGCGGCGGGGACAGACGTTGGGCGTTTGCTCCAGGCAGGCCACCGGAGCCAGGGAGCCCTCCGTGACCAGCAGAATTTGCAGTACGGTGTAATCCCCGGGGGCTTTCGCCAGGCGATAGCCGCCCCGATGGCCCCGCGCGGCGTGGAGCAGCCCTGCCTGGGTAAGCTGGAGGGCGATCTGCTCCAAATATTTTTTGGAAATTTCCTGCCGGGCGGCGATCTCCTTCAGCGTCACAAAGCCGTCCCCCTGCTGCGCCGCAATATCCAGCATCATCCGCAGCGCGTAGCGGCCCTTGGTGGAGATTTTCATGGGGCGTATCCTCCTGTGGAAAAAATGATCGCGGGCCGCGCTTATTGCCCGGCGGCCATGGCCTGGGTCAGCGCGCCCATTGCGGCGGCCAGCTGCTGCTGAGAGGGATTGCTGTAGAGCATGCCGTTCAAATTATTAATGGCGGAAAGCAGGGCGGCATAGCCGGAATGCTCGGGGCCCATGGCGTTCAATTGGGCCTGGGCCTGGGAAAGCAGGCGCTGGGCGTCGGGGGCGAGGGTGTTATCCACGATGGATTGTTGATAATCCCCCGAGGACGCGCCGTGATAGGGGCAGGTCATGCTGCTGATGAGGGCGGAATTGGCGGCGCTGTCGCTGGTGAGGCGCAGGGCGGCGTATTCGCCCAGATAATCCCGCAGCACGCCGTCATAGGAGGTGCCGATGAGATCATAGAGCGGATGGCCCAGGGGCAGGATTACCACGCCCTTTTCCGCGCGGCTGGGGCAATAGGCGCTGGCCAGCATGCCCGAATCTGTGCAGACGGACAGGGTGTAATGCATCTGGCAGGAGGCGGTGGGCACGCTGTCCCGGGGCCAATAATCGGTGACGACGCCGTAGCCCATCACATCGCTGCGGCAGGCGGCGGTGGCCAATTGGCCGCTGACGGCGCAGGTTGTGACCTTCACCAGGCCGTATTCCTCCGCGCCGCCCTCCATAATATCCCGATTGGCAAGGCCCTGATGAATTTTGGTCATGAACGCCTTCCACAGCTTGGCGGCGCTGTTGCCGCCGGTTGTTTTGGAGGAAAGCGCCTTGTAATTATCATGGCCGATCCACACCGTGCCGCAATACCAGCCCGTGAGCCCGGCGAAGAACACGCCCTTCTGATCGGAATTGGTGCCCGTTTTGCCCGCCACGGTTTGGCCGCTGATCTTGGCGGCGGTGCCCGTGCCGGAGGATACCACGTCCTTGAGCATGTTCACCGTCAGCCAGGCGGTGGAGGGCTTGAAAACCTGGCGGCGGGTCTGGTTGATATGCGCGTCGTAGATGGAATTATGGTTGCTGTCGAAAATGCCCAGGAAGGTGACGGGGCTTTGATACACCCCGCCGTTGCCCAGCACGCCGAAGGCCACGGCCATTTCAATGGGGGAAAGGCCGGAGGAGCCCAGGGCCAGGCCGAAGGGGGTTTTGTTGATATGATCCTCCGATACGCCCAGGCGCAGCAGGAAATCATAGCTGCGCTCCACCCCCACATAATTCATCAGGCAGTAGGCCGCGGCGGTGTTATCGCTGCGGGTGATGGCGGTGCGGATGGTTTCGGGCCCGCGATAGGAGGAGCCGCCGTAGTTTTTCGGCCAGGTATCCTTGCCGTCGCTGCCCGTCCAGCCCTTGACGGGCACGGGGATGTTATACAGGATGCTGCCCGCCCCCGCCCCCAGCTCGATGGCCGGGGCGTAGACGGCGATGGGCTTGATGGAGGAGCCCACGGGCATATTCATATCGGCGGCGCGGTTGAGGGTTTTGCGCTTGGTGGGGGCGGTGCGGCTGCCCACGATGGCCTTAATTTCCCCCGTTCGGTAATCCAGCACCACGGCGGCGGCCTGGGGCTGGGGAATTTCGTCGTAGGTGCCGTCCGCGTTCCGGGCGCGGTACACCTTGTCGGAGGGATCGCGCAGGGCGGGATAATCGGTATAGTTATACAGGGTATCCTCCACCGCCTGTTGAATCTGCGTGTCCAGGGCCAGGAACACCTGGTAGCCCCCGGTGCGCAGCTCCTGCTCCATTTTATTGCGGTTGGCGGAGGTGTCCTCCAATTGGTTCAGCTTCAGCAGCGTTTTCACAACGTCCCGCACGGCGTATTCCACATAATGGGCGTAGGGGTACAGCGCCGTGGATTCAGGCGAGCTTTCCAGCACTCGGGCGGTGGAGGTATCCAGTGCGGCGAGATATTGCTCCTTGGTGATGAACTGATTTTCGTACATGCACCGAAGCACGTAATCCGTCCGGTCGTTGGTGATTTTTTTATAATCGGTGGTATCGCTCTGGCGGGTGTAGAAATTGCGGCGGGGGTTGTAGTAATAGGGGTTGGTGGTCATGCCCGCCAGCATGGCGCATTCCCGCAGGGAAAGCTCGGAAAGATTTTCCTTGCCGAAATAGCCGCTGGCCGCCACCTTCACCCCGTAATAATCCTCGCCCAGGTAGATGGTGTTCAGGTAGGATTCCAGAATTTCGTTTTTGGTATACCGGGTTTCCAGCTGCATGGCCAGATAGGCCTCCTGGATTTTGCGCTTATAGGATTGCTCGCTGGAAAGCAGCGTGTTTTTAATCAGCTGCTGCGTGATGGTGGAGCCGCCCTGCTGGCTGCCGGAAACAAAATTTTTGATGAACGCGCCCACGATGCGCTTCACATCCACGCCGTTATGGGTGTAGAAGCGGGCGTCCTCCACGGCCACGAAGGCGTGCTGCAAATACAGGGGCATGGTGTCGATGGACACCATGATCCGGTTTTCCGAGCCCTTGTATTCGGTGATGAGATTGCCCGAAGCGTCGTAGATAAAGGAGGTCTGGGCCTGATCGTCAATGGCGGCCAGGTTCAGCGTGGGGGCGGTTTCCATATAGGCCTTGGCCACGCCCACCACCGCCCCCAGCCCCGCCAGGCAGAAAAGCAGCAGCAGCAGCACCAGCATCCGGAAGGAATTCACCATCACCGCTAGGATGAAGGAGGGCTTGCGGGCGCGGCGCTTGAGGATGGTGCGGCGGGGGGGCTTGGGAGGCTCGGGCTCGGGCTCCCGGGCCCAGGCGGCAGGGGCGTATTCGGGCGGATAATCCCCGTCGAAATCCCCGGCATATTCCTCGGTATATTCCGCGGGATACGCTTCGGGATAACCTTCCTGGCCGTCCGCTTCGTTCGCCGGGGCATATTGCTCCGGGGCGTAAGCGTCCTCGCCGTAGGAATCCACCCCGTAGGCGTTCGCGCCAGGGGCGGGGGTTCCCGCTAAATCATAAGCGTCCGTTTCCGCCGGGGGCGGGGGATAGGCGGATTCATAAGCGTCATAATCACCCGGATAGGAAGCCTGGGGCACAGGCGCGGCCTGATCGGGCGAAAAGGATTTCCTTCTTTTCAATGTGCGCCTCCTGAAAAAAATAAAAAAACAAAAATGCGCGCGTTCTTCCCTGTGCAGTATAGCACATGTTCCGCCAGCCTGTCAAAAAGCGGCGGCCTGGTTCCAATGATTTAACGACGCGGCGGGGCAAACCCCTGCCGCATTTGCCTAAAAAGACGGAATTTGCTATAATAGCTGACGAAAACTATCGAAAGAAGGGGGCGCGCCCCATGCTGATTGCCGATTTGCACCTTCATTCCCGTTATTCCCGAGCCACCAGCGCCGATTGCGATGCGCCGCACCTGGAGCTTTGGGCCCGGATGAAGGGCGTCGCCCTGCTGGGCACGGGGGATTTTACCCATCCCAAATGGCGGCAGGAATTGCAGGAGCAGCTGGAACCGGCGGAGGAGGGGCTGTATACCCTCAAGGAAGGCGAGCGCCTGCCCTGCCCCGTGGCCGGGCCTGCGCCCCGGTTTGTGCTTTCTGGGGAAATCAGCACCATCTATAAGCAGGATGGCAAAACCCGCAAGGTACACCATGTGATTTTGCTGCCCGGCCTGGAGGAAGCGGAGGCCTTGGCCCGGCGGCTGGAGGCCATTGGCAATCTGCACAGCGACGGCCGCCCCATCCTGGGGCTGGACAGCCGCACGCTGCTGGAAATCACGCTGGATTGCTGCCCCCGGGCGATTTTTATCCCCGCCCATATCTGGACGCCGCATTTTTCCGTGTTCGGCGCGTTTTCGGATTTTCACACCCTGGAAGAATGCTACGGCGATTTAACGCCCGAAATTCACGCCCTGGAAACGGGGCTTTCCTCCGATCCGCCCATGAACCGCCGCCTTTCCATGCTGGACGGGTATCAGCTGGTTTCCAATTCGGACGCGCATTCTCCCGCCAAGCTGGGGCGGGAGGCCAATCTGCTGGATTGCGCGCTTTCCTATTCGGGGCTCAAGCGCGCCCTGGAAACGGGGGAGGGGCTGCGGGGCACGGTGGAATTTTTCCCCGAGGAGGGCAAATACCATCTGGACGGCCACCGCGCCTGCCAATGCCGCCTGGAGCCTGCGGAAACGCTGCGGCTGGGCGGCCTGTGCCCGGTGTGCGGGAAAAAGGTGACGGTAGGCGTGCTGCACCGGGTGGAGCAGCTGGCGGATCGCCCCGCGCCTATCCCCCTGCCCAAGCCCTTTGAAAGCCTGATGCCCCTGCCTGAATTGATCGGGGAGGCGCTGGGCGTTTCCTCTGCCGGGAAAAAGGTGCAGGCGGCGTATCTGGAGCTGCTGCAAAGGCTGGGGCCTGAATTTGAGATTCTGCGCGACTGCGCTCCCGATGCGCTGGAAAAGGCGGGCGGCCCGCTGCTGGGGGAGGCCCTGCGGCGGCTGCGGGCGGGGAAAGCGCTGCGCCAGGCGGGCTACGATGGGGAATACGGGGTGGTGCGCCTGTTCGCCCCGGGGGAGCGGGAACGCTTCCTGGGGCAGACCAGCTATCTATCGGGGCTGTCGCTTCCCCTGGCCGGGCAGCCCTCGCAAGCGCCCGCCCCCATCGCCCCGACCCAGGAAAAAGAAACGCCCGCCGCCCAGGCGGAGACGCTGAACCCGGAGCAGCTTTCCGCCGTCCGCAGCGATGCGCGCACGGTGGCGGTATCCGCCGGGCCGGGCACGGGCAAAACCAAAACCCTCGTGGCCCGCATCGCCTATTTAATAGAAGAAAAGGGCGTGGCCGCCGGCGAAATTACCGCCGTCACCTTCACCCGCCAGGCCGCGGCCGAAATGGCGGCCCGGCTGGAAACGCGGCTGGGGAAAAAAGCGGCCGCCGCCCTGCATATCGGAACCTTCCATGCCCTGTGTCTGAAGCTGGTGGCGAAAAAGCCCTTCGTATCTCCCGAAAAGGCCCGGGCGCTGATCGCCCCGCTGCTGGCGGCCCGGGGGTGCGCCCTCCGGCCCCGGGACGCGCTGGAAAAAATCGCGGCGCAAAAAAACGGCCTGGCGGTTCCCGAGCTGCCCCAGGGCCTGCGGGAGGAATACGACGGGACGCTGGCCGCCCAGGGCCTACGCGATTTGGAGGATGTGCTGCTGGAGGCCCTGGCCCTGCCCGCCGATAAAAAGCAATTTCATTATCTGCTGGTGGATGAATACCAGGATCTGAACGCCGTGCAGCGGGCGCTGACCGAGCATTGGAGCCGGGGCCGCAGCCTGTTTGTCATCGGCGACCCCGATCAATCCATTTACGGCTTCCGGGGGGCGGACGCGGGCTGCTTTGCGGCGCTGCTGGCGGCGCGGCCCGAAATGGAATGCATTCGCCTGCACCGCAATTACCGCTCCGAGCCCGCCATCATTGAAAGCGCTCTTTCGGTGATTGCCCGCAATCCCGGCCCCGCCCGGGCGCTGACCCCCTGCCGCGCCGGAGGACACCGGGTGCGCGTGGTGAACGCAGGCAGCGAGGAGGCGGAGGCGGATTGGATCGCCCGGGAAATCGGGCGCATGGCGGGGGGCCTGGATATGCTCTCCGCCCGGGAGCAGGGCGAAACCCGGGCCTTTTCCGAAATCGCGGTGCTGTGCCGCGCCCGCAGCCAATTGGAGGGGGTGGAGCGTGCCTTGGCCCGGGAGGGGATTCCCTGCCTGGTGCTGGGCCGGGGAGATTTTCTTGAAGATGAAAAAGCGCAGGGACTGCTGTGCTTCTTTTCCGCCCTGCTCAATGGGGACGGCGAGGCCCTGTCCCAGGCCCTGGCGGCGCTGTGGGGCTATCCCCTGTCCCTGCGGGAGCGGGCGGCGGCCGCGTTCTCGGCGGCGGGGGCGGAGGGCCTTGCGGCGCGGCTTTCGGATGCGGACGCTTTAGCCCCCTTCCTGCGGGCGGCGGAGGCGGCGCGCCCCGGGCTGACCAGGGAAAAGCCCCGCAAGCTGCTGGAGCGCCTTTGCGCGGAAACGGGCTGCGAAAACGCCGCCGTGCGGGAGCTGCTTCGGGCGGCGGTCTTTTGCAAAACCATGCCTGAATTCCTGGCCCTTCTTCGGGAGGGGGAGGAGCAGGATATTCGCCGGCTCACCGGCGGCAAGCCCTCCGGGGCGGTGCGGCTGATGACGCTGCACGCCGCCAAGGGGCTGGAATTCCCCGTGGTGTTTCTGGCGGGGGCGACAGAGGGGCGGCTGCCCCTGACCCGCGCCGGGGAAGAAGAAAATATCCAGGAGGAGCGCCGCCTCTTCTATGTGGGGATCACCCGGGCACGGGAGACGCTGATTCTCTCCTGCGGCGGCAGGCCCTCGCCCTTCCTGGCCGAGTTGCCCGATACCTGCGAGCGCCAGCTGCTGCCGCGCGCCCCCCTGCGCGCCCGGCAGACCAGCATGTTCGGCTGAAAAAATTAAAACAAATTTAATACATTTTGCTGGAAAAGGCCCATAACCCGGGAAAATGTGATTGCATTTGTAAATTTATTTTGCTATAATGTCAAAGAATAACAAATTTCAGTTATTCGGCATTCAATTTTACAAGGAGGACTGACGCTACATGAAGAAGACGCTGAGCATCGTGCTGGCTCTGGTCGCGGTGGTGGCGATTGTTTTCGCCGCCGTTTTCGCGGTGCAGAAGAACGATCTGCAAAAAGCGAAGGACGATCTCCAGGCGCAGGTGGACAGCCTGAGCAAGGAGCTGGCCGATGTTAAGGCCGCCGCCGACGAAGCCGCCAGGACGGCCGCCGACGAGGCCGCCAAGGCTGCCGCCGAGGCGGAGGAAGCCCTGAAGAAGGCCACCGCTTCCTACACCTACAACGGCTCCGTTGCCACCTTCCCCACCAACTGGAACCCCCATCAGTACAAGACGGAAACCGACAGCAGCACCGTGCTGTCCTGGATCTCCGACGACTTCTATACGTTCGATTACAACGAAGCCAAGGACGGCTATAGGATGGTTCCCATGATGGCCGTGGGCGAGCCCGTGGACGTCACCGCCGACTATGTGGGCGAGGAATGGGGCATCGAGGAGGGCGCTGTGGGCCGCGCTTGGAAATACACCCTGCGCGACGACCTGAAATGGCAGGACGGCACCCCCATCACCGCCGACACCTTCGTTTACTCCGTCAAGCAGCAGCTCAACCCTCAGGCCCAGAACTACCGCGCCGACAGCTTCTATTCCGGCTCCGTGGTGCTGCACAACGCCGAAGCCTACGCCAAGTCCGGCATCTATGCCTACAGCAGCATGCTGGATATGGACGCGCCCGCCTATGTGAAGGTGGAAGACCTGAAGACGGAGGCCGACGGCCATTACACCCTCGACGGCAAGGACGTTGCCTTCAAGCTGGACAGCGGCAATAACTGGAGCAACAACAGCCTGGCTGATTACCACGCTGCCGCTTCCTATGCGGATATGTTCGTCAAGGACGGCGTGGATCTCTTCGAAACCGTTCTGGAAGCCAAGGCTGATAAGGACGGCTATGTGAAGGTTGACAAGGACGTCTACGAAGCGCTGAGCTATATCGTGGCCCGTCTGCATGACGCCGAGAGCGTGGAAGCCTATGCCGAAAGCGCCGGCGACTACGCCTATCAGGAATGGGAAGAATTCTGCTGGCTGGGCTACAACCGCGACGCCATGGATTTTGACAAGGTCGGCATCAAGGCGCTGAGCGATACCGAGCTGGTCTTCATCCTGGATAAGAGCCTGCAGGGCTTCCAGCTGAAGTATAACCTGGGCGGCGTGCCCCTGGTTTACGAAGAGCTGTACGAAAAGTGCGCCAAGGTTGAGGACGGCGTTTACACCAACAACTACGGCACCAGCACCGACACCACCATGTCCTACGGCCCCTACATGCTGACCCGCTTCCAGTCCGATAAGGAAATCGTGCTGGAGAAGAACCCCAACTGGTACGGCTACGCCCTGCCCGAGAACGAGGGCTGCTACCAGACCACCCGCATTGTGTACACCTACGTGCAGGAAGCCTCCACCGCCTTTGAGATGTTCCTCAACGGCAAGCTGGATCAGGTGGGCCTGGATGTGGACCACATCGCCGAATACCTCACCAGCGATTACACCTATCGCTCCAACGGCCCCTCCGTGTTCGCCATGGCCTTCAACCCCAACCTCAAGGCGCTGGCCGAAAATGAAAAGGCCGCTGGCGAAAACATCAACAAGACCATCCTGACCCTGAAGAACTTCCGTATGGCCATGTCCCTGGGCATCGACCGTCAGGCGTTCATCCTGGCCACCTCTCCCTCCAATTCTCCCGCGTTCGCCCTCTATGGCAGCACCATCGTGGCCAACCCCGAGGACGGCACCTTCTACCGCAACTATGACGAAGCCAAGCAGGTTGTGGTTGATTTCTGGGGCCTGACCGATGAAATCGGCGAAGGCAAGCTGTATGCCACTTTGGACGACGCTATCGATTCCATCACCGGCTACAACCTGGAAATGGCCCGCGATTACTTCAATAAGGCCTATGACGAAGCCATTGAAAAGGGCCTGATGGATGCGGACGACGTGGTGGAAATCACCATTGGTCTGCCCAACACCCGCCCCGCCTATGTCAACGGCTACGAATTCATGGTGAACAACTACACCGAGGCCGTGAAGGGCACCAAGCTGGAAGGCAAGCTGACCTTCAAGCAGGACGCCACCATCGGCGGCAGCTTCGGCGACGCGCTGCGCAACAACCAGGTTGACATGCTGTTCTACGTTGGCTGGAACGGCTCCGCCTTCGATCCCTACAACCTGATGCAGGCCTATGTGTACCCGAATTATCAGTACGACGCTTCCACCGACTACAGCAAGGAAATGCTGGAAATCGAGCTGGACGGCGTTAAGTACACCGCCGACGCTATGACCTGGTGCGACATCACCAACGGCGATGAGCTGGAAGTCACCGTGTCCGGCACCGAGGAGAAGAAGACCCTGTCTCTGGGCTACACCTTCGACGAGGAAAAGGCCCAGCAGCGTCTGCTGGTTCTGACCAAGCTGGAGAACGCCGTGCTGCAGAACTACAACTTCATCCCGCTGACCAACGACTCCTCCGCCCTCCTCAAGGGCATGAAGATCAACTTCTACACGGAGGAAGAAGTGTTCCCCCTGGGCTACGGCGGAGTGAAGTACCGCACCTTCAACTACACCGACGCCGAATGGGACGCCTATGTGGCGGAGCAGGGCGGCACGCTGAACTACAAGTAATCCAGAGATGGATTAACTGAACAGCCCGGAAAGGGCATGCCGGGGCAGGGGCGCAGCTTTTGCGCCCCTGCCTTGGCGGCAAAAAATAAGAAAACGGGGCCGTCATTTTCTACGCTTGCACCTGATGCGTCCTCGGCGGCGGATGCAGCCGTAGAAAATGAGGAAAGGGGTTCGGTCATGGTCAAATATGTACTGAAAAGAATCGCGCTGATGCTGATGGTGTTTTTAATCATCATCTCCATTTGCTTTGTGCTGGTGAAGCTGCTGCCCGATAAACCGGCGGAGCAGTTTGGCAAGGATATGCAGCTGATTGAAATGCGCCGGGAGGCGCTGGGCTATAATAAGCCGCTGATCGAGCAGTATTTCATTTTTGTGCAGAAATCCCTGATCGGCGGCAATTGGGGCGTGAGCGAGTCGCTGTATGTGGGCCAGGATGTGTGGACGAAATTCATGGAAAAAATGCCCGCCACGATTATCGTGAACGTGTACACCATGATTTTCGCCGTGCCGCTGGGCCTGCTGCTGGGCATTTACGCCGCGCTGCGCAAAAATAAATGGCAGGATCATCTTATCTCCACGGGGGTAATGATCTTTGTTTCCGTGCCCAGCTATGTGTATGCGTTCCTGGTGCAGTATTTCCTGTGCTTCAGATTAAAATGGTTCCCCTTCCAGATGAAATCCGGCTTTGATTTCCTTTCCTGGGAGACGTTCGTTTCCCTGGTGCCCGCCATTATTTCTCTGGGCTTCGGCACGGTGGCGGGCCTGGCCCGCTACACCCGCGCGGAGCTGACCGAGGTGCTCACCAGCGATTATCTGCTGCTGGCCCGCACCAAGGGCCTCTCCCGGGGGCAGACTACCGTGCGCCATGCCCTGCGCAATTCCATGGTGCCTATCTTCCCCATGATTCTGGGCGAATTCATCGGCATTATCGGCGGTTCGCTGATTATTGAGCAGATTTTCGGCATCCCCGGCGTGGGCCCGCTGTATATTTCCTCCATCACCGCCGCGCAGCCGGATTACAACTTCTTTATGCTGCTGTCCGCCTTCTACACGCTGGTGGGCCTGGCGTCCGGCATCCTGGTCGATCTGAGCTACGGCTTTATCGATCCGAGAATCAGAATGGGGAGCAGGAAATGATGAACGAAGTGAAATATGAAGCCATTCCGGCTTCCGAATTTGAATTTGTGGGCGAGGGCGACCGGCTGCATGATAAAAAGCTGGAAACCAAGCCCGTGGGCTATTTCCGGGACGCCATGAGCCGCTTCGCCAAGAACAAGAGCTCCGTTGTGGCGGCGTTTATCATTCTGTTCCTGGTGCTTTACGCCGTGCTTACGCCCCTCCTGTGCGAAAACAGCTACACCCTGGCGCTGACGGATACCACCTATCTGAATTACACCAAGCTGCCGCCCCGGGTGAAGGGCCTGGGCTGGCTGGGCATGGACGGCTGCGCCGACCGCACCGTCAACACCGAAACCTATAACCTGCTTCGGGCCATCGGCGCGGAAACGGGGCTGGATCCGGTGCTGGAGGTGTACCGCGCGGATTATAAGGATCCCACCGCCAGCAGCAATTCCACCTTCTACGATATTAAAACGGATAAATACTACGAAATGGGCATGATGTACATGACCCTGACCCCCGCCCAGTACGAGGATATTCAGGCCTGGCAGGATCAGACGGGCTTGCAGGTGATTTATCCCGCTATCACCGATTCCAAGCAATCGGACGCCAACGTCTGGTATAAGACCAACAAAAAGGGCGCGCCCGCCCTGGACGCGGAGGGAAATTTCCAGCCCATCTATCGCCAAACCACGCCTGCGGATACCTCCTACCACAGCATCCGCATCGCCGCGGATACCGATCCGGAGCATCCCATGGCCTACGCCCGGGTGACGGGCACCTCGGATGCTCGCAGCTATGTGACGCGCATCTGCAAGTATACCTATTTCCAATATCGCTATGGCTTTGAGCCCTCCTTCGTGTTCGGAACCAACGCCAAGGGCCAGGATATCTTTACCCGCCTGGCTGCGGGCGCGCGGTTCTCGCTGATTTTTGCCATCTGCATTTCCGCCATCAACCTCTTCATCGGCGCGATTTACGGCGCTATCGAAGGCTATTACGGCGGCTGGATTGATCTGACGATGGAGCGCATCTGCGACGTGCTCAGCGGCGTGCCCTTTATGGTGGTCACAACGCTGTTCCAGCTGCATTTATCCAAGCGGGTGGGCGTGATTCCCTCGCTGCTGTTCGCCTTTGTGCTGACGGGGTGGATCGGCATGGCCGGGCGCGTGCGCATGCAGTTTTACCGCTTCAAGGGCCAGGAATACGTGCTGGCGGCCCGCACCCTGGGCGCCAGCGACGGGCGGATTATGTTCAAGCACATTTTCCCCAACAGCCTGGGCACCATCATCACCGGCTCCGTGCTGGTGATTCCGGGCGTGATCTTCTCCGAATCCAGCCTCACCTATCTGGGCATTGTGAACCTGGAATCCTCCACGATGACCTCGGTGGGCACCATGCTGGCCAACGGCAAGAATTATCTCGCCACCGATCCCTATATCATCCTGCTGCCCTCGCTGTTTATTTCGCTGCTGGAAATTTCCTTCAATCTCTTCGGCAACGGTCTGCGGGACGCTTTCAACCCGTCTTTGAGGGGGGCAGAGTAAAATGGAACAGGAAAAGAAATTACAGGTGCGCAATCTGCGCATTTCCTTCCGCACCAGCGCCGGCAAGGTGCAGGCCGTGCGGGGCATCAGCTTTAACCTGCATAAGGGCGAAACGCTGGCCATCGTGGGCGAATCCGGCTCGGGCAAATCCGTCACGTCCAAGGCCATCCTGGGCATCCAGGCAGGCAACGCCATCACTGAGGGCGGCGAAATTCTCTACGACGGGCAGGATCTGCTGAAAATTCCGGAGGAGGATTTCTATCGCCTCCGGGGCGATAAAATCGCCATGATTTTCCAGGACCCCCTTTCCTCCCTGAACCCCATTATGCGCATCGGCAAGCAGCTGACCGAGGCCATGCTGCTCAAGGGCAAGGCGCGCCAGCGCTCCAGCAAGGAGAATTTCTATGAAAAGCTGACCCTGCTGGAAAAGGATATGATCGAAGCCGATCCCAAGAACGCCGGGGGCATTAAAGAAAAATGCGCCGTTTTCCGCAAATTCGAAATGCGCCATATCCAGCTGGAACTGGCCTATAACGCCGCGTATGAAGCGGCGGAGGACGCGCTGAACGAACTGGAAAACGTGCTGTTCCTGATTGAAAAGAACGCCTTTACCGACGCTTCCAGCACGCTGGAATCCATCAGCGAGGTGGCGCTGCGGGCGAAAAACCCCTATGTGGTGACGGGGGAGCAGGCGGCGGCGCTGGAAAAGCAGGCCGCCAGCCTGCAAAAGAACCTGCGCGCCCAGGCCAAACGGGGCGATTTTAGCGAACTGACCGCCAAGCTGCAAGCCATGCGGGAAATCCTCAGCCAGGCCGTGGCCCTGGAAAAGCCCAATTTCTTTGCGCTGGGCTATTATCAGTACGCCACCAAGGAGCCTGCCCCCGCCGGAACCGTGGCGGAGCAGAACGCCTTCTACCGCCGCTATCTGGACGAGCATTTCATGCTGGATTTTATCGCCGCGGCCGAAAAGGGCTTGGATATGGCGGAAAAGAAATATTTGGCGCTGCGCCAGGAGGCCGTGCGCCAGATGGAAAAGGCGCTGCCCGTTTTCAGCGCCACGCCCTTGGAGGATCAGCAATTGCAGTCCCTGGCGGCGGAACTGAACAAGGCGGTGACCGCCAGCATCAACCCCATCGACGTCGTGAAGGACAGCGCCGCCTACACCTTCGGCCAAAGCCTGAAGGCCTTTGTGGACACCTATTTCCAGGGCAAGCGCACCAACGGCGGCAAGCTGCGCAAGTATGAGCGGCAGCGCCGGCGCTATGAAAAGGCGTGCGCCCGGGGCAAGACTCCCGATTGGAAGCTGGCTGCCCCCACGGTGATCGATCTGGAGCTGGCCCAGCAAAACATGGTCGAGCATATCCAGCACATGCTGGAGCATTACGGCCGCAAAAACGCCCAGGCGGATCAGGTGAACCTGAATGAAAAGGCCGTGGCCCTCATCGACTATCTGAAGGAAAACGCCTCCGGCATGGTGCTGAAGGTGACGAAGCGGGGGGCAAAGCGCAAGGCCCTGAAGCTGATGGAGGAGGTGGGCATTCCGGAGCCCCGGAAGCGCTATCGCTCCTATCCCTTCGAATTTTCCGGCGGCATGCGCCAGCGCATCGTGATCGCCATCGCCCTGGCGGCCAACCCGGATATCCTCATCTGCGACGAGCCTACCACCGCCCTGGATGTGCGGGTGCAGGCCCAGATTCTGGAATTGATTAACCGCCTGAAGGAAAAGCGCAATCTTTCCATCATCTTCATTACCCACGATCTGGGCGTGGTGGCCAACATGGCCGATCGCATCGCGGTGATGTACGCGGGCAAGATCGTGGAATACGGCACGGCGGAAGAAATTTTCTATTCCCCCGCCCATCCCTACACCTGGGCGCTGCTTTCCTCCATGCCCGATTTGGATACCAAGGAAAAGCTGGAGGCCATTCCCGGCACGCCGCCTAACATGATCTATCCCCCCAAGGGCGACGCCTTTGCCGAGCGCAATCGCTACGCCATGAAGATCGATTTCGAGCGGCAGCCCCCGGCCTTCCCCATTTCCCCCACCCATTGGGCCGCCACCTGGCTGCTGCATCCCAACGCCCCCAAGGTGGACCCGCCGAAAGCGGTGACGGAGCGTATTGCGAAAATGAGGGCCAGAATGGAGGGTGAGGCAAATGCCTAACGAACAGGGCGAGGTGCTGCTCCGGGTTGAGCATTTGTGCCAGTATTTCAAAAATGTAAAGGCCGTGGACGACGTCAGCTTTGATATTAAGCGGGGCGAAGTGTTCGGCCTGGTGGGCGAATCCGGCTGCGGCAAAACCACCACCGGCCGCTCCATCATTAAGCTGTACGACATCACCTCCGGCAATATCTATTTCAAGGGCAAGCGCATCGCCGCGGGCGTGAAATCCTATAAGGACGCTATCGCCGACGCGCAGAAGGAAATGAAAAAGGCCTCGCCCGAGCGCAAGGCCGAGCTGAAGGCCCTCATCGCCCAGCAGCGGGCAGAGATTAAGCTGGCCAAAATTGATCATTTCAAATGCGATAAGCTGCACGCCAATGATCTGGCCCAGGAAGTGGATGAAAAATATAAGCCGCTGCTGGACGCCGCCCGGGGCGAGGAACTGGCCCGGCTGAAAAAGCAATACGTCCAGGAGCGCGCCGTCGCAAAAAAACAGCGCTATATCACCCAGATTCAGATGATCTTCCAGGATCCCGTCGCCTCCTTGGATCCCCGTATGACGGTGCTGGAAACCATCGCGGAGGGGCTGACTATCCGCGGGGAAAAGGATAAAAAGGTCATCGAAGAAAAGGTGTATAAGGTGCTGGAGCGGGTGGGCCTGGTGCGGGAGCATGCGGGCCGCTATCCCCATGAATTCTCCGGCGGCCAGAAGCAGCGCATCGGCGTGGCTCGAGCCGTGATTATGAACCCCGAACTGATTATCGCCGACGAGCCGGTGAGCGCCCTGGATGTGTCCATTCAGGCTCAGGTGATTAACCTGCTCAACGATTTGCGCCATGAATTGGGGCTGACCATCCTGTTCATCGCCCACGATCTGTCGGTGGTGAAATATTTCTCCGATCGTATCGGCGTGATGTATTATGGTAAGCTGGTGGAGTTGGCCTCCTCGGACGAGTTGTTCGCGCATCCGCTGCATCCCTACACCCAGTCCCTGCTTTCCGCTATTCCGCTGCCCGATCCCATGTATGAGAAAAAGCGCCAGCGTATCAAGTATGATCCCTTGGCCGCCCATGATTACAGCACGGATAAGCCCTCTATGCGCGAGGTGGCTCCGGGGCACTTTGTGCAGTGCAACGACGCGGAATTCGAAGCGTATCAGAAGCAGCTGAATCAGGCCTAAAAAGCGAGAACGCTGTGAAGAAAACGCCTCTGCAATGAGAAAGCTGGAATTACGGCGAGAAGCATGCTTCCTTTTGCTGGCGGAGATGCAAGTAGATCACATGCTTTTGCCCAGCCCATACGGCTTTCTTGGAGGGAGGAGCGAAACGACCGGCCTGCCGGCGGCAGGAGCGGCCTTCAGGCCGCAGGGAGCCACGCAAATACTTTCGTTTCGCTTTTGCGGAAAGGAATATTATGGCAAGCAAGAAAAAGAAGCGGAAGAAGGGCCTGGGCGGCACGCTGGCGCAGTATCTTTCCACGCTGTTCATCGGCGCGGTGATCGGCGTGGCGGTGGCGCGTGCCCGGGGCCTTGCCGGGGGGCAGGCGGCCTATCTCAACGCCCGCTATCTCAGCGACGGCTTTTTTGTGGCCGGGCTGATCCTGACGGGGATTGGGGGGCTGGTGTGGATTTCCACTACGGGGTTTTTCGATATTTTCGGCTATGCCTTCCGCAGCCTTGTGGTGCTGTTTACCGCCCTGCGCAAGCCCCAGGAGCATAAGCAGTATTACGATTACAAAACCGAAAGGGCGGCGCACCGGGGCAAGCCCCTGTTTTTCCTGCTGGCGGTAGGCGTGCTGTTTTTGCTGCTGTCCGCCCTGTGTCTGGGCCTGTATTACAATATGCCCAGCTAAGCGCGCCGCGCTAAGAAAAAGAATAATCATGCGGGGGAACCGTTCTTGCGTCGTCCAAGAAGGGTTCCTCCGTTTCCTTTGGGGAAAAACCGATTGGATAAATGCAGAAAGCGCGAAACCGCTGTGCGTCTCTTCAAGCAAAAGAAATTCGAAACTGTGTAAATTACAAAGAGCGATTCTTTTGTAATAGTATTCGTAACTTTCCATTGGCAGAAATTGTCCTTGACAAAGCGCGGGCAAGGTTTTATAATAAATGAGAACAAAAGTTCGCATTTCGCATAAAGCACGGCGTTTGCGTATCGGGCGCGAAGGGGGGCGAGGGCATGGAATCGAAAAAAACGCAGCCGGTGTATATCGCCATCGATCTGAAATCCTTCTTCGCGTCGGTGGAATGCGTGGAGCGCGGGCTGGATCCCCTCACTGCGCATCTGGTGGTGGCGGATCCGCGGCGAACGGAGAAAACCATCTGCCTAGCCGTTTCGCCCGCGCTGAAGGCTTATGGCATTCCGGGCCGCCCCCGGCTGTTCGAGGTGGTTCAGCGGGTGCGGGAGGTGAACGCCCAGCGCCGCTATCGCGCCCCCGGCCAGACGCTTACGGGCGCATGCCGGGATGCGCCGGAGCTGGCGGCGCACCCCGAAATGGCGTTGGATTATTGGGTGGCCCCGCCCCGAATGAGCAAGTATATGGAATACAGCATGCGGGCGTACCAGGTGTATCTGCGCTATATCGCGCCGGAGGATATTCATATCTATTCCATCGACGAGGTGTTCATAGAGGCCACCCGCTATCTGCCCGTTTACGGGCTGACGGCCCGGGCGCTGGCGGTGAAGATGATTCGCGAGGTGCTGCGGGAAACGGGCGTAACCGCCACCGCGGGCATTGGAACCAATCTGTATCTTTGCAAAATTGCCATGGATATCGAGGCCAAGCGCGCCGCCCCCGATGCGGACGGGGTTCGCATTGCGGAACTGGATGAAAAAAGCTATCGAGAGCGGCTGTGGGAGCATCGTCCCCTGACGGATTTCTGGCGGGTGGGGCCGGGCTATGCCCGGAAGCTGGAGGCCCATCATGTGTACACCATGGGGGATGTGGCCCTGAAATCCACTTACGATCCGGAACTGCTGTTTCGCCTGTTCGGGATGAACGCCGAACTGTTGATCGATCACGCCTGGGGTTTTGAAAATTGCACCCTGGCCGATATTAAGGCCTATCGCCCCTCCGCCAGCAGCCTGGGGACGGGCCAGGTGCTGCAAAGCCCCTATTCCTTCGCCGCGGCGCGGATCATTCTGCGGGAAATGGGGGATTCCCTGGCCCAGGCGCTGGTGGGAAAGGGGCTGGTGACCCAGCAGCTGACGCTGACGGTGGGCTACGACGTGGAAAGCCTGAAAACCCCGGCGGCCCGCGCGGCCTATCAGGGGGCGGTGGTTCAGGATCATTACGGCCGCGCCCTACCCAAGGCTGCCCACGGCACCCAGCGCCTGCCCCGGGCCACGGCCTCCGCCCGGATGATTACCCAGGGACTGCTGGCGATTTATGATCGCACGGTGCAGCCGGGACTGCTGATCCGGCGCGTCAACGTGGAGGCCTGTAATATCGCCCGGGAGGAAGAGGCCCGGACGGAAGGCGCGGCGGTGCAGCTGGATCTGTTTTCGGATGCGGTGGCCCAGGCGCGGCGGCGGCAGCGGGAGGACGCGGCCCTGGCCCGGGAAAAGCGCTTGCAGGAGGCGCGGCTGGGCATCGCCCAGCGCTTCGGGAAAAACGCCCTCTTCCGGGGCACCAGCCTGCAGGCGGAGGCCACGGGCCGGGAACGCAACGGCCAAATCGGCGGCCACAAGGCGTGAAGGGGGAAGGGAATGTGACGGAAAAATACGTGGATATTCTGGATCTGCCCCATCCCGTTTTTAAAAAGCATCCGCCCATGGACCGGGGGGCGCGGGCGGCCCAGTTCGCTCCTTTTTCCCCGCTGACCGGCTATGGCGAGGCGGCGGAGGAAACCGCGCGGCTCACCCTGGCCGCCCCGGGGGAGGACGAGGAGGGCGAACGCCTGCTCAACGTCCGCATGCAATGGCTGCTGGCCCATTTGAAGGAGCAGCCCGAGGCGGAGATCACCTATTTTCAACAGGACGCGCGCAAGGCCGGAGGCAAATATCTGCAATGCCGGGGGCATGTGAAAAGCGTGCGCCCGGCCCAGGGGGTGCTGCTGCTGCGGGAGGGCGTCGCCGTGCCGCTTCAGGCCATCCGGCGGCTGGAAGGCCCGCTTTTTCCGGAGGATGCGGACGAATAAATGAAAAAACGCAAACTTTCCCCGAAAAAAACGCAAGATTTTAAGGCGCGATTCCTCTATGATGAAAATAACGCAAGAAAAAAATAGCCCGCGCGGACAGGGCGCGCAATGCGCCGCACAGCGCGGGCAGGCCTATTTTCTGCAAAAGGAGGCGCTTCTCTTATGGCACACATCAGCTTGCAAATGTACACCCTTCGGGACTTTGTGAAAACGCCGGAGGCGGTGCGGGAAACCTATCGAAAGGTGGCGGACATCGGCTATCGCTATGTGCAGCCCATTCGTCCCGGCTTTATGGAGCCGGAGGCCTTCGCCGCGCTGCTGCGCTCCTGCGGGCTGAAGGCGGATTCCTTCTCCTACGGCGGGCTGGACGTTTCCGAGAAAATCGACGCTCTGCGCCGGGAGGCGGAAGCCCTGGATACCCCCTTTGTTCGGGGAGCCAGCGTTTCCAAGGAGCAATCCTACACCCCCGAGGGCTTCCGGGCGGCGGCCCGGCGGCTGAACGATCAGGCGGAATGCCTGCGCCGGCATGGGCTGCGGTATCTGTATCATTTCCATGCCTATGAATTTGTGGATTTTGGGGATTTCACGGGCATGGACATTCTGCTCAAGGAGGCCCCCGCCCTGGAATTTCAGCCCGATGTGCATTGGCTGGCCGCGGCGGGGTATGAGCCCTCCCAGGCGCTGAATATGTTCGCCGGGCGCGCCCCCTATCTGCATATGCAGGGCTACGCCATTCACCCCGACCCAGAGCAGAAGCGCAACATCTGCGACGCGACGGTGCCCGTGGGCCAGGGCGCGCTGAATTGGACGGGCATTGTGGAGACGGGCCGCCGGATGGGCGTGGAAATTTATGTGGCCGAGCAGGATTACTGCTATATTGAGCCCTTCGCCTCCGTGGCGCAATGCTTTAACGCCCTGCGCGAGCTGGGCGTCGCGCCGTAAGGATACGAAAGAATATAGCGTTTTCTTTCCGCCGCCTCAATCGGCGCGGCGATTCGTTGCCGTTTGTTTCGATTGACTTTGGAGGCTCTCTCCAGGAAAGCTGTAGGGGATACGGAAAAGCTGTTTGCTTCTGCCCGAACCGATACAGCTTTCTTTGAGGAGACGGGGGAACCGTTCTTTGGCTTCCAAAGAATGGTTCCCCCGCTATATTCCCCCGAGCATCATTTTATTCTCAGCTCCCAGAAGGCCACGGCGCTGGCCGCTGCCACGTTCAGCGAATCCACCCCGTGGCGCATGGGAATGCGGGCGGCGTAATCGCAGGCGGCCAGGGTGTCGGCGGCCAGGCCGTCCCCCTCCGTGCCCAGGATCAACGCTAGCCGCTCCTCCGCCGCCAGGCGGGGATCGGTAATTTCCAGCGCGTCCGCCCGCAGCGCCAGGGCTACCGTGCGAAAGCCCAGCTTCTTCAGCCGCGTCACCCCCGCCAGGGGCCAATCCGCCTGCGTCTCCCCGATGCGCGTCCAGGGAACCTGAAACACCGTGCCCATGCTCACCCGCACCGCCCGGCGGCACAGCGGATCGCTGCAGGAGGGGGTGACCAGCACCGCATCGGCGCCCAAGGCGGCGGCGGAACGAAATATCGCCCCCACGTTGGTGGAATCCACCAGGTTTTCCAGCACCGCCACGCGCCGCGCCCCGGCGCAGATTTCCTCCACCGTGGGCAAGGCGGGCCGCCGCAGGGCGCAAAGCACCCCGCGGGTGAGGGCAAAGCCCGTCAGCGCGGCCAAGCATTGGCTGTCGCCCGTGTAAACGGGAATATCGCCACAACGGGCAAGGAGCGCCGCCGCCTTCCCCGCAATGTGCTTCCGTTCCATTAAAAAAGAGAGGGGCGCGCAGCCCGCGTCCAGCGCGTGGAGGATCACCTGCACCCCCTCCGCGATAAAAACGCCTTTTTCCGGCTCCCGGCGGCTGCGCAGCTGCGCGTCCGTCAGATGGGCGAAAACCTCCAGCGCCTGGGGATCCGCCGCCTGAATTTCAATGATGTTCGCCATAAACGCTCCTTATTCTTTCGGGCTCCATTCCCCTGCGGCGTAGGCGGCCTGGGCGTAATCCAGCAGCGCCTGCGCCCATTGGGCGTTGCCCGCCCGGGATAAATGATATTCCCCATCGCCGCAGTAATCGGGCAGCAGATAACCGTCCTCTCCCTTGAGGTAGGAGGCCAAATCCAGAAAACCCAGCCCCAACCGGGCGCAGGCCTCCTCCAGGGCGGCATTGTAATCGTCCCAGAGGGCCTGATAATTCGTCTTGCGGCAGAATTTGGGGGCGACGGGGGTAAGGGAGATCATGATAATCTGGGTATCCGGCGAAGCCTTGCCCAGGTTCTGCGCCATTTTCTCTACATAGGTCAGCGATTTTTCAATGTGCTCTCCGGCATAATCGTTCACCCCGGCAAGCACCAGAACGCGCTCCGGCCGAAGAAGCTCCACGATTTCATACAGGGAGACGGCCCGGCCGTTCCATTGCAGATCGGCTCCATTGCTGCTCAGCCCCCGGGAGCCCACGGAGCGCAGCGCGTAATTTTTAACCGCGAAGAATTTTGCGCCCGCCAGAAAGGCGGGATCTTCCTGCCGCTGGCCGTACACATAATTGGCGAAGGTGCGGGTGATGGAATCGCCGATAAAGAAGGCGTGTTGATAATAAGAAAAGCATTCCGCGTCCGTCAGCGCTCCCTCGCCCCAGCAGGGGATGGGCAGCAGCAGGCAGCAAAGCAGCAGCATCAGCGCTTTTTTCATTGGTATCCCCTCCTTGCCGCGCGAAAGCGTTCATTAGGCCGCCGCTTTCGCGCGTTTTTTTTATTATAGGGCGGTTGGGGACGGCTGTCAAATTTCGCCGGAGGGCGTTAATTCAGCGATTGCAGAAACACCTCCAGCAGCCGCAGCGCGGTGGCCCGATCCTTTTCCGGGCAGGCGTTCAGCCGGGCCAGCAACTCCTCCTGCCGCGCCGCCAACGGGGCGGGGGGCTGGGTGAGAATTTCATCCGGCGTGATGTGCAGCGCCTGACAGATGCGCAGAATGGTTTCCAGGCGCATGTTCACGCCGCCGCGCTCAATATCGGCATAGGTACGATCGGCCAGGCCCGCCGCCTCCGCCACCTCCATCTGCGTCATCCCCAGCCGCTTGCGCACCGCCAGCAGCTTGTTGCCAATCACCCGGAAATCATAGACGAGCATCTTTCTTCCTCCTCATGCCTAATAATAGGAATGATAATTCCTAAAACGCTTGACATATAGGAGGAAACGGGGCATAATTACAGGAAGAAAACTACCTATTCAAAGAAAGAGGAAACAGGATGCTGGATATTATTGCAAAAAAAATGAAAGCCGGGGCAAAGGCGCTGTTCTGGACGAACACCGCCCTTATCCTCGGGCTTAGTATGGCCGCGCTTGCGCTGAGCGATTCCCTGAGCAGCGGCGGCCCTGTCGCTGGAATTTTGCTTGCGATTGGCGCGGCTTTGATTGTGCTGAACGCAGTGCTCTGCTATGCAGGGGCGCTTTTGCTGTATAGAATGAGCGAGAAAATTGCCGCCCAAAGCTCCCGGATTCGCGCGATGGAGTAACGCCTGTTTTGTCAGCGGAGAAACAAGCCGGATTTTTGCTTCCTCAACTTATCCATATCGCTTTCTCGGAAGGGGTGCGGGGAAACCGCTCTGGTGTGGGGCTGTGAAAAAACGAAAACTAGGTATTTGCGGGGGAACCGTTCTTTGAGATATCGCCCCGCGCTACTCCGCTAAAGCGGAAGCGCAGGTTTCGGGCGGCAATTTAAGAATTGCTCGCCCTCAGCCGCCCTAAACGGGCGGCGCTTTTTAGAACGGTTCCCCCTTCCGCAGCCTCAATCGGCGCGGCGGATCGCTACCGCGCCCCCCGCTTGTTTCGGTTGACTCGCTCAGCTCCCCCCCTCCAAGAAAGCTGTATGGATTGGATAAAAGCAGGCGGTCTACTTGCATCTCCGCCAGCAAAGACTAGTAAAGAAAACCATACTTCTTACCGTGATTTCAGCTTCCTCGCTGCTGGAGATGTGTTTTTTCACAGCCCCTCCAATCGCCCCGCACTATTTTTTTTCAGTAGTTACTCCACCGTGACGGATTTTGCCAGGTTTCGGGGTTTATCCACATCCCGGCCCTGGGCCACGGCGGTGTGATAGGCCAGCAGCTGCATGGGCAGCATCACCAGCAGCGGCAGCAGCGCTTCATCCGCATCGGGTACGGGCCAAACCTGATCCGCCTCCTGACGCGCGCGGCCGGCGAAGCGCTCCGGGCAGACGCACACCGTTTCCGCGCCCCGGGCCTTGGTTTCCCGCAGGTTGGAAAGCGTTTTTTCCAGCAGCGCTTCCTGGGTGCAGATGGCGAAAACGGGGGTGCCCTGCTCGATGAGAGCAATGGCCCCGTGCTTCAATTCTCCGGCGGCGTAGGCCTCGCAGGGCAGATAGGAAACCTCCTTCAGCTTCAGCGCCGCCTCCATAGCCAGAGCGTAGTCTACCCCCCGGCCGATAAAGAACATCAGCCGCTCGTTCATATGCCGGTCGCAATAATGCTGGATGTGCGTGCAATCCTTTAGAACCGCCTCCATCTTGGCGGGCAGGGCGACCAGCCCGGCCAGCAGCGCATCCGCCCGGGCCTTTTCCAGCGTGCCCCGGCGCAGCCCCTGATCCAGCGCCGCCAGCAGCAGCGTTTCCACCTGGGTGATATAGGCCTTGGTGCTGGCCACAGCAATTTCGGGGCCCGCATAGGTGAGCAGGGAATGCCCGGCCGTGCGATCCAACGTGCTGCCTACGGTGTTGGTCAAGGCGGCGATTTCATCGCCCATGGCCTGGGCGGCGCGCAGGGCGGCCAGGGTGTCGGCGGTTTCGCCGCTTTGGCTGATGGCCACGGTCAAGGCTCCCTTGCGGGGAAACAGGCGGGAATAGCGGTATTCGCTGGCAATGTGCGCCGCGCTTTCCACCCCCGCCAGCCGGGCCAGATATTCCGCGCCCACGCAGCCCGCATGGTAGGCCGTGCCGCAGGCGATGAAATCAACCCGCTCCGGCGTGCCGGGCAGCAACTCCCGCAGTCCGTCCCGGCCCCGATAGGCGGCCAGCGTGCCCGCCACGGCCTGGGGCTGCTCGCAGATTTCCTTGAGCATGAAATGGGCGTAGCCGCCCTTTTCCGCCGCCGCCGCATCCCAATTCACATGATAGGGCGTGGGCGTGCGCCCGCGGCCCAGCGCGTCGTACACCCGCGCGCCCTCCCGCCGCAGCACGGCGATTTCCTTATCCTCCAGGATAATCATATCCCGGGTGTGGGGCAGGATGGCGGGAATATCCGAGGCCAGATACATTTCGCCCTCGCCCACGCCGATCACCAGCGGCCCGCCCAGACGCATGCAATAAATGGCGTCCGGCTCGTTTTCGCAGATCACCGCCAGGGCGTAGCTGCCCTCCATGCGGCGCATGGCCTCCTGCATGGCCTTGAGCATATCGCCCTGATACAGGCTGTGCAGCAGGTGCGCCACCACCTCGGTATCCGTCTGGCTGATAAACTGGCAGCCCTGCTCCAGCAGATGACGGCGCAGCTCCATGTGATTTTCAATGATGCCGTTATGCACCACCGCCAGCGTGCCCTTCACATCCATATGCGGGTGCGCGTTCAGGTCGCTGGGCTCGCCGTGGGTGGCCCAGCGGGTGTGGCCGATGCCGAGGCAGCCCGAAAGGGGCGAAGCGGCAGTTAGTTTTTCCAGCTGGGCGATGCGCCCCGCGCATTTGCGCACGCCGATCTTGCCCTTTTCCAGCACGGCGACGCCCGCGCTGTCATACCCCCGGTATTCCAGGCGCTTCAGCCCGTCCAGCAGAATAGGCTGCGCCTGTCGATTTCCGATGTAACCAACAATTCCGCACATAAGTCCTCCAATTATTGCAAGGTTCTTGTAAAAACGATCATATAATAATCATTTTATGCAATATCATAATTATTATATGCTTATTTATCGTCTGTGTCAATCCTTTCCAGCCAATTTACGCTGGTGCCGTCCTTTTCCAGCAGCTTAACGCAGATATGCCCCGCGCCCTCGAAGGGGACGGAGCCGGTCGCCGTGCCGATGCGCTCCCCGGCCTTGACCTGCTGGCCCGGGGCCTTTTCGGCCAGGGCGACGCCGCGATACAGGCTTTCGCCGTCGTCCTCATGGCGAACGCACACCCCCTCCGCATTCGCCGCCAGCGTGCCCGCCGCCAGGGCATATACCGGCGCGCCCGGTTCTGCGGAGAAATCCAGGGCCGGATGGGCCTGCCATAGCGAAAGGGCGGGAAAGAAAACGGGCGTTTCGCTGTATCCTCGCAGCAGCGCCCCCGCCGTGGGGCGGCAGAGCGCCCCGGGGGAGGGGGCGGGGGAAACGGCCTGGGAAAGGCGCTGGCTACCGTCTGATAGCGCCTGAGAGGCGGGAGGCGAAAGGGGCTGCTCCCGCGTCCATAGGGCGGATAAAAGAATGACCGCCGCGCACAATAGCGCCAGGCCGTAATAGCCCCAGCGTTCCAGCAGCCGTCCCAGCTTTTTTCGCATGCTTTTTCCCCCCTCGCACCCCTATTTTTCCCTAAAAGGAAAGGAAAATACATGGAAAAGGGCTTCTGGGGAGAAGCATCCTTGGAAGCGCAAGACGCTTCTCACCAGGCCCTCTTTCCAGAAAGCGGATGAGGGAACATGGGCGAAAGGAAACCGGCCTGCTTCTCCGCGAAAAGCGGGATGCGCTTGCGGCGAACCGCGCGAAAATTTTTTCACCGGCTTCTTTATCCTATTCTTCCTGCGGATTCCGCTTACAAAGAAGCAAATAAATCTTATATTTTCACCTGTGGAGAAGCAAGCGAATTTCTTATTTCGCCCTTCCCCAATCGGCTTTCTTGGAAGGGCGCGGGAGCCCTCTTTGGCTGCCCAGAAGGCTCCCGCGCATAATTCCTTCTCTTCCCTTACAGCGGGGCGATTTGCGGGCGGCTGTTGCCCGAGCGGGTCACCTGGTAGAAGCCGATGAGGTTGCCCGGCCTACTCTGACGGTAAGCGTCCAGCACGGCCTTGGTATCCTTCAATTCGAAACGCACGGAAAGGCCGCAGCCGATTGAAACGTCCCGGGGGGTGGAGATCACCTGGGAGCGCACGCCCGCCCGGCGCAGGGCGCTGTCAAAGCGCATGACCTGCTGCCGGGAGCGAAAGGCGCCGATGCCGAATGTTTCCTGCATGGTTATTTCCCTCCCTTCATGCTCATATAATCCTATGACAAAGCCCCGCCCTGTGTGCGGCCGGCAAGGAGGAAAAGCCATGATTTATCTGGATAACGCGGCCACCAGCTTTCCAAAGCCCCCGGAGGTGATCCGGGCGGCGGCGGGGGTGATGGAGAAAATCGGCGGCAATCCGGGCCGGGGCGGCCATGCCGGGGCCCTGGCCGGGGGCCGCATTCTGGAAAATTGCCGGGAGCTGGCGGCGCAGTATCTGGGCGTTTCCACGCCGGAGCGCATCATATTCTGCCTGAACTGCACCGACGCGCTGAATATCGCCCTGCGGGGCACGCTGCACGCGGGGGATGAGGTGCTGGTATCCCATGCGGAGCACAACGCCGTGATGCGGCCGCTGATGGAATACCACGACGCGGGGAAAATCAAAGTGACCATGCTGCCGCCGGACCCCTTGGGCATTCTGCGGCCCGAAACGGTGGCGGCGGCCATCGGCCCGCGCACGGCGCTGTGCGTGCTGTGCCACGCCAGCAATGTGACGGGGGTGATTCAACCCGCCCGGGAAATCGCCGCGGCGTGCCATGCCCAGGGGGTGCCGCTGCTGCTGGACGCGGCGCAGACCGCGGGCACGGAGGCGCTTTCCGCCATTGGGGCGGATATGATCGCCATGCCGGGGCATAAGGGCCTGTTGGGGCCCATGGGAACGGGGCTGCTGTATGTGGGGCCGGGGCTGCTGCCGCGCCCGCTGCGGGCGGGGGGAACGGGCTCCGCCTCCGAAAGCATGCGCCAGCCCGCCATGTTGCCCGACCGGCTGGAAAGCGGCACGGCCAATCTGCCCGGCATTGCGGGGCTGTGCCAGGGCATTAAATTCGTGCTGCGCCACCGGGCGGCCATTCGGGAATACGAGCAGATTCTGGCCGCGCGGCTGCGGGCGGGCCTGCGGAATATCCCAGGCGTGACGGTATACGGCGGGGGCGAGGGAACGCCCTGCACGGGAACGGTGAGCTTCAATATCGGGGAAATGGACAGCGGCGAGGCGGCCGACTGGCTGAACGAGGAAAAAATTTGTGTTCGAGGCGGGCTGCACTGCGCCCCCGCCATTCACGCCTATCTGGGCACCAGCGGCGCGGTGCGGGCCAGCCTAGGGCCCTATAATACCGAGCGGGAGGTGGACGCGCTGCTGAAAAGCGTGGAGGCGATGGCGCGATAAATTTCCCTCCAAAGGCAGGAATCTCACCGTCCGGGGCAGAATTTACCAAAGAAAGAAAATGCGGGTGCAGGGCCCGATGGGGAGGTTATTTTCTTGCAATCTTCTGGCGTGGGGGAATTTTTCCGCAGGGAGCAGGTTCGGGCCTACGCCCTGATTCTGCTGGGCTGCGCCGTAGGGGGCGCGGCCTATCCGCTTTTTTTGGTGCCCAACGGCATTGCGCCGGGGGGGCTGACGGGCGTGGCCACCATTTTGAATTATCTGTTCGGCTGGCCCGTGGGCGTGACCAGCCTGGCGCTGAACGTGCCGCTTTTCCTGATTGGATACAAGGCCATGGGAAAAACGTTTGTGTTCCGGTCGCTGATCGCCACGCTGCTTTTTTCCGTGTTTATTGATTTATGGCGTCTGCCGCCGCTGACGGATGATCTGCTGCTGGGTACGGTGTACGGCGGGCTGCTGCTGGGGCTGGGCCTGGGGCTGATTCTGCGGGGCGGGGCCACCACCGGCGGTTCGGATATGGTGGCGCGGATGGTGCACGCCCGCTTCCCCTTTATCACGGTGGGCGCGTTTCTGTTTCTGATGGATTGCTTGGTCATTCTGGCGGCGGCGTTCACCCTCAGCGCCCGTTCCGCGCTGTACGCGCTGATCTGCATTTTCATTTCCGCCAAGGCGGTGGATCTGGTGCTGGCCGGGTTCGGCTCCTCCAAGGCGTGCTTTGTAATCGCCCGGGGCAGCCAGCGTATTTCCCAGCGGATCATGCAGGAATTGGAGCGGGGCGTGACGGTTTTTCCCGCCACGGGGGCGTATAGCGGGGAGCAGAAGCAGGTGCTGCTCAGCGTGGTTTCCAGCCGGGAGGTGGTGACCCTCAAGCGCATCGTGCGGGAGGAGGATCCCCGGGCCTTTATGTTCATCACCGATACCCATGAAACCCTGGGCGAGGGCTTTTCTAATCTGGACGCAACGGACTGAACTTGCCAAACCCCGTCATCGGTGATAAAATGACAGGGAAAAAAGTGGAAGCGCGCTTTTGCCCGCGCCGAAGCGAATCTTATTCCCCGGCAGGGAATTTCGGCCCGAAGGGGGCCGAAAGGAAAGGATTGCGTATGAATTTCTTGCAGGCGGCCATCCTGGGCGTCGTCCAGGGCTTGGCGGAGTTTCTGCCCATTTCCTCCAGCGGACATTTGGAACTGGCTCAGCATCTGATGGGGCTGAACGCCAGCGAGGGCACCATGATGCTGCTGACGGTGCTGCTGCATGTGGGCACGCTGGCGGCCGTGGCGGTGATCTTCTGGCGGGACTGGGTGGATATGCTGAAGCATCTGTTCCATTCCCGCATGCTGGGGCTGCTGATTTTGGCCTCCCTGCCCGCCCTGGGCGTTGCGATTTTGCTGAAGGTGGTTTGCGGGGGCGTGGACGTGCTGTTTGGCAGCGGCTTTCTGGGAATCAGCTTCCTGATTACCGGCGCGTTCCTGCTGCTGGCGGAAAAGCTGAGCCACCGGGGACGGCACGCCGCGGGGAGCGGCCAGGTGAAGGCCAAGCACGCCCTGGCCATGGGCGGCATGCAGGCGGTGGCGCTGATGCCGGGGGTCAGCCGCAGCGGCTCCACCCTTCTGGGCGGCATTGCCGGCGGCCTTTCCCGGGAGACGGCGGCGAAGTTTTCCTTTATGATGAGCGCCCCCGCCATTCTGGGCAGCCTGCTGCTGGAGGGAAAGGACGCGCTGGAAAACGGCGCTTTCGAAGCGCTCAGCGCCAATCTGCTGCCCGTGGCGGTGGGCATGGCGCTGGCGGCGGTGAGCGGCTTCCTGGCCATTCGTTATATGCTGAAGCTGATTAATCGCGTTTCCCTGAATTGGTTCGCGGCGTATGTGATCGTGTTGGGCCTGGCGGTGATTGCGCTGCAGGTGACGGGCGTAGGCGGCCTGCCGCCGTTCCTGGGGTAAAATAGCGCTGCTGCACAAATGCTTTTTCGTGTTCCGCGTTGTATGACGTCAATAAAAATAGCGCCCGTTTCATTTGAAACGGGCGCTCAGGGTGTCGAAAAAGGATTTTCGACACCCTGTAAATGCAAGTCTGCTAAAGCAGTCTTGCATTTAGGACATCATTTTCTTGTAAAATGGGTATCATGGATACCTCATTTTACGGCCAGAGCGCCGAGCTTTAGCGAGGCTGAGGGCGCAGCAACCCTTAGGTTGCCGCCCGAAACCCGCGACCCGCCGCAGCGAGGGCGCGGGGCGATCAAGAAAATGATAGAGGAAGCGGTCGTTCCTACCGAACCTCGCAGTTCGCAATAGTCGTGCAGGGCGCTGCCGCCCCCTGCGCTCCTTTGCTCACTGGGCCTTCTCCCGCCTTCATCCGCCACTGGCGGCGGCGGGATGCGGCCCTCGAACCGGCAAAGCCGGTTCTGCGGATGAGAGCGCCGCCAAAGGCGGCCGCAGGGGCGAGGACAGCCCGAAGGGCTCCGCAGCCCCGAAGCCCGCGCTTCCGCTTTGCGGAGTAGCGCGGGGCGTAAAAAAATGAAGGGCTGGCCTCCCTTCATTGCATCCCGCAAGTTTGTTCGATACTTTTTTGACAGTCTGGTGCGCCCTGCAGGGCGCATCGTTCCCTGTATCATAGTTCACCGGATTAGCCACCAAAGGACTCAGATATTGATACAATGTCTGAGCCCTTGCTTTTGCATTTATTCTGCTTCCACATTGCATTATTGTACTAAACAAGCGAGATATAACCCTCAACACGGTGTAAATCTGCAAGCGCCTGCTTTTTGCTTGCAAGCAGAAAAAACGGTTCACCCTTCCCAATCGCTCCCAAAGAGCGTTAGACTACTCAAAATGCCGTTTCTGGCCCCAATTTGCACCCCCCTCAGCAATACGAGACAATCTGCATTGAGATGCCCTGCGAACAGGCGGCGGAGATCTATCGCTTCTGCTCCGAGCATCGCGTGACGTTGGACGAGCTGGTGAATCAGTTTCTGCGCTGGTGCATCCGGGAACCGGACGCATTTATGGAATGGTATGAGAAATGTGAAAAGGAGGAGCCTTCTCCCATGAACAGAACGCCGGGTATGCCCGAGATCACGCAGGACGAGCTGATCGCGCATATC
>CAKULG010000014.1 GCA_934667105.1 uncultured Clostridia bacterium
GCAGGGCCTGCGCTTCGCTATCCGCGAGGGCGGCCACACCGTTGGCGCCGGCGCTGTGGTGCGTATCGCCGAATAATTCAGGTTTTCAAAGCCGTCGAGAACTATTCTCGGCGGCTTTTTTGTGCCCTGCCCGCACAGTGCCCCTACATACCCCCGTAATAACGCTTTACCCTAATGGCGTTTTATCGGGAGAGATTCACTCCGCTCGGGCGAACTCCGGCGCGCATAAGACGACTTTTTCTTCCCGAACCAGCCCTTGGCGGCTTGGATAGATTTTATCGATTCGCCGAAAAAGATCAGGCGGAACTGCTGCGGAGAATTTCCTGCAAAAGCGTGCGCTTTCGTGCACTTTTTTTCGCCTTTTCCTATTGCCCGCCTTGAAAAAGGGGCGGAAAAGAAGTATAATAATTTATCCCTAGCCAGAAATCGGAGGCCATTGGATGATTAACGCACAGGATTTTATCAGCGCCTTATCCCTGCAGGTGCTCAGCCCCACTTCCCGGAAGGAATGGGATATTCATTCCGCAGAATTAAATCGCCCCGGTCTGCAATTCGTTGGTTTTTACGAGCATTTCGCCTATGAGCGGCCCCAGGTGGTGGGCCTGGTGGAAATGACCTATCTGGAATCCCTGTCGGACGAACTGCGGCGAGAACGGCTGGAAATGTATTTTTCCTATGCCATCCCCTGCGTGATTCTGTGCAGGGGCATGCGGCCCCCGGAGGATATGCTGGAGCTGGCCCGGGCCCATGACGTGGCGCTGCTGCGCACCGAGCTGGCCACCACCCGCTTCTTCGTCAACGCCATGAATTATCTCAACCGCGTGCTGGCCCCCCGGGCCACGCTGCATGGCGTGCTGGTGGATGTGTATGGTGTGGGCGTGCTGATTACGGGCGAAAGCGGCGTGGGCAAAAGCGAAGCGGCGCTGGAGCTGGTGAAGCGCGGCCATCAGCTGGTGGCGGATGACGTGGTGGACGTTTGCCGGGTGAACGATACCCGGCTTACGGGCGAATCGCCCGAAACGGTGCGCCATTTTATGGAAATCCGCGGCATCGGCATTATTGATATTAAGGCGATGTACGGCGTAGGCGCCGTGCTGATGAGCAAATCCATCGATCTGGTGATTCATCTGGAGCCCTGGAAGGAAAAGAAATCCTATGATCGTCTGGGCCTTTCGGATGATTTCACCACCATTATGGATGTGCGGGTGCCGCAGCTGGTGCTGCCGGTGCGGCCGGGGCGCAATCTGGCGATTATTATTGAAGTCGCCGCCCGGAATTTCTCGCTGAAGCATATGGGTTATTCTGCGGCGAAGGAACTGGATCGCCGGTTAAATGAAATGATGATGGGCGACCATAAATAAAAAGACGTTACGGAGGAAAAAGCTATGGTGTACATTGGCGTGGATCTGGGCGGAACCAATATCGCGGTGGGCGTTGTGACGGAGGAAGGAAAAATCCTGGCCGAGGCCTCCACCAAAACGCTTTATCAGCGGCCCTATCAGGAAATCGTGAAGGACATGGCGATTTGCGCGAAAAAGGCGCTGGACAAGGCGGGCCTGACGGAAGACGATGTGAAGAGCGTGGGCATCGGCATTCCCGGCGTGGCCGATCAGAAGGAAGGCCGCGTGATTTTCTGCACCAATCTGGCCTGGCATGATATCCCCCTGCGGGAGGAACTGCAAAAGTATATTCAGAAGCCCGTCTATATCGATAACGACGCCACGGTGGCGGGCCTGGCGGAGGCCTATGCAGGCGTGAGCGCGGGCTGCCAGAGCAGCGTGTTCCTGACGCTGGGCACGGGCGTGGGCGCGGGCATCATGATCGACGGCAAGCCCTGGAGCGGCGCCCACGGCGTGGGCAGCGAACTGGGGCATATGACGTTGGTGGTGGACGGCGTGCCCTGCACCTGCGGCAACGATGGCTGCGTGGAGCGCTATTGCAGCGCCACGGCCCTCATCCGCATGGCGAAGCAATCCTGCCTGGCTTATCCCGAAAGCATGATTATGACGCTGGCGGATAACGACCCGGAGAAGATCAGCGCCAAGACGGTGATCGACGCGGCCAAGGCGGGGGATCCCACCGCCAAGCGCATTTTTGACCGCTACGCCAAATATCTGGCCATCACCATCAATAACGTGACCGCGTTTATGGACCCTGAAATGATCGTGCTGGGCGGCGGCGTGAGCCGCGCGGGCGAATTCCTGCTGGACGCGGTGGTGAATCAGCTGCCCCGCTATTTGATGTATAAAACGCTGCCCAGCCCGAAAATTTGCCTGGCGAAGCTGGGCAACGAGGCGGGCATCATCGGCGCGGCGCTGCTGGGCAAGGCCGTTTAAAAACCGGGAGGGGATAGAAAATGGAGTATCTGGTTCGACAGCTTTTTCGGGAAACGCCCGCGGACGGCGCGCCGGTGGAAATTTCCGGTTGGGTGCGCACGCTGCGGGACAGCAAGGCCTTCGCCTTTATTGAAATTAACGACGGCAGCTTTTTTAAGAATGTACAGGTGATCTGCGAGGAGAGCCTGCCCAACTTCAAAGAAGTGGTGAAGACCACCCTGGGCAGCGCCCTGCGGGTGAAGGGCGTGCTGGCGCTGACGCCGGAAATGAAGCAGCCCTTTGAAATCAAGGCCCAGGAAGTGGAAATTGTGGGCCTGAGCGATCCTGCCTACCCGCTGCAAAAGAAGCGCCATACGGTGGAATATCTGCGCACCCAGGCGCATCTGCGGCCGCGCACCAATCTGTTCAGCGCCGTGTTCCGCATTCGTTCCCTGGCGGCCCAGGCGATTCACGCCTTTTTCGCCCAGCGGAGCTTTGTGTACGTGCATACCCCCATCATCACCACCAGCGATTGCGAGGGCGCGGGGGAGATGTTCCGAGCCACCACGCTGGATCTGAACAACCTGCCCCGGGATGAACAGGGCAAGGTGAAGGAAAGCGAGGATTTCTTCGGCAAGCCCGCCAACCTGACAGTTTCCGGCCAGCTGAACGCCGAATGCTTCGCCCTGGCCTTCCGCAATGTATACACCTTTGGCCCCACCTTCCGGGCGGAAAAATCCTACACCCCCCGGCATGCCGCCGAATTCTGGATGATCGAGCCCGAAATCGCCTTCGCCGATCTGAACGACGATATGGAGCTGGCGGAGGATATGCTGAAATTCGTGGTGCGGGATGTGCTGGAAAAAGCGCCGGAGGAACTGGAATTCCTGAACCAGTTTGTGGATAAGGGCCTGATAGAGCGGCTGCAAAAGGTGGTTTCCAGCCCCTTTGCCCGGGTCAGCTATACCGACGCCATCGATATTCTGCAAAAGGCGGACAAGCAATTCGAATACAAGGTGTTCTGGGGCATGGATATCCAGACGGAGCATGAACGCTATCTGGCCGAGGAGCATTTCGGCTGCCCCGTGTGCGTATACAACTATCCCAAGGACATTAAGGCCTTCTACATGCGCATGAACGACGACCAGAAAACCGTAGCCGCCGTGGACGTGCTGGTGCCCGGCATCGGCGAATTGATCGGCGGCAGCCAGCGCGAGGAGCGGCTGGAGCTGCTGCAAAAGCGCATCGAGGAGCTGCACCTGGGCAGCGAAAACTATTGGTGGTATCTGGAACTGCGTAAGTTCGGCACCGCGCCCCACGCGGGCTTCGGCATGGGCTTTGAACGCCTGATTATGTATTTGACCGGCGTATCCAACATCCGGGACGTGCTGCCCTTCCCGCGCACGACGGGCAATGCGGAATTCTGAGCCGCCCGAAAAGCCATACGAAACAAAAAAGCGCGATGCGAAAACGATTTTCCGTTTTCGTATCGCGCTTCTTTCTTTGCGGAGCGGAACGTCTGCTTTTCTTTTCCGCGCTATATTTTAATGCATACCCCATTGTGCTTTCCGCTTTGCCTGTTAGCGGAGACGCAAGCCGAGTTTTCTGCGCCGCTCTTACCCGAGTGCTTTCACGGAGGGGGGGCGGGGAAAATGCTTTGGAGAACGCCGCCCCTTTGGGGAGATTGAGAACAAGCAATTTTGAATTTTTCCCCGAAACCAGCCCCCATTTAGCGAAGAGGGGGAGGTTCCAAGAGCGGTTTTCAGCAGTCCTCCATCGCCCTTATTTCAGCGCGGCCACGGCGGCTTTTTCCACTGGGATGCAGGCCAGGTAATCCCGCATAAAGGCGGCGAAGCCCCGCGTATCCTGGGGATCGGGCGCAAGAACGCTGCACTCGCTGTCCGCAAACACCCGCTTTTCCAGAAAACCCTCCAGCGAAACGCCCGCCTGCTTTTCGGCGCGATACGCCGCCAGCAGCGCCATGCCCCAGGGGCCGCCCTCGCCCGCCGTGCGCATCACCGCCACGGGAACATTCAGCGCTCCGGCCATCAGCCTCTGCCCGGCGGCGGTGGTTTTAAATAGCCCCCCGTGGCCGTTGAGCCGGGAGAGGCGCACCTGCTCCTTTTCCAGAATATCCATGCCCAGCTTCAGCGTGGCCAGGGCGGAATAAATCTGGCACCGGGCAAAATTGGGCAGCGTCAGCCGCGCTTCCGGGCGGCGCAGGAAAAGGGGCCGGCCCCCTTCCACGCCCGTCACGGGCTCGCCAGCGTAATAATTGAAATTCACCAGCCCGCCGCAATCCGCATCCCCTTCCAGGGCGCACTGGAAAAACAGGGCGTACAGCGCGTCGGCGGAAAGCTCCGCCCCGGCGGCCTTCAGCGTTTCGCCCAGCAGCCGCACCCACGCATCCAGATCGGAGGTGCAGGTGTTGCAATGGGCCATAGCCACGGGCTTGCCGCTGGGGGTGGCCACCATGTCAATTTCAGGATACACCCGGCTCAGCGCCTTATCCAGCACGATCATGGCGAAAATGCTGGTGCCGGCGGAAACGTTGCCCGTGCCCGGGGCCACGGCGTTGGTGGCCGTCATGCCCGTGCCCGCGTCGCCCTCCGGGGGGCAGAAGGGAATGCCGGGGCGCAGCTTGCCCGTGGGATCCAGCAGCAGCGCGCCCTCCGGGGTAAGCGTTCCCGCATCCTCCCCGGCGCTGCGAACGGCGGGCATAATATCCATGAGACGAAAGGTCAGCCCCGCCTCTTGCAGCAGCGCGTCAAACCGGGCCGCCATTTCCGGGTGAAATTGACCCTCGGCGTTCACCGGAAACATGCCGCTGGCTTCGCCCACGCCCAGAATATTTTCCCCCGTCAGCTTGCTGTGGATATATCCGGCCAGGGTGGTCAGCCGCGCGATATGCGCCACATGCGCTTCTCCCCGCAGCATGGATTGATACAGATGCGCAATGCTCCAGCGCTGGGGAATATTGAAATTGAACAGGTCGGTCAGCTTGGCCGCCGCCTCCTCGGTATCGGTATTGCGCCAGGTGCGGAAGGGGGTCAGCAGGCGGCCCTCCCCGTCGAAAGGCAGATAGCCGTGCATCATGCCGGAAATGCCGACGCCGTCCACCCAGGTCAACTCCCGGCCATATTTCATCCGGTAATCCTGGGCCAGGTTCGCATAGGCGGTCTGCACGCCCTCCCACGCCTTGGCCAGATCATAAGTCCAATAGCCGTTTTCCCATTGATTTTCCCAGCCGAACGCCCCCGAAGCGATGGGGGCGCAGCGCCCGTCGATGAGCACGGCCTTAATGCGGGTGGAGCCCAATTCAATGCCCAGGTAGAGATTGTCCATAAAATGTCTCCTTCATTTTCCTCATATTATGTTATCATATGATTGTCAGCGTAACGCTTGCAGCGTCCCGCTGACCCGGAAAACCGCAAAGCGTTTTTCCTAATCATTTTGTCATATGATTGTCAGCGTAACGCTTGCAGCGTCCCGCTGACCCGGAAAACCGCAAAGCGTTTTTCCTAATCATTTTATCATATGATTGCCAGCGTAACGCTTGCAGCGTCCCGCTGACCTGGAAAATTGTCAGGACAATTTTCCTGATCATTTTATCATACGTCCGGCCGTTTTTCCACCGTCCAGGGCAAAAAATCTTTTCCCTGGGACAAAAGAAGGAGGCCGCCCGTCGCCGGGCAGCCCCCTAAAGGGGTATACGCTTCTACAGCGCGTTATTCCAGAATTTCCGCCGCGGTATCGCCGATGGCCGCCGCGATAGCGTCCTCATTGCGAACGATTTCGCATTCCTGCTTCCAGGCGTCGTAGGCCGCGCTGAGCACTTCGTTTTTCTTCACGTTTTCCAGATAGGATTGGATTTCCTCGTGAATATCGTCGTTCAGCTCCACGTTGCCCTCGGGGATATCCCGGAGGTAATAGAGGATGTGGATGCCTGCGGTACTGATTATGGGGTCGCTCACATCGCCGGGCTTTTGCATTTTATCACTAAAAGCAGCAGCGGTGAATTCGGGATAATACTGCGTGCTGTCCTTATGCACGGAATAGCCTTCCTTAAGACGGGTTTCGTCCTGCATGCCGGGGTCATCGCCGTATACGGCGATGAGGCTTTCAAAGCTCTCGCCCGCTTCCAGGCGCGCATAAATATCATCGATTTCCTTTTGGTGATGGGCCAGCAGCGCTTCTCGGGCCGCGGTCACATCCGCCTGGGTGACGGGGGCGGGGGTTTCGGCCGCGTCGCCTTCCGCCGTATCCTGCGTGGAATCAGCGGCGGTATCCTCGCTGCTGAGGGCTTCTTCATAGGCGGCCTGGGCGCTCTGATAGGCGGAGAGCAGCTCGTCGTCGGTATCCAGCAGGATATGCAGCACGCCGCGATAGCCCGCAGGCTGATACCAGATTTCGTAGCCGTTGCGCTGGTAGGTTTCATAGAGCGAGATATTGTTTTCGTAGGTTTGCTTATCCTGCTCGGCGTATTCTTCAAAGATCTGGCGGATTTCCTCTTCCGTGGGCTCCACGGCCTTGCCCTCCAGGGCCTTTTCCGTCAATTTATCATAGGCGGCCCGAAGCCGGAAATTTTCCACCACCGTTTCCAGCGTCACGCCATAGCTTTGATAATAGGCTTCCGCATCCTGGCGCGCCTTGGCCCGGGCTTCGTCGGTATCCTCGGAGAGAAAATAGCTCACATAGGAATCCAGCGCGTCTTCCCATTCCTTTTCAGCGTCGGCCCGCAGGGCTTCTTCTTCCTCGGCGGTGAACTGATTCAGCTGCTGTTTTTCGATCTGATCCTCCCAGACCTTTTCCTGAATCATGTATTCGATGGCCGTTTCATATTCGGTGAGCGTTTCCACATAGCCGTTGCTGTACAGATTGCTCAGATATTCGTCCACCTGGGAGCGCAGGATTTCCTGGCCGTTGAAGGTGAACAGCACGGGATCCTCCGCCGCTTCGGGGGCGGAATCCGCCGCCTGGGCGGGCTGATCGGTGGCGGCGGGGGCGTCGCCCTCCTCGGCGAAGGCGCACGCCGTCAGCAGCACGCTCATTGCAAGAACCAGGGCCAGCATCCGGAACAGTTTTTTCATCTTGACGATCCTCTCTTTTCTCCTCATTCCCGGGGGGACGGGCGCGCGGCTCCGCGCCGCGAAGCGACCGCCCCAGGGATAATTCTAGGCTTATTATGGCACAGTTTTCGCCCTTGCGCAAGCGTTTGCGGGCGTATTTCAAGAATGTTACAGCCTGTTCACGATTTATTCGTTTTTTGTTCAGGGGGTTATCGGCGGTCCGATAGATAATTCTTGAAATGCGGCCCTTGTTTCTGTATAATATAGACGGGCGCTATTCCCGCTTTTTTTCAAAAAAGCGGCGCAGCTGCTCCGCGCATTCCTGCTCCAGCACGCCGCCGATGCAGGCGGCCCGATGATAAAAATGCGCGTCCTCAGGCAGGGCGTACACGCTGCCGCAGCAGCCCTGGCGCTGATCGAAGGCGCCGAACACGCATTGATCCACCTCCGCCAGCAGAATGCCCCCTGAGCAAAGGGGGCAGGGTTCCAGGGTGACGTACAGCGTGCAGCCGTGGAGGCGGCGCGTGCCCAGCGCCTGGCAGGCGCGGGCCATGGCCAGCATTTCGGCGTGGGCAAAGGGGCCGTTTTTCTCCCGCTCGTTATGGGCGCGGGCGATGATGCGCCCATCCTTGACGATCAGCGCCCCCACGGGCACCTCGTTTTCATCCAGCGCCGCTTCCTGCAGCGCCTCCCGCATAAACGCTTCCGCTTTCAGCATGTTCTCCCTCCGGCGCGGGCGCAATTGCCTTTTTCGCCCGCCCGAACAGTATAGCATGTTTCCCAACGGGAAATCAAGAAGGAGGAATTTCCATGAATCAGGTTCTTTCCACCATCGCCGCCCGCCGGAGCCACCGGGCCTATCAGCCCCAGCAGCTTACCCCCGCCCAGCTGGACGCGCTGCTGGCCGCCGCGCTGCAATCCCCTTCCGCTATGAACCGTCAGCCCTGGCATTTCTCCGTGGTGCAGAATAACGCGCTGCTGGCGGAAATCAACGACGCCGTGCGGGAAAACGCCATGAAACGGCCCGAGGATCAGCGCAGCCCGCGCTTTGCCGATCCGGCCTTTGACGTGTTCTATCACGCGCCCACGGTGATTTTCCTTTCCGCCGATCAGCAAAACCGCTGGAACGCCATTGACTGCGGCATCGCGGTGGAAAATCTGGCCCTGGCCGCGGAGAGCATGGGCCTGGGCAGCGTGGTGCTGGGCCTGCCCCGGGAAGCGTTTCAGGGGGAAAAGGCTCCTCGCCTGCGGCAGGAGCTGCATTTCCCCGAAGGGTATGATTTTGTGATCGCCCTGGCCGTGGGCGTCCCGGCGGATGATAAGCCCGCGCATCCCGTGGGCGAAAATAAAATCACCATTATCGGCTGACCCTTTTTGCAGGCGGAAAGCGAGCGGACTTCTTGCTTTCCGCCTGAATTCTATATTACTTTCTCGAAGGAAGCGGGATCATTTGCCTATGTAATCGTCGTTCCTTTCGCCTTCAGGAGATCGAGTCAATTCCCTGACGTTAGTCATTTTCCATACCGTTTTCTCGGAGGAGGATCGTGGGAACCGCTCTTTGGCGACAAAGAGCGGTTCAATGCATTATTTTTCGTTCCCTTTCCGACCGCAGGCATGGGGACAGTCCTTTCCGCAGAATGGACAGCCGCCGCAGCCGCTCCGGCGGGCGGCCCGCAGATATTTTATCGCCGCGAACGCCGCGTAGGCAAGCACTCCCGTGCCGATTAAAAAGCTGCCGAGCATACGGCCCCCTTTCCTTACCCCATCAAAAGCAGCCCGAGCCGGTATGCCGCGAATGCCGCCGCCCAGGCGATTCCCGCTTGCCCCAGCGCCATAAGGAGCCGCTTTTTTCCCAATTCCCGCCTCATGGCGGCGCAGGCTGCCGCGCAGGGAGGATACAGCAGCACGAAAACCAGAAAGGAAAGCGCCGCCGCCGGGCTGGAAAAATATCCGCCCAGGGCCGCCGCCAGCGCGCCGCCCTCCCTTCGCGCCAGGACGGAGAGGGTGGAAACAATGCTTTCCTTGGCCAGCAAGCCGGAAAGCAGCGCGGTGACGGGCCCCGCCGCGCCAAAGCCCAGGGGCGTAAACAGCGGGGCCAGCAGCGCCCCCGCCCGGCCCAGCAGGCTTTCTTCCAGCGTCTGCGCGGGGGCGAGGGCGGGGGTGTAGCGTTGAAGCAGCCAGATAAAAACCGAGGCTGCCAGGATGACCCCAAAGGCCCGGCGGAAGAAATCCTTGATCCTTTCCGCCAATTGACGTCCCACGCTGCGCAGGGAGGGCAGTCGGTAAACGGGCAGCTCCATCAAAAAGGGGGCCGCCTCCCCGCGAAAGGCGGTTCGGTTCAGAATCCAAGCCGCCGCCGCCCCCAGCAGCACCCCCAGGCCGTATAGCCCGCACAGCAGGAAAAGCCCCCGGCCGGGGAAAAACGCCTGGGCGAACAGGGCGTAAACCGGCGCTTTCGCCCCGCAGGAGATAAAGGGCGTGAGCAGCACCGTCAGCCTTCGATCCCGGGAGGAGGGCAGAATGCGCGCGCTCAGCGCCGCAGGTACCGTGCAGCCGAACCCCATCAGCAGCGGAATCAGGCTGGCCCCGCTCAGGCCCAGCCGCCGCAGCGGCCGGTCCATCAAAAACGCGGCCCGGGCCATATAGCCGCTGTCCTCCAGCAGGGAAAGCAGCAGGAAAAGCAGCAGCAGCGTGGGCAGAAAGCTCAGCACGCCGCCCACCCCCGAAAGCACCCCTTCCGTCAGCAGCGCCCGCACCCAGGGGGCCAGGGGCAGCCGCGCCAGGCCCAGGGCGGCCTGGGAAAGGGCCGCCTCCACCAGCGCCGAAAAGCCCTGAGCCGCCGCCGCGCCGGGCGGGCCGAAGGCCAGGAAAAATACCGCGAACAGCAGCAAAAAGAAAAGGGGAAGCGCCAGCACGCGGTGCAGCGCCAGCGCGTCCAGCCGCTGGGTCAGGCCGTTTTCGCCGCCCCGGCGCAGAAGCCGGGTCAGCGTGCTTTCCAGAAAAGCATAGCGCCCGTTGGCCAGCAGCGCCGCGCCTTCCTGGCCCAGGCGGCGCTCCGCCCGCTTCGCCGCCTCCGCCACGGCCTGGCGCGCCGCCGCGTTCAGCTCCAGCTGCGCTTCCGTGCGCGCGTCGCCCTCCAACAGCTTCTCCGCCGCATACCGGGCGGGCAGCCCTCGGGCGCTTGCCTGGGCTGCGATCAACTCTTGGATTTCGCCCAGCGCTTTTTCCAGCGCGGGGGAAAACAGCCTTCGCGCCTGGGGCGGCGTTTTCTCCCGGGCCGCCTGAAGCGCGCCGCGCATCAGCGCCGCCACGCCCTCGCCGTCCCGGGCGCAGATCGGATATACCGCCGTGCCCAGCGCCGCCGCCAGCCCGGCAATATCCAGCCGGTCTCCCCGCCGCCGGGCTTCATCCATCATATTCAGCGCCACCACCACGGGCGCGCCCAGTTCCCGCAATTGCAGCGTTAAATACAGGTTGCGCTCCAAATTGGTGGCGTCCACGATGTTGATTACCGCGTCCGGCCGCTTCAGCGCGATGTAATCCCGGGCGATAACCTCCTCGGGGGTGTAGGGGCTCAGGGAGTAAATGCCGGGCAGATCCACGATTTCCGCCGCCTCTCGCCCCGCGCGGTAAGCGGACAGCAGCGCGCCCGTTTTGCGCTCCACCGTCACGCCGGGCCAATTGCCCACATGCTGGCTGGCCCCCGTCAGCCGGTTGAACAGCGTGGTTTTCCCGCTGTTCTGGTTTCCCACCAGGGCGAATACATACGCCATGGCCTTATTCCTCCCGCACGGTAATCTGGGCCGCTTCCTCCCGGCGCAGCGACAGGGAATACCCCCGCAGCCGCACCTGCAAAGGATCGCCTCCCGGGGCGGCGCGCTCCAGAAGCACCCGCACCCCCGGGGTGAACCCCATATCCATCAGCCGCCGGTGCAGCGCTCCTTCGCCCCCGATTCGCGTCGTAACGGCGCGTTCCCCGGGCCGCAGCGTGGAAAGCGTTTTCGGCATGTTTCTCGCCTCTTTTACAAAAGATTTACAAGCCCGCCCCGTCCGCCGCCCGGCGGGGCGGTTGAAAAGGCGGCCTGATTGTGCTAAAATAAACGGGTACATTCGTTTTTTCCGCCATGGAAAGGAGGCGCGTTTTTATGCGCAGATTCTTGCTTTTTACGGCCTGCCTGCTGCTGACGCTGCTGGCCGTTCCCGCCGCGCTGGCCGAAACCTATACCTTCTCGGGCCCCAGCGCCGCGCTGGAATTGAACGCCGCGGATTACGACGCGGTGCTTACCCCCTATAACCTGGCCGCCAACGCCGAATGGATCGCCGGCCAGGGCATCGATACGGACGCGCTGACAAACGCCTTTGAAAACGAGGGCATTCTGCTGCAGGCCTATGATAAGAAGAACGGCCGCACGCTGGTGATTACCGCGCTGCAGGATGTGGACGCGCAGACCTATTTCGACCTGAACAATCAGGATGAAAACATGCGCAAGGAATTCCGTCAATCCCACACCAACGGCACCGCCTACAGCGTGCTGGGTTATTCCTATTCCAGCGCGAAATGGAAAAATTACGGCGGAACCACCCTGCGCTTTCTGCAAACCAAGTATTCCCTGCGCCAGGGGGGCGAGCAGGTGTGCACCGGCTATCAGCGCCGCACCATCCGCAACGGCTATACCATCACGCTGGATTTGCAGGTGACGGGCCGGGCCGCCCGAGATGCGGATGACGCCGCCCTGGAAAAGATCATGAAGGGCTTTTCCTTTACTCAGGTGCTGCCCATGCCGCCGCTGCCCGTGAAGCTGAGCTTTACCAGCGCTCCGCCCGCTGAAACCAGCGACGATACCTTTACCATCAAGGGCACCACCGCCAAGAAGGGCACGGTGACGGTGACGGTATTCTCCCTGGGAGAGACAGGCGGCAACACCTATACCGATACCGCTTCCTCCTCCGGCGCTTTCTCGGTGAAGGTCACGCTGCCTTCCCAGGGGGTGTATTCCGTTTCCGTGACGGCCCAGGCCGAGGGCGAATTGGACGCGCAGCGTACCTTCTCCGTCACCTATCAGAAGGGCATGCTGCCGGTGGAGCTTTCCGTGGAGCCCGCCGCCACCCTGGGAGATGAAACGCTGATTTCCGGCACCACCCTTTCCGGCGCGAAAACCCAGGTTTCCGTTTCCGGCCCGTTGAACTATACCAAAACCTCCACTAGCAAGAATTTCAGCTTTAAGCTGGATACCAGCGTGGCGGGCACCTATCAGATCGCGATCTCCGTGACCATGAAGGGCATGAACGAGCGCCGGTTCACCTATACCGCCACCCGCACCCTCAGCGAGGTGGAGCAGCAGGAGCGTATCCGCGCCGCGGCGAAATCCATTTCCTACGCCAATCTTTCCAAGCCCGCCAACGAGGGCAAATACGCGGTGGTGACGGGGTATGTCACCGGTGTGGAAACCACCATCGGGGAATGGCTGATTCCCCTGGCGCTGAAGGAATCCAAGGGCCAGTACAGCCAGATTGTCTATCTGATCTGCACCCAGGAGCCCGCCTTCGCCGTGGGGGACAAGGTGAAAGCGTATGGTACCGCCTCGGGCACATACAGCAAGCTGGTGGAGGGCGGCACGCTGGAAAATTACCCCCGCCTGCAGGTCGCCATCATCGAGGCGGCCCAGTAAGCTTTTCCGCCGCTCACGTCATGCATATGGCGGCAAGCCTGAAAATATACGCGCCATGCGAGGCAATACGATGCGGGAGAACCATTCTTTGTAAGCCGCGGAATGGTTCCCCCGCATTCTATATAACGCCTCTTTTTTTGAAAAAATGCAACCTGACGCTTTTCCGCCGCGTCTAATTGGGAGGAAGGAATGAAAGGAGGGCGAAGGATGCTGGACAGCGCGGAATTTTCCCGGCGGGCGCTGGAATTGGAGCGGCCGCTTTACCGGGTGGCCCGGGGCGTCCTGCGCCGCCCGCAGGATTGCGCCGACGCGGTGCAGGAGGCGCTGCTGAAGGCCTGGGCCGCCCGGGCTTCCCTGCGGCAGCCGGAATATTTTAAAACCTGGCTCACCCGCATCCTCATCAACGAATGCAAAACCATGCTGCGCCGCAAGCGCCCTCTTTTGCCGCTGGAGGCGCTGCCCGAAACGGCGGCGGAGGAAAGCGGCTGCGATGTGGATCTGGAGCGGGCGCTGTACGCCCTGCCGGAAAAATACAGAATCGTCGTGGTGATGCATTACCGGGAGGGCTATTCCGTAGAAGAAATCGCCGCCGTGCTGCGCGTTCCCGCAGGGACGGTTAAAGCCCGTCTTTCCCGGGCCCGGGCGCGGCTTCGGCAGGAATTGCGGGATGAGGAGGTGTGCCTGATATGAAGGAATTTGATGTGGATCGGGCGCTGGGACGCACGCCGGAGGGCTTCCATCAGGCCATGCACGCCGCGCTGAACGCCTGCCGGGAAACCGACGAGGCCCCGCATGCGGCGCGCCCCCGCCGCATGGCGTTGATAGGCGCGCTGGCGCTGGCCTTGGCGCTGCTGACGGGCTCCGCCCTGGCGCTGATTCACGCCCTGGGCGGCATGCAATGGTTCCTGCAGGAGCGAATTGGCTATTGGCCCCGCCTTTATCCCGAAACCTACGCCCGGGTGATGGAAAAGCTGCAAAGCGATATCCCTCAGGAATGCACGGGCGAGCTGGTAACGCTGCGGGCGCAGGACGCGGCCTGGCTGCCGGGGGAGCTTTTCGTGGCCACCTTCCAGGCCTCCCCGAAGGATGAAAATGCCGTGGAGCTTTACGACGCGATGGTTTATATCGCCGACGGCGAGGGAAAATTTCGCATTGCCACCGAGCGGGGCTTCGAACATCCCCGGCTGGTGATGCGCGCGCCTCAGAAGCGGCTGCTGCTTTTCGATATAGAATGGGATTTTCATATCGGCGCGCCGAACGGCCCTTCGCTTTTGGCATACTGCATGGATTCCGTGACCACGGCGGAAAACCAGGCGCTCTTTTATGTGGAGTTTGATCTGAAGCACAATTCCGAATCCGGCGCGCGGGAGGAGTACGCCCAGGCATTATCCGCGCTTTCCGCCCAGCAGCGGGCGGCGGTGGAGGCAAGCCCCGAGCAGGGCGGCTGGAAAGCGGTGATTCAGCAGGCCATCCAGGCGGAGCAGGCGATTGAAGCCTGTACCCAGCCGGACGGAACGCTGACCCTTTACGTGGATTACACCCTGTCCGAGCTGCAATGGAACCGGGCGCATCCGGAACGCACGGCGGAGGAAGCCTGCGTTTCCCTTCCTGGGGGCACGCTTCGGTTGGATATCAAAATTCGATAATCCTTGTTGCCTGCCGTTAAGCTCAGGCGAAAAAACGGCAGGCCCCTTTCTTTAGATCAATAAAAATAGGGGGAAGCGCTCATATGAACGCTTCCGCCCTTTTTGCTGGCGGAATGATAGGCGGATTTTCCAGATTCTCCCGCAATCACATTATTTCTTTTCAATTCTTAAAAGCCGTTTTCCGCGTTCAGGGCGTCGATGTCGCTTTTTCGCATCACCCGGGCGCAGCCCGAGCAGGGCGAAAGCTTGCTGAACGCGGCGGTATCCAATTCGCTGTATTTGAATTCCGTCAGCGGCAGATAACGGGATTTCACGGTGGCGCAGTTCTGGGATTCGTGATAATATTTCCCGCCGTTAGGATTGTAATACAGGGAGAGGCCGTCGTCGGGATAGGAGAGGAAACGGCCCGTATCATCCCAAATAAGCACCTTGGTGTTCACCCGGATATTGTCCCACAGCCATTTAATATTTTGCCCCTGTTCGTTGGCCGCTTTCTGCACGCGGATGCAGCCGTGGCTGGCCTTTTGCCCCAGCAGCTTAACCGTGGAGGAATAATCCCGCTGGCTGGCGGGGGTATCGGCGTTGCCGATATAGGGCACCTCGTGAATGGCGCAGCCGCCGTTGATGCGCATGCCGTAGGAGCACCAAAGATTGCCCGCCGGGAAGCCGCCCATGCGGCTGACCATCAGGAATTCGCCCGAGGGGGTTTCGTTCCAGGATTGCTTGCTGTTGTTCAGCCCGGTGGAAATCAGCAGAGAGCCGATGCATTTTCCATCGGAGAAGATATACATCGTTTGCTCCAGCTTGTCGATCAGCAGGGCGTAATCGGTGCGGGGGGTGATGGTTTTCAGCCGGGAGGTTTCCACATAGCCCACCAGCCGGTCGTCCGTCACGCCGTAGCCGGGGCGCGAGGTGCAATCCGGGCCGTAGGAGGAATTGTATACCTCCACCTTCGTCCAGCCGTTATCCAGCGTTTCCAGAATGTGCAGGCCCTGGGAGGCGTAGGTCACTTCGCCCACCACGTTATCGCGTTTGGCACTTTTATCCGGCGTTTTGCGCAGGCGGTATACTTCCTTTTGCTCGCCGTCCAGCACCACGATGGGCTGCATCATCACGTTCCAGATGGCTTCCTCGTCCATTTCGCCCATGGGCAGCGTCCAATAATTGGTTTCCTGGGCCTGGGTTGTCACGCCGCTGGGAATAACGACGTGGTGCGTGGGCGCAGGGGTGGGCGCTTCGGTGGATGCGTCCGCTGCGGGCGGGGCGCTTTCCGCCGCCGTGGTTTCCTCCGGGCGGGGGCTTTCCGTCAGGATGGGCGCAGGCGTTTCAGGGGCGTCTTCAGCGGGGGCCAGCACGGAAAGGAAGATTTGCCGCGCCGTGCCGGAATAGTTGGTTTCATCGATCAGGCGCAGCTGAATGGCGTATTCGCCATAGGCGATGCCCATGTTATCCACCTGGCCGTTCCAATAATGCACGCTTTCCCCGGCGGGAACGGCCTCCTCCAGGAAGGTATGCCATTCGCCGTCCTCCAGCCTTACGCGCAGCGACAGCGTGCCCGGCATATTTAAATTCACCGTGACGGCCCACACATCCCCGGGCGTAACCTGGGAGGGGGCGGAAACGGAGAGAATCTGCGGGCTTTCGGGGCCGATCTGCACCGGGGCCAGCGCTTCCTCTTCGCCCATGCGCAGGCGGAATTGATAGCTTCCCTGGGGCGTCGGCTGGCCGTCAGCCAGGGTTCCATCCCAGGAAAGATGATTTTCTCCCGCCTCGGCCAAAAGACCCTCCCGGATGCGCAGCACCTCCGCGCCGCTTTCGTCAATCAGCGAAAGCTCCGCCATGCCTGCCGTCGGGGCGAAAAAGCTGATTCGTTCCGTTTTCCCCGGCCGCATTTCGCTGGGCGCCAGGGTAAAAGAAAGCCCCTCCGCCAGGCCGCGGCCCGCGAACAGAAAAATAAGAAAAATAATAAGAAGAAATGAAATCAAGCCCAATCGTTTTCGCATCGTTTGCTCCTTTGGTAAAAAGGGGATCAATACACGCTTTTCATCTTATCATTTTTTTCTTTTCCTGCCAAGGGAAAAAAGAAATAGAATTGTAAATTTTTCGTTTCCGGCTTTGTTTTCAGGTGCGCTGCGTTTTTATAAACAGGAATATGACTTTTTGTTAGCGGAGGAGTGTGGCGATCTTTGGCTTTTCAATTTGTGCACATAGCTTTCCCTGAAAGGCGCGGGGCGAACGCTTCTCCCGAATTTTGCGCTCGCACCTTTTTCTTTATTCATTTCGGCTGCTTCGGAAGGCCGCCCTGCGGCGGAGCAGGGGGCCTATGCGATGCGCGCGGTCAGGCGCTATCAGCAGAATTTTGCGATAGCCGCGTCGATCATATCCGCGCATTTGCGAACCTGCGGCATATCGTCTTCCGTCAGGGGATACAGCGGCTCCCGCACGCCGCCGCAGAAAACCTGCTCCCGCAGCGCAAGAATTTTCTTGATGACCGCGTACAGATTGCCCCGGCAGGCGCACATGGCGGAAATAATTTCGTTGACGGCGTATTGCGCCTGCTGCGCCCGCGGAAGATCGCCCGCGAGAAACAACTCGTTCATTTTCAGAAACAGCTCGGGCATCACGCCGTAGGTTCCGCCGATGCCGCCGTCCGCGCCGATGGCCCGCCCGGCGATAAACTGCTCGTCCGGGCCGTTGAAAACGATGGAATCCTCGCCGCCCGCGGCCTTGAACAATTGAATATCCTGAACCGGCATGGAGGAATTTTTAACGCCGATCACCCGCGGATTTTTCCGCATATTTTCAAACAGCTTCACCGACAGGGCAACCCCCGCCAGCTGGGGGATATTATAGATGATGAAATCCGTTCGCGGGGCGGCGGCGGAAATATCGTTCCAATATTTTTCGATGGCGTATTCCGGCAGATGAAAATAAATGGGCGGAATGGAGGCCACCGCGTCCACGCCCAGCGCTTCGGCATGGGCGGCCAATTGGCGGCTTTCCCGGGTGTTGTTGCAGGCCACGTGGGCGATTACGGTACATTTGCCCTTCACCTCCGCCATCACGGCCTCCAGGGTTTTCATGCGCTCCTCTTTTTGCAAATAAATGCATTCGCCCGACGAGCCGCCCACATAAAGCCCCTTTACCCCCTTATTCACCAGATGACGGGCCAGCGCCCGGGTTCTTTCGGGGCTCACGCCGCCCCGGTCGTCATAGCAGGCGTAAAGCGCGGGAATAACGCCGCAGTATTTTTCCAGTTCCTTCTTCATGGTTGATTCCTCCAAGCTATTCTCATTCGCAGCATATGATTATTATTTATAATACAAAAAGTCACAAGTGTCAATGATTAGAGCAAAAATAATCAAAAACGATCAAAAAAGGAAATTCAGGCTTTTCCGCCGTCGGCGGCGCAGCGCCATGAACGGAAGAAAAACAAAGGTTGTTGTTGCGGCACGTGCAAAATCTGTGATATGATAGGAGGGAAAAACGCCCCCGGGCGGCATGGACAGAAAGAAACACTGGAGGATGCAGCATGGAGCGGCTGAACGCGGAAATGAGAAAGAAACCCCGTCTTCCGGTGAAGGCGCTGCAATTTGGCGAAGGAAATTTCCTGCGCGGCTTTGCGGATTATATGCTGGATATCGCCAATGAAAAGGCGGGGCTGGAAGCGGGAATCGTGCTGGTGAAGCCCCAGCCCTCCGGCACGCTGGAGGCGTTCCACGCCCAGGATTGCCTGTACACCGTTCTGCTGCGCGGCATGGAGGCGGGGAAGGCGGCGGAGCAGGCGCGGTTGATTACCGCCGTGCAGGACGCGGTGTCCCCTTACACGGAATACAAAAAATACGCGGCCTACGCCCGGCTGGACACGCTGCGCTTCATTCTTTCAAATACCACCGAAGCGGGAATCACGCTGGATGAAAGCGATGAATTTTCGCTTTGCCCGCCCCGCACTTACCCCGGAAAGCTCTGCAAATTTCTTTTTGAGCGGGCGGAGGCCTTTGATTACGCGCCCGACAAGGGGCTGATTATCCTGCCCACGGAACTGATCGACGATAACGGCGGTCAGCTTCGGCGCTGCGTGAAGGCGCTGGCCCGGGCCTGGGGCCTGGGCGCGAAATTTGGGCGCTGGTTGGACGAGGCCTGCACGTTCGCCTCCACCCTGGTGGATCGCATCGTGACGGGGTATCCCCGGGAGGAGGCGGAGCGCCGGGAAATTTGGGCCCGACTGGGCTATGAGGACCGGCTGCTGGTGACGGGGGAGCCCTTCGCCCTGTGGGTGATAGAAGCGAATCGCGATTTGTCCGCCCAGCTGCCGCTGCCCGCGTGCGGCCTGCCCGTGATTTTTACCGACGATTGCAGGCCCTATAAGCAGCGCAAGGTGCGCATCCTCAACGGCGCGCACACCTCCTTCGTGCCCGCTGCCTTCCAATGCGGCCATGACGCGGTGCTGGACGCGATGGGCGATCCGCTGATTCGGAATTTTATGCAGGATACGCTGCAAAACGAGGTGATTCCCACCCTGAGCCTGCCCCGGGAGGAATTAACGGCCTTTGCCGGGGCGGTGAAGACCCGCTTTGAAAATCCCTTTATTCATCACGCGCTGCTTTCCATCTGCCTGAACGGCGTATCCAAATGGCGGGCCCGGTGCCTGCCCAGCCTGCTGGGCTATTGCCAGCGGGAGGGCCGCCTGCCCCCGCGCCTGACCTTTTCCCTGGCGGCGCTCATCACGCTTTATTACGGCGGCAGGCTGGAGGGGGGCAAACTGATTTGCCGGCGCGGCGGAGAAGCCTATGCGCTGCAGGATGAGCCGGAAGCGCTGCGCTTCTTTTCTGAAAGCGGCGGGCGCGCACCGGCGGAAACCGTTCATGATTTTTTGCGGCGGGAGCGCTTCTGGGGCATGGATCTCACGACCGTTCCCGGGCTGGAGCAAAGCGTTGGACAAAGCGTGGAGGCTATATTGCAAAAGGGCATGCGCGCGGTCATGACCGAGCGCTTCGGAGGATGAAATGCGCGATATTTTGAAAATTACGCCGTCGGACAACGTGGCGGTGGCGCTGCGTCCCCTGGCTCCGGGGGAAAAAGTGGAAGCAGAAGGCGAGACCCTGACGGTGACTTCTCCTGTGCCTGCGGGGCACAAGATCGCCCTGTGCGATTTAGCGCCGGGGGAACGGGTGATAAAATACGGCTTTCCCATCGGCAGCGCAACCCAGGCGATTCTCCGGGGAAGCCATGTGCACACCCATAACCTGCGTACGCTGCTATCCGGCGAAGTGGAATACGTCTATCATCCCAAGGCCTGCGCGCTGCCGCCCGCTCCCGCCGCCGTTTTTCAGGGGTATCCCCGGGCGGACGGCCGAGTGGGCGTGCGGAACGAGCTTTGGATTTTGCCCACCGTAGGCTGCGTGAGCGATGTGGCCCGGGCACTGGAACGCCGGGCCCAGGGGCTGGCGGGCGGCGCGGTGGAGGGGGTTCACGCCTTCACCCACCCCTACGGCTGCTCCCAGATGGGGGACGATCAGGAGCATACCCGCGATATTCTGGCCGATCTGGCCTGCCATCCCAACGCGGGGGGCGTGCTGGTGCTGGGACTGGGCTGCGAAAACAGCGGCGTGGAAACCATCCACAGCCGCGTTCCCGCCGCCTGCCAGGGGCGGATTCGTTATCTGGTGTGCCAGGAGGCGGAGGATGAACTGGAAGCGGGCATGGCCCTGCTGGAGGAGCTGGCGGGGCAAATGCGGACGGATCAGCGCGTTCCCTGCCTCGCCTCCAAGCTGACGGTGGGGCTGAAATGCGGCGGCTCGGACGGCTTCAGCGGCGTGACGGCCAACCCCGTAATCGGCGCGTTTTCCGATCTGTTGACGGCCCAGGGCGGCAGCGCCATTCTGACCGAGGTACCCGAAATGTTCGGCGCGGAAACGATTTTGATGGAGCGCTGTCCAAGCCGGGAGTTGTTTGATAAAACGGCGGCGCTCATTAACGATTTCAAGCGGTATTTTGAAGCGCATCACCAGACTATCTATGAAAATCCCTCCCCCGGCAACAAGCAGGGAGGCATCAGCACGCTGGAGGATAAGGCGCTGGGCTGCACTCAGAAAAGCGGCTTTTCCCCCGTGCGGGATGTGCTTTCTTATGGCCAGCGGCTGCGCGTTTCGGGGCTGAACCTGCTGTCCGCCCCGGGCAACGATCTGGTGGCCGCCACGGCGCTGGCCGCCGCCGGGGCGCAGATCGTGCTGTTTTCCACCGGCAGGGGCACCCCCTTCGCTTCCCCCGTGCCCACGCTGAAAATTGCCTCCAATTCGGAATTGGCCCGGCATAAGCGGAATTGGATAGATTTTGACGCGGGCGCGCTGCTGCAGGGCGAAAGCCTGGCCGCGCTTTCCCAGGCGCTGATGGATCGGGTGCTGGCCGTGGCCGGGGGCGAAAACGTGCGCAGCGAGGAAAACGGCTATCACGATATGGCGATTTTTAAAACGGGCGTAACGCTGTGAAAATACGAGGGGGAATATACGAATGCTGAAAACGATTGCAAGCGGCGTTTCCGCGGGCATAGCGGTCGGCCTGGGCGGCAGCGTGTTTCTGGCCTGCGATAACCGATATATAGGGGCGGCGCTTTTTTCCGTGGCGCTTCTTAGCATCTGCTATCTGGATTATTATCTTTTCACCGGGAAGATCGGCTACGCGGTTCAGGATCATTCCCGGAAGAGTGTGGAACGGCTGTTGACGGGCCTGCTGGCGAACCTGGCCGCCGCGTTCGCCCTGGGCGCGGCCGTTCGCTTCGCGCTTCCGGCGCTGGGGGAAAAGGCCGCCGTCCTGTGCGCCGGGAAGATAGAGCAGCGCTTTTTCACAACCTTCGTCCGCGCCTGCTTCTGCGGGATGCTGATGTATCTGGCGGTGCAGATTTTCCGGGCGAAAAAAACGCCCCTCGGCATTCTTTTCTGCATCCCTACGTTTATTCTCAGCGGCTTTGAGCATTCTATTGCGGATATGTTTTATTTCGGCGCATCCGGGACGCTCACGCCGCAAATTCTGCGCTTCGAGCTGGCGGCCGTTCTGGGCAACGCCGTGGGCAGCCTGGCGCTGGCGCTGCTTGAAAGGGCGGGCAAAAAGCAGGAAGAAGGCACGCCCTGACGGCGCTTTATTACAGAAAAAATCTCCGGCAGGCAGTCATGAAAAACAAGGAGAGCAGCGATGACTTATTTATCTGATATTGAAATCGCGCAGCAATGCAAGCCCCGGCACATTCTGGAAATCGCCCGGCGCGCCCATATCGACGAAAAATACGTCGAGCAATACGGCGGCTACAAGGCGAAGATCGATCTATCCCTTTTGCAGGAAACCCAACGGAAAAACGGCAAGCTGATTCTCGTCACCGCCATCACGCCCACCCCTGCGGGGGAAGGAAAAACCACCACCACCATCGGCCTGGCCGACGGCCTGCGCCGCATTGGCAAGGACGCGGTGGTCGCCCTGCGGGAGCCCTCGCTGGGCCCTGTTTTCGGCGTGAAGGGCGGCGCGGCGGGGGGCGGCTACGCGCAGGTCGTGCCCATGGAGGATATTAACCTTCATTTCACCGGCGATTTCCACGCCATCGGCGCGGCGAATAATCTGCTGGCCGCGATGCTGGATAATCATATTCAGCAGGGCAACGCCCTGGGAATCGACGTGAAAAAAATCACCTGGAAGCGCTGCGTCGATATGAACGATCGGCAGCTGCGCTTCGTGGTGGACGGCCTGGGAGGCCCCGTAAACGGCACCCCCCGGGAGGACGGCTTTGATATCACCGTGGCCAGCGAGGTAATGGCGGTTTTCTGCTTGGCCTCCTCCATTGCGGATTTAAAGGCGCGGCTTGCGAGAATTATTGTGGGCTATACCCATGACGACCGGCCCGTCACGGCGGGGGAGCTTCACGCCCAGGGGGCGATGACGGCGCTTTTGAAGGACGCGCTTAAGCCCAACCTCGTCCAGACGCTGGAGGGAACGCCCGCCTTCGTCCACGGCGGCCCCTTCGCCAATATCGCTCATGGCTGCAATTCCGTGACGGCCACGCGCATGGCGCTGAAAATGAGCGATTACACCGTCACCGAGGCGGGCTTCGGCGCGGATCTGGGGGCGGAGAAATTTTTGGATATTAAGTGCCGCATGGCCGGGCTTGTCCCCGACGCCGTGGTGATCGTCGCTACGGTGCGCGCGCTGAAAATGCACGGCGGCCTGGATAAAAATTCGTTGGCTGCGGAGGATCTTCAGGCGTTGGAGCGGGGCGTGCCCAATCTGCTTCGCCATGTTTCCAATATAAAAAACGTGTACGGCCTTCCCTGCGTCGTGGCTGTAAATCGTTTCCCCACCGATACCGACCGGGAAATTGATTTCATCATCGCCAAGTGCCGCGCGCTGGGGGTGAACGCCGTTCTTTCCAACGTCTGGGCGGAGGGCGGCAAGGGCGGCGAAGCGCTGGCCCGGGAGGCGGCGCGCCTGTGCCAGGAGGAAAAAGGGCGTTTCACCTTCGCCTATGGGGATGAGCTGGGCATTGCCGAAAAAATCGAGGCGGTGGTGAAAAAGGTGTACGGCGGCGCGGGGATAAGCGTCGCGCCCGGCGCGCAGCGGCAGATCGACCGGCTGGAGGCCCTGGGCTTTGGCAAATACCCTGTCTGCATTGCCAAAACGCAGTACAGCTTTTCGGACGACCCGGCGAAGCTCGGCGCGCCGGAGGGCTTCACCGTAACCGTTAAAAATGTGAAGGCCTCGGCGGGGGCGGGCTTTGTGGTGGCGCTCACCGGCGATATTATGACCATGCCCGGGCTGCCCAAAAAGCCCGCCGCGGAAAATATCGACGTGGATGAAAACGGCCGAATTACCGGCCTGTTTTGAAACGCGTCTGCATCCGTCAGGGCGTCGAAAAAAGCTTTTCGACGCCCTGCAAATGCAAGACTTTTTGCGGCTTTTCGTTTTTTTGATTTTTTCGAATTTTTCCCCTTGACAAAAAAGCGGGAACGCTGTAATATATACACGTTCATTCAATGCGCCATTAGCTCAGTTGGTAGAGCACCTGACTCTTAATCAGGGTGTCCCGGGTTCGAGTCCCTGATGGCGCACCATTCACCGTCTCAGAAGAGGCGGTTTTTTTGTGTGCATTACCGGGCGAAGCGGCGGCGCGGGCGACTTTTTTGCCGCTTGTCGTTTGCAGGCCTTTTGACTGGGTGAAGCCTGGCTTTTCTTTGCCCTCCGGCGCTTCGGTCTTTGCTGGCGCGGCGGATTTTTATTTATTGGAAGAAAATTGATAGACAAAGCGGCGGATAAACGCTATAATACAAGCGGTTAAACACGACTAACCAATTGCTTTCGCCGACACACAGGGGCTTTCCTCCGGCGGAGGGCGCATTGGAAGCGCCTCTGGGGTAAATGAATCGTTTGCGGTTTTGGCTGAGCGTTCCCATTGAACGTTGGATTTTTTATGAAGGAGGAACAAGAAAATGAACCGCACGGAACTGAAAAACTATAAACGAGACGCTCTGCTTGGCGCGCTGGGCGCGTTTTTGATGCTGATCGGCGATCTGTGCCTGAGCGTGATTCCGGCAAGCCCGGGGGACGGCGGGCTGTTTGCCCGGGAAGCCTATCTGAGCGGGACATGGGAAGCGTAGCGGCTGCCGCTGCTGATTGCAACGGGGCTTTGCGGTATGGCGCTGGGATTTTTCACCGTTCGTCTATCCTACCGGCAAATACGGCCGCAGCACCGCGGAACCCGCTTGGCGGTTCTGGCGGGGGGGCGTGATCTACATCGCCACGGCGGGGGCGCTGCACCTTTTTATCGGCAGCCTTGCCGACTGGACGAACACCCTCGCTCCGCTGCTCGGACGGGAGGAAACGACGGCGCTGATTCAGGCGCAGTATGCTCGCCTTATGCCCGCCATGCGAAATTCACCTGGGGGATAAAAAACGGCGGCGCGCTGGCCGGGCTTTTGCCGGGCTTCCGGCTGGTTGAGGAGCACAGCCTTACCGAGGGCATGGCGGAATTTGTTCCGATTTATAAACTGCTGGGAAAGCTCCCTTTTGTACGGAATATCTCCAACAAGATCATCGTGCTTGAAAAGTAGGGGGCAATCCGCCGGTCTGGGGCCGAATGATCCGGAGAGGAGCGGACGAAAGAAACGCTCCTCCGCATGCGCGGCGCGGGCGGACGCGCCCGAAAGCCGCCTCCGGCGTATTATTGCTTTTCATGGGTGGAAGGTCGGGCCAGAAAGAAAACGGCGCAGCAGAAAAGTGTGAGGGCGTGGCCCGCGAGGCTGGCGTAGCCCGCCCCCAGAACGCCGTGGGTGTACGTCCAGCAAAAGGTGCAAAGCAGCGTTGCCGCCGCCCCCAGCAGGGAGGCCAGCAGCGCTTTTTTTTGCAGGCCCAGGCCCGTCATCAGCCCGCCCAACACCTGCTGCACGGGCATCAGCACCGAAAGGGGGCATAGCGCCCGCAGCAGGGGCGTCAGCTCGGGCAGGCGATACACCGTGCGCCCGATCCAGGGGGCCAGCAGATAAAGCAGCCCCGCGCATCCGGCCCCCGCCCCCAGCGCGGCCAGCAGCAGCCGGGCCGCCAGCCGTCCCTCCGCTCGGGCGGAGCCGCACCGGGCCGCCGCCGGCCCCCCCACCGTGCCCAGCGCCCCGGCCAGCATGCCGGGCAGCATGAGAAAGGGCATCGCCATACCGTTGAGCATGCCCAGGCGGCTCACCGCCTCCCCGGCGGGCAGCCCTGCGGCCATCAGCCGCTGGGGAATCACGGCGCCGCAGAGCATGCGCAGCCCGGTGTGGGAAAGGCGCGTGGCCATCAGCGGCAGCGATAGCCGCCACAGCCGCTTTTTCACGCCGGGCAGGCGCGCATCTCGCCGATAGGAGGGCACCCGGCCAATCCACAGCGCCATCAGCAGCAGCCCCGCCGCCTCGCCCAGGGTGGTGGAAAGGGCGGGCAGCGCGGCGCGATAGGCCAGCGTGACCTGAGGAACCAGCCATAAAAGTGCCAGCACCCCCGCCAGCCGCGCGCCCTGCTCCGCCAGCTCGCTCAGTGCCGGGGGCCAGGCGTTGCCCGCCCCGAAGCAATAGCCGTCGTATACGCTGGATGCGCCGATGAGCAGCACGCAGGGGGAGAAGAAAATCAGGGAGGGCAGCGTGCGCGCGTCCCCCAGCCGGGCGGCGATCCAGGGGGAGAGCATCAGAAAAAGCGGGCACAGCAAAAGCGCGATGCGGCAGGCCAGCTGCCGCCCGGCGTACAGGATCAATTCCCGATCCTCCGGCTGCGCCTTGGCCGTCAGGCGGCTCACCGCTCCGGGCAGCCCTGCCGACGCGGGGGCCAGAAAAAGCATATGCGCCCCCGAGGCTAATTCCATAATGCCCATGGCCTCGGGGCCCAGCAGCCGGGAAAAGCCCAGCCGCATCAAAAAGCCCAGCCCCCGCACCGCCACATTGCATCCCGTAGTCACCAGCGTCTGCCGCCGCAAGCTCTGCCGCTTCATCCAATTCCCCTCCGCTTCCCTTCAGCATATGAGGGCGCTTTTCCGCCCATGCCTGGGGCGCGGGGCGGAAAAGCCGCGACGCTGGCCGCCGATTGACGAAAAAGGGAAAAACGGCTATAATAAGCGCGACAAATGAATAGCCGGTGTATCTGCGTGGAAACACGCGACGCTCGCCCTTTCGTATGGGGAGAGCGCCATGGGAACGCGGGTGTGATTCCCGGGCTATCCCAGTAACCGTGAAGCGGACGAAAGAACTTAGGCGGCGGAATGCTTTTCCCTCGCCCGGACCCAGCCATTGTCGCAAGATGAGAAGGCGTTCCAGTAGGATGATGCCAAGCCGGGAGACCTGTTTACACCGAATGCTGCTCCTGGGGATGGGATATGCTATGCTGTGCCCGGCGCGGGCGAACGCAAGGCGGAAGGCTGCTTTGCGCTTTGTTTGCGTTTGCACAAAAAGGCGGCTCTCTTTCGGGAAAAGGGGCCGCCTTTGGCTTTTCTCCCAGCCTGTTCATTTGATCTTATCTTCAAGGGAGGAACCTCTATGTCCCGCAAACTGGTATCTCTGCTGCTGTGCCTGGCCCTGTGCCTGTGCGCCCTGCCCGTGCTGGCGGAGGATGGCGTGACCGTCACCGACATGAAGGGCCGGGAAATCACCCTGGACGCGCCCGCCGCGCGCATTGTGGCCCTGAGCCCCTCGGATTGCGAAATCCTTTACGCCCTGGGGGCGGAGGATACGCTGGTGGGCCGCGGCCAATACTGCGATTATCCCGAGGCGGTGCTGGAAATTCCCGCGGTGAATTCCGGCGCGGAAACCAACCTGGAGCAGATTCTGGCCCTGAACCCCCAGGTTGTGGTGATGACGGCCATGGCCCAGACCACCGAGCAGGTGGAAGCCCTGGAAAAGGCGGGGGTGAAGGTGGTGGTTTCCGACGCGCAGGATATCGCCGGAACCTATGAAGCCATCGCGCTGCTGGGCAAGCTGGTGGGCAAGGAAGCGGAAGCGGACGCGCTCATCACGCAGATGAAGGATGCCTTTGCCGCTATTGCCGAGAAGGCGGAAAACACGGGCAAGACCGTGTATTTCGAAGTATCCCCGCTGGAATATGGCCTGTGGACGGCGGGCAAAAACACCTTTATGGACGAGCTGGCCACGATCTGCGGCCTGGAAAACGCCTTTGCGGATGTGGAAGGCTGGCAGGGCGTTTCCCAGGAGCAGGTGCTGGCCCGTGATCCCGATTATATCGTGACCATCAGCATGTACTTTGGCGAAGGCCCCACCCCGGTGGAAGAAATTCTGGGCCGTAAGGGCTGGGAAGGGCTGAAGGCCGTTAAGAATCAGCAGGTGTTCAACGCGGACAGCAACGCCATGTCTCGTCCCGCTCCCCGGCTGGTGGACGCGGCCCAGGCGCTGTTTGATTTCGTTTACGGCGCGGCGGAGGAAGCTCCCGCCGCCTGAGCATTCCCGGGCGGAGGAGCGCGGCGGGCGTTCCTCCGCCCCTATTTGCAGATCATTAAAAGGAGCTTTGGGCGTTTATGCGAAATCATGGAATGCGAAGGGCGGCCGCCGTGGCGGCGGGGGGAGCGCTGACGCTGTTCACCGCGCTTTTGTGCGTCAGCCTGGGCAGCGTGCGCATCCCGCTGGATGAAACCTGGCGCATTATCGGCGGCGCGCTGCTGGGCCGGCCCGGGTCGGAGGGGCCCTTCACGGCGATTCTTCTGTCCGTCCGGCTGCCCCGGGTGCTGTGCGCGGGGCTGATGGGGGCGGCGCTTTCCCTGTGCGGCGCGGCCATGCAGGGGCTGCTGCGCAATCCCCTGGCGGACGGCTCCACCCTGGGGGTTTCCGCCGGAGCTTCCCTGGGTGCGGCGGGGGCGATTTTGCTGGGCTTTTCCCTGCCGGGCTTCGCCCTGGGCGGCACGGCGCTTTTGGCCATGGCCTTCGCGTTTCTTTCGCTGCTGCTGATTCTGGGGCTTTCCTATGCCCTGGATCGCTCCCTTTCCACCCAGACCATCCTGCTTACAGGCGTGATATTTTCCATGCTGGTCAGCAGCGCGCTGAGCCTGCTGATCGCCTTTTCGGGGGAAAAGCTGCGCTCTATCACCTTCTGGACCATGGGCTCCCTCTCCGGCATGGGCTATGCCCAGGCGCTGCTTTTGCTGGGGGTGCTGGCGCCCTTCGGGGGGCTGCTGCTTTTCCTGGGGCGGGAGTTGAACGCCTTCGCCCTGGGGGAGGAAAACGCACGTCAGGTGGGGGTGCCTGTGCGCCGGGTGAAGCTGCTGGTGATGATCGCCGCCTCGGCGCTGATTGGTGCGTGCGTATCGGTGGGGGGCTGCATTGGCTTTGTGGGGCTGATCGTGCCTCATATGACGCGCTTTGTCACCGGGCCCGATCACCGGCGGCTGCTGCCCGCCTCGCTGTTTGCGGGAGGAATCTTTCTCATGCTGACCGATCTGTGCGCCCGCACGCTGCTGCGGCCTCTGGAACTGCCCCTGGGGGCGGTGACGTCGGTGATGGGCGCGGCGGTATTCCTGATTATTTTTTACCGGGAGCGGCGAAAGGAGCGGGGGGCATGCTGAAGGCGGCAGACGTTTCGGCGGGCTACGGAGGCCGCAGGGCGATTCGGGGGATTGATTTAAGGGTGGCCCCGGGGGAATGGTGGATGCTGGCAGGGCCCAACGGCGCGGGAAAATCCACCCTGCTGCGTGCGCTGGCGGGGGCGCTGCCCTATGAAGGCAGCATTGCCCTGCTGGGCCGGGAATTGCGGGATTACCGTCCTTTGGAATTAGCGCGGCTTGTGGGCATGCTTGCCCAGCGGCACGCGGTGGGCTACGCCTTTTCGGTGGAGGAGGTGGTTCGCCTGGGACGCTATGCCTACGCCCGGGGGCTTTTCCATCGGGGCGATCCGGAGGGGGACGCCCGGGTGGAGGAGGCGCTTGCGCAAACGGGCCTGACCGCGCTGCGGGCCCGCAGCGTGCTCTCCCTTTCAGGGGGCGAATTGCAGCGGGTTTTTCTGGCCCAGGCGCTGGCCCAGCAGCCCCGGCTGCTGCTGCTGGATGAGCCCGCCAATCATCTGGATCCGCCTTATCAGAAAGAACTGTTCGAATTGATTGGCGATTGGCTGCGCGTTCCGGGCCGCGCCGTCGTTACCGTGATGCACGATGTGAGCCTGGCCCGGCGCTATGGCACCCACGCGCTGCTGCTTCGGGCGGGTGAAATCGTGGCGGCGGGAGAAACCGGCGCGGTGCTTTCCCGGCAGCATCTTCAGGCGGCCTATGGGATGGATGTGCAGGGCTGGTTTCTGGAAACGCTGTCGGCGTGGGAATAACCGGCGTAACATTCTTTGGCACCGTCGCTCTGCGTTCTCGCTAAGGCGGGCAGCGGGTTTGAAGACGGCAAGTATATGAAAACGTCAGCCCTCAATAAAAGGGCGGCGCTGGCAGAGCGGCTTCCTGCTCCCTCAATTTCGTTAGTGGAGAAGCCGCTTGTTTTTTGCTGCTATCCATACAACTTTCTTGGAGGGGTGCGGGGGAACTATTCTAAAAAAGGGCCGCCCTTTTAGAGGCGGCTGAGGGCAAGCAATTCTTAAATTGCCGCCCGAAGCCCGCGCTTCCGCTTTGCGGAGTAGCGCGGGGGGATACAATGAAGGGCTGATCGCCCTTCATTGTATCCCGCAAGGTTGTTCGATACTTTTTTTGACAGTCTGTAGCGGAGACGCCGCTTTATTATCCATTTATATTTTCAACGGATAGCGCGCTTCATGGGTTTTGCCATCGTCCACCAGGGGCGCCCAGCCGTCGGGCAGTTTTTCGCCGTCCAGGGTGGGAAAAACCACATCCCGCGCGGCGGTGAATTGATAGCTGGCGGAGCCGAAGCGGTAAACCAGGGTGTATTCCGCGCCGCCCGGCTCGGGGCAGGGGGCAAGCCGCGCCTTGTCCCCGCGTTTTTCAAAGCCCAGCAGCGCCGTGAGAAAGACGAAATACAGCCAGGCGGCGCTGCCGGTATACCAGCTCCAGCCGCCGCGCCCCCGGTTTTCCCCGGCGTACACATCCCCGGCCAGCACATAGGGCTCCAGCCGGTAGCGGGCGATTTTTTCGCCCGTGTTTCCGTGATTGACGGGCAGCAGCGCCCGGGCGATTTCCCAGGCCAGCGCGTTTTCCCCCAGGGCGCGCAGCGCCAGAATCAGCCAGGGGGCGGCGTGGGTGTATTGCCCGCCGTTTTCGCGCACGCCGGGCAGATATGCGCCGATATAGCCCGCGTTTTCCTCCGGCGTGAAGGGCGGATCCAGCAGCCGCACTATGCCTGCCTCTCGGTCATACAGGCGCGCCGCAGCTTGGGCCACCGCCTCCCGGGCATGGGCCCGGGGCGCGCCCGCCAGGGCGGAAAAGGCCTGGCTGATCAGATCGATGCGCGGTGGATGGGTGTCCGGCCCGCCCAGGGGCTCGCCGGAATCATACCAGGCCCGGAGATACCATTTTCCCGTCCATGCGTTTTCCGCGCCGGATAATACCTGCCGCCGCAGCGCGGAAAGGCGGGGCCGCTCCAGCTGGGGACAATAGGGCAGAAGCTCCTGAATGGTCAGCGCCAGGAAAAAGCCCAGCCACACGCTTTCTCCGTGCAGCCCGCCCACCCGGTTCATGCCGTCGTTCCAATCCCCGCCGCCCATCAAGGGCAGATCGTGCTTGCCCAGGGCGACGGAATCCAACGCCCGCAGGCAGTGGGAAAGCAACGGCTCTTGAAAGGGGGTGAGAGAGGGCTCCTCGTAGCGATCCTCCTCCTTTTGCGAAAGGGGCGCGGATTCCAGATAGGGGGCGTTTTCCTGCAAAATGCTTTCATCTCCGGTGATTTTTACATACAGCGCCGTCAGATAGGGCAGGAACAGCTTATCATCGCTGATGCGGGTGCGCACGCCACGGCGGGGGGCATGCCACCAATGCTGCACGTCCCCTTCGGGAAATTGATGCGCCGCGCAGAGCAGCAGATGCGCCCGGGCAAAGGCGGGATCGGTGTGCAGCAGGCACAGCAGATCCTGCAATTGATCCCGGAAGCCGAAAGCACCCCCCGTTTGATACGGCCCCGTGCGGGCCATCAACCGGGCGGTCCAGGCCTGATAGGGCAGCCAGCGATTCAGCATGCGATCCAGCGTCGCGCTTTCGGAATACAGCGTTATGCCCGAAAGCCGGGCGGCCCATTGGCCGCGCACCGCCCGCAGCAGCCCGCCCGCCCCGGCGCGCAGGGTTTCCTCCGCCTGACGCTTGGCTTCCTGCGCGTCCGCCGCCCGGCCCAGCAGCATCACAACGGCCAGGGGCTCATGGGGGCGCAGCACCACGTCGCGCTCCATCACCGCCACGCTGCCGCCCGCGCCCTGGCGCGCCCAAAGGCCGGGAGGCGCAGCTTCGCCCCGCAGGCCGAAGCATTGGGCCGGAGTGAGGGCCCGGGCGCTTCCGCCCTCCATGCAGGCATAGGCCAGAAAAGACGTATCCCCCGCCCGGGCCAGCGCGCCGTTTCCCTCCGCCTGGCAGCGGGCGGCCTCGGGCCGCTCCCCCAGGGAGAAGCGGGCCAGATAAAACAGCCGCAGCTTCGCGGGCGCTTCACTGCGCAGCAGCAGATAGCGCACCCCCTGGGGCGCTTCGGGATGGCAGAAAACGGTGAGATCGGCATAGACGGCGCCGCACAGGGTGGAATACACGGTGGCTCCCGGCTCATGCAGCGCGGTGCAGCGGGCCAGGGGGTACAGGCTTCCTTCCTCTGTTCGGAGGAAGATTTCCTCGCTGGGGGCGGCCCGGTGTACGTCCGGGGCGGCCCGGGTGATGCGCTCCAGGCGGCTGTTTTCCCCAAAGGATTGCAGAATACCCCCCTCGCAGACTACCGTGCCAAAGCGCCGACCGGCCAGGATGTTATGCCAGGGAGCGGGGGCGGGCGCGGTTACGCAATAGGCGTTTTCCGGGGTGAAGCCGCCGTAGCCGTTAAAATCCGTTAGCGGCGGGGGCAGCACGGGAGTGGGGCGGCAGAGCGTTCCCGCCGCCGGGGCGGGCAGCCGGCGCAGGGCGGCAAGCTGCCGGGCCAGGGGCGCGCCGCCCCGCAGGGTAAGCCGCGCCAGGCTTTCCATTTCGGCGATTTCCTCCTCCGTTCCATTATAAAAGCGCACGCCTCCCGGAACGCCCAGCAAATCGCGGCTGGGCCCGGCGGCGATGAGGGCGGAAACCGCGTCCTGGGCGGGGCGCAGATAGCCGGGCGCATCCCCGCAGGCGAAAACTAGCTCCACCCACACCCCCTGCGCCCGCATCCAGGCGTGGGCGCGCAGGGCGTGGCGAATCAACGGCTTATCCGCATCCTCCCCCAGGCGCACCAGCAGCAGGGGCAGCGCTCCCGAAAGTCCCGCCCGCCAGAGGGCGTTTTGCGGCGCGGGAGGCAAAAGCGCCTGATGCGGCTGGCCAAAGAAGCAAATCGCCCCCAGCATTTGCTGATACAGGGCCAGCATGGCCCCGTCGATATGCAGAAAGCGCAGCGTCATGCGCGCCCGGGCGGCGGATAGGGAAAGCGCCTCCCGGGCCGCGTCCAGGCCGCAGGGCAGGGCGGAAAGAGCCGCCTCGCTCTCCCCGGCGGCTGTGAAAAAGCACAGGGCGGCCTTGCCCCCCGCAGGCACGCGCACCCCCGCCCGCAGCGAAAGGCAGGGGGCGATCACATCCCCCGTGCGGAAATCGCATTCTCCAGGCGCGCGACGCATTTGCTCCGGCGCGGCGTAATCTCCTGTGCGGCCCAGGAAAAGAACGCGGTCGCCCTGACGGCGAAGGGAGCATACGTCGCCCCCCACAAAATGGGCGATAAGGGGCGCGCGGTCGCGTCCATCCCGGGGCAGACGGCGGGAAAGCAGCCCCGCGCCGCCCAGCGGCGATACCTGGATGGAAAGATCCCGGAAATTGGGATGGGCTTCGTCGTCCTGCCGGGCCCCCTGGGCCAACTCCAGGAAGGAAACCGCTTCCAGTTCCCGCGTTTGCTTCCCTGGGTTTTCCAATTGCAGCAGCGCCTGGGCCGTGCCCGAGAGGGGCTCCACACAGCAGCGCAGCGTAATTTGCAGCCCTGCCCTCCGGCAGGAGAACACCGCGCTGCCCGCGTCAAAGAAGGCCGTGCCGTCGGCGGCAGGCCGGAAGAATTCGCCCGTTTTCATATCCCGCAGATAGAATTGCGGCCCCGTCTGCATGCCCGCTTCAGGGAAAAAGCGGGAGATCATCACGCCGTTGCAGGCCAAATAGCCCTGGCCCTGGGCGTTTAGAAGCCAGGTGGTTCCATGGCCGGAGAGGGCGTGGGCGTCCAGGGGCAGCCCCTCGTGGGCGGGATGGAACAAAGCGCCGGCCTGGGGCGCATCCTGCCGGGCGGGAGGCAGCGGCCGCCGCCGGGACGGGCGCGCGGGGGCGCGTTCGCAAAGCAGATAGGCGTAGGCCCGGGCGGCGGGCAGCGCCATAAACGCCCGCACCAGGGAAAAGTCCGTCAGCGCGTTGCAGGCGGCGCAGAGAATCATGCCCTGATGGTGGGCCATATGGCTCATCACCAGCCGAGGCGTTTTTTCCACCCGCTGGGGGGAATAATCCGCCGCTTCGTACAAGCCCTGGCGATCCGTCCAGCCCAGTCGCCGCATCCATTGCAGGTTCAGCGCCGCAGCCCGGGGAAAGAAGGGAAGCGCCAGCATGGAGGCGTAGGGAGCCACCACCTGCCCGCCCGTATCGGCGGAAAGCGCCAGGGCAGGCAGGCCAAAGGCACGGTATTGATAATTCAGCTCGGGATCGAAGGCGTAATACCCGCTTTCGCTTACGCCGAAGGGCCGCCTGCCCGCCGCGCTGATCTGGGCGCGGACGGCGTTCATGCAGCTTTCCCCCAGCAGCGTGCCCGGGGTGAGGGGCAGAAGCAGCGCGGGCATCAGGTATTCAAAGCAGGTGCCGCCCCAGGAAAGCAGCGCGGGGCCGCCCCCTGCCCGGGTCACGCTGCGGTTCATGCGCGCCCAGTGCTCCCGGGGAACCTGATGACGCGCGATGGCCACAAAGGAGGCCAGGCGCGCTTCGCTGGCCAGCAGATCGTAATGGGCGGGGGTGGGGCGCTTGCCCGCAACATCCCAGCCGATATAAAACAGCTTTTTTTCTTTATCATAGAGCGGCGCGAAATCCATACGCTGGGAAAGCGCGTCCAGCCGGGCGGGCAGGGCGCGGTATTCGCTTTCCATTTCGGGCAGCCGCTCCCGGCAAAGCTGGGCGCAGGCGGTCAGACAGCCTGCCAGATTGCCTGAATCCACCGTGGAAACGAAAAGCGGCGGCAGGGGGGCAAGGGTGTCGGTGGCGTACCAATTATACAGGTGCCCGTGCCAGCTTTCCAATTGCTCCAGGGTGGCCGTGGTATCCTGCATGCGGCGAGCCATTTCGGCGGTAGTAATCAGGCCCAGCGTGCGGGCGGCGGCGCAGGAAAGCAGATACAGGCCGATATTGGTGGGGGAGGTGCGGCAGGCCGCGCCCTTATCGGGATCCAGCTGCACGTTATCCGGGGGCAGAAAATGCTGCTCCTTGGTGACTGCCTCCTCAAAGAAGCGCCAGGTATCCCGGGCCAAATCGCGCACGGCCTGGCGCTGGGCGGGGGTGAACCCCGGCTCGCCCCGAAGGGGCCGATCCAGATACCGGGCCAGCAGGGGCGAAATCGTCCACCCCATGCCCAGGAACACCAGGGGCAGAAAGCCCCCAGGCAGCAGCGAAAGCAGAATCAAGAGCGCCCCGGAAAAAAGCTGGAAAAGCACGCAGGGGAGGGGATACGCGCCGCCCGCCTCCGCCTGGGCCGCCGTCACCCAGGAAAGCAGCTGGCGACGGCTGACGAATTGACGATAGAGGGCGCGGCAAAGCGCGTCCAGGAGCGTAAGCGCCTTGGCGGGCAGCAAAAGAAGCCGCGTGCCCATTCCCCGCAGGGGCCAGGGCAGCGCCGCCAGGCACAGCAGGGGCGTTCCCAGCCCCGCCCCCAGCATCAACAGCAGAAGCTGGGCGGCGGGAACCAGCGAGCGCCGCAGATTATCCCAGATTTTATGGCGGGAAAGCAGGGAAAGCCTGCGATCCTTTAGAAAGGGCAGCAGTTGCCAATCCCCCCGCGTCCAGCGGTGCAGCCGCTTCTGCCAGGCGGGCAGGCGGGCGGGATGGCCGTCGTAGAGCACGATATCCTCCGCCAGCGCGCCGCCCACGATCTCGCCCTCGATCAAATCATGGCTCAGCAGCCGCCCCGCAGGCACGCGGCCCTCCAGCGCCCGCAGCCATTGCGCCGGGGCGTAAATGCCCTTGCCCACAAAGGAGCCCCGACCGAATACATCCTGATAAATATCCTGCACGGACAGATGATAGGGGTCCACGCCGCCCCGACCGCCCAGCAGTGCCTGGGTGCGGGTGCGCACGCCGTCCGCCGCCACCTCCATCCGGGGCTGAATCACCCCCACGCGGCCCTTTTGCAGGGGGTGCTCCATGGCCCCGATGAGCCGCAGCGCCTCCCCCGGCGGCAGAAAGGTATCCGCGTCCAGGGTGAGGACATAGGCGTAGCGCCCCGCCAGATCCGAAAGGCGGCAGGAAGCGTAAACAAACGCATCGGGGCATTCCTCCCCAACGAGCAGCCGGTTCAGCGCTTCCAGCGCGCCGCGCTTGCGTTCGCGCCCGGTGAAGCATTGCTGGCCTGCGTCCCAGGCCCGGGCCCGGTGCAGATAATAAAAGCCGCCGCCTTTTTTTTCATTCAGCGCCTCCACGCCCGCTGCAGCCGCGGCCAGAATTTCCGCGTCCTCGGGGCGCTCCGCCTGGGGGCTGTCGGCGAAATCGCCCAGCAGCATAAAATCCAGCCGTTCCTCGGGGCTGGCGCTGCGCAGCAGGGAAAGCTGCCGCGCCATATGCAGCGCCTGCTTGCGGGAAGCCAGTAGGGTGGGCACCACGATCAGCGTGCGTTGGGCGGGGGAGAGGGACTGAAGCGCGATCCGGGGCAGCATGCGCGGGGGATAACGGCGGCGCAGAAAACGGAAATAGACCAGCCGCGCGATTTCGGAGCCGCACAAAAGCAGCGGAAGCCAGGCATAGCCGGGCGCGCCCAGGGCGATGCAAAGCGCCAGAAACAGCGCCGCCCCCACCGCCAGCACGGCGACGAAGCAGCCCGCGCGATGACGGCCCCAAAGCCCCTGGGGGCGCTTGAGCAGATAACGGGCGATTTCGTTTTCCGCTTCCAGCAGATAATAGCCCGCCTGGCCGCGCACCCCCGTCTCCTCCGCCGCCAAGGCCAGGGCGGCCCGGGCCACGGCGGTTTCCTGCACATGCAGCCGCCGGGCGATCCATTCCGTCCGCCGCCGGTAATCCTCCCGGCTTTCCCGATCCATCCGGCGATAGGTATCCTCCTGCCGCAGCACGGCGGCCACGGGGCTTAATCGCTCCAGCAGCCGGTCGAAGGGCAGGTGCGTCGTTTCCCGCAGCGAAAGAATCAGCTTTCCCGCCGTCTGGCCCTGACGGGTGAGGGCCTCATGGGCCTCCCGGGCCGCCGTGCGGGAATCCATGCCCGCCTTGACGCACAGCGCGTCCAGGGCCTGAAGTCCCTCGGCGTTTTCCGCGCTGGAAAGCAGCGAAAGCATTTTCTCCAGCAGCATCGGATTTTGCGGCGGCGCGGCCTCGCCCTTTTTCAGGCGCGCGATGCGGCGCAGCGCGTCCCGGCGCAGGGCCCGCTCCTCCCGGCAGGCGGAAAGCACCGGCAGCAGCGCCTCAAAAAGCGCCAGGCGCAGGGCTGCGGGCAGAAAGCAAAGCTCCCGCTCGGTGATTTCTTCATCGCCCAGATATTCCCGGGCGGCGCGCAGAATCAGCGGCGCGGTCACTTCGCCCTCTCCCTGGACGCAGATAAACCGCGCCAGCAGCAGCACCCGGGGGGTTCGCCCCTGGGCGGGCAGCCGGGGGCAGGAGCGCAGGGTTAGCCGCAGCGCCTCCGCCTCCTCGGCAAGAAAGCGGGCGTGATCCTCCAGCCAAACGCCGGCGGGGGATAATTCCTCCCGGGGCAGGGCGCGGACGGCCTTTCCCGCCCGGAGAATTTTTGCGCAAAGACCGTGCAGCGGGCGCAGGGCGGCCTGGGAAGCGAACAGGGGAGAACGCTGGGAAGAAGAATGCATGCCGAACCTCCGTCGATTTCGTCTTTTTTTCTGATCGGGCGTGAAAAAGGCCGAAAAACCGCGTTTCCCGGCCGCGCGCCTTGAAAATCACATGGCAGAGCGTGTTTCTAAATTCGCCCGGCCGCGTTTGGTGCTTTTTCGCCGCTCTTCCGCGTTTTTAAACCGCCGGTAAGCCGTCGGTTTTCATGCGTCAATTGCGGCCGAATCGGCCGGAAACTGCTGCCGTTTCATTTTAGAAACACGCTCTAGTGTGCACAAAAACGCAAAGAAAAAAACTGGTAATATTGTCATTCTCATGTTATAATTACGGCGGAAGCCATGAGAGAGAGGGAAAGCCGCCCTCGCCGGGCGCGCACCCTTGAAAAAGGGGGGATTGCTGCGTGTGGTATAATCCGCCCGACGCGCGGACGCGGGAAGAATTTCATCAGGGCCAGTGCGAAAACGCCTATACCTTTCTGGGGGCGCACCCGGTGAAGCAGGGAGGCGCTTTGTATTGGCATTTCGCCGTCTGGGCCCCCAATGCACAGCGCGTCTGCGTCACGGGCGAATTCTGCGGATGGGAGCGGGAAAGCCGCCCTATGCAAAAGCAATACGACGGCATATGGGAGCTGCGCCTGCCCGACGCGCTTTTTCATCCTGCCCGGGATCCTGAAAAATATAACTACCCGGACGCGGAAAAAAAGCTGCTCTCTTATAAATATGCCGTTCAGGGGCCGGACGGAAGCTGGCATCTCAAGGCCGACCCTTACGCCTTTGCCAGCGAGCTGCGGCCCCATAACGCCAGCCTGCTTTTCGATCTTTCCGGCTATGCCTGGGGGGACGCCGCCTGGATGCAAAAGCGGGCGCAGTGGGACGCCTGCCGCAGCCCCGTCAACATTTATGAAATGCATCTGGGAACCTGGCGGCGGGGGCCGGAGGGGCGGCTGCTCACCTACGGCGAGCTGGCCGACCAGCTGATTCCCTATTTGCGCCGGATGGCCTACACCCATGTGGAATTTCTGCCCGTGATGGAGCATCCGCTGGACGGCTCCTGGGGCTATCAGGTGACGGGCTATTACGCCCCCACCGCCCGCTACGGCGGGCCCAACGATTTCCGCGCGTTGGTGGATCGGCTGCACCAGGCGGGCTTCGGCGTGATTCTGGATTGGGTGCCCGCCCATTTCCCCCGGGATGAAATCGGCCTGCGGCGCTTTGACGGCTCCCCCTGCTACGAGCACGCCGATCCCCGCCGGGGGGAAATGCCCCAATGGGGCACCATGCTGTTTGATTACGGCCGGGGGGAGGCATGCAGCTTTCTGCTTTCCAACGCGCTGTTCTGGCTGAAGGAATTCCATGCCGACGGCCTGCGCTGCGACGCGGTGAGCTGTATGCTGTATCACGATTTCTGCCGGGAGGAGGGCGCGTGGCTGCCCAACCGGGACGGCGGCCGGGAAAATTACGAGGCCATCGCCTTTATCCGCCGCCTGAACGCGGCAGCCTACGGTGCGTGCCCCGGCGTGATGATGATCGCGGAGGAATCCACCGCCTTCCCCGGCGTGACCCGGCCCGCATATCTGGGGGGGCTGGGCTTCGGCTTCAAATGGAATATGGGCTGGATGAACGATATGCTGGCCTATATCAAGCTGGATCCCATCTATCGCAAATATCACCACGACAAGCTTACCTTTTCCCTCTGCTACGCCTTCAATGAAAATTACATTCTGCCCTTTTCCCACGACGAGGTGGTGCACGGCAAGCATTCCATGCTGGACAAGCAGCCCGGGGATCTGTGGCGCAAGTTTGCGGGCCTGCGGGCGCTGTATGGTTACACCATGGCGCACCCCGGAAAAAAGCTGCTTTTCATGGGCGGGGAATTCGCCCAGTTTATCGAATGGAAGGACGACGATCAGCTGGATTGGTTCCTGCTGCTGTATGAAAAGCACCCGCAGATGCAGAAATATGTGGCCCAGCTGAACCGCTTTTATAAAAGCGCGCCCGCCCTGTACCGGGCGGACGACGGCTGGGCGGGCTTTCAATGGCTGGCAGTGCATGACAGCGAGCACAGCGTAGTCGCCTTCCTGCGCAGTGCGGGACGATGCGATTCCGTGGCCTGCGTCACCAATTTCACCCCCGCCTTTTACGGGCAATACCGCATCGGCCTGCCCTATGACTGCGTGCTCACCGAATGCCTCAATTCCGACCGGGCCGAATTCGCCGGCAGCAACCAATACAACGCCGCGTCCCTTCGGGCGGAGAAAATTCCTTTTGAGGATCAGCCCTATTCCTGCTTGATCTGCGTGCCGCCCCTGGCCACGGTGTATTTCCGGGTGAAGCGCATAAAAAAAGGCACGAATGTATAAATTGGAAAAGATTTATCCAATAAAAGGAATTTTGGATTTTACCGCGAATATACAATTTTATGGGATCAATCGCCGTGCTTTCGGAAGAAAAAATATTCCGAAAAGGATGAAAATATAAAGGAGGAATTGACCATGCTTCGTAAAAAACGCTGTGTGGCCATGCTGCTGGCGGGCGGTCAGGGAAGCCGCCTGGGAATTTTGACGCGGCACATGGCCAAGCCCGCCGTGCCCTATGGCGGAAAATACCGGATTATCGATTTTCCGCTGTCCAATTGCTCCAATTCGGGCATCGACGTGGTGGGCGTGCTCACCCAGTATCAGCCCCTGGAGCTGAACGCCTATATCGCCAGCGGCGCGCCCTGGGATCTGGACTTGGTTTCGGGCGGCGTTTTCGTGCTGCCCCCCTATCAGACGGGCAAAAAGGGCGAATGGTATAAGGGCACGGCCAACGCCATTTATCAGAATCTGGCCTTTATTTCTCAGTATAATCCCGATTATGTGTTGATTCTTTCGGGGGATCATATCTATAAAATGGATTACGCCGCCATGATCGCCCACCACGAGGCCCATCACGCGGACGCCACCATCGCCGTGCGCCAGGTTCCCTGGGAGGAGGCCAGCCGCTTTGGCATCATGAATACCGATGCGAATTGCAATATTACAGAATTTGAGGAAAAGCCCGCCCATCCCAAATCCAATAACGCATCCATGGGCGTGTATGTGTTCAGCTGGGAAAAGCTGCGCAAATATCTGATAGAGGACGAGCAGGATCCCGATTCCTCCAACGATTTCGGAAAGAACATCATTCCCAAAATGCTGGCGGACGGGCAGCGCATGGTGGCCTATTCCTTCCAGGGCTATTGGAAGGATGTGGGCACCATCGAAAGCCTGTGGGAGGCCAACATGGATTTGCTCAAGCCCGTGCCGGAAATCGACCTGCACGATAAGAAATTCCGCATCTATGCCCGCAACCTGGGGCTTCCGCCGCAATATATCGCCGCGGGCGCGGCGGTGGAAAACTGCCTGATTACCGAGGGCTGCGAAATCATGGGCCGGGCGGCGCATTCCATTCTCTCCTCCGGCGCAATCGTGGAGGAGGGGGCCCAGGTGATCGACAGCGTGATTATGCCCGGGGCCCGGGTGGAGGCCGGGGCGGTTGTGCGCCGGGCCATCGTGGCGGAAAACGCCGTGGTTTCCGGGCAGGCCGCCGTGGGCGAGGAAAGCGGCCCCATCGCCGTGGTGGGCCAGGGGGCCGTGGTGCCCAAGGGCGCTTTTGTGCGGGCGGGAGAACAATTCGCCCAGGATGACGCGGGGAGGCGGCAGGCATGACAAAAAATATTATGGGCATGATCTATACCGGCGAAAAGGACGCCCAGCTTCGGGAGCTTACGACCACCCGCGCCATCGCCGCCGTGCCGATCTGCGGCCGGTACCGGCTGATCGACTTTCCGCTTTCCTCCATGGTGGGCAGCGGCATTCGCAATGTGGGCGTGATTATGCAAAAGAATTATCACAGCCTGATGGATCATCTGGGCTCGGGCCGTGAATGGGATTTGCACGGCAAGCGCTCCGGGCTGGTGATTCTGCCGCCCTTCATGATGCGGGATAACGTGGGCGTGTATTCCGGCTTCCTGGACGCGTTGCGCTCCAACCTGCATTTCCTGCGCCGCAGTAAGGAACGCTTCGTGGTGGTGTGCGACACCCACATGCTCTTTACCGCCCGCTTTGACGATCTGGCCGCCGCCCATGAGCAATCGGGGGCGGATATCACCCTGCTCTACACCCGAGAGCCCGGCGTGCGCCGCAACGGCGCGGGGCGGTATATCCAAGTGGAAGCGGACGGCCGGGTGACGGGCCTGGAAATCGATCCCTCCATTCCCCGGATGCCCTGCACCTTTATGGAAAGCTTCTGCGTGCGGCGGGAGCTGCTGATTGATCTGGTGGATCGGGCCGTTTCCCGGGGGCAGTATCATTTCACCCGCGATCTGCTGATGAACGGCATTTACGAGGGCGCGCTGAACGTGCACGCCTTCGAGCATCAGGGCCGGGTGTGGAATCTGGATTCCGTGCAGGCGTATTTCAATTGCTCCATGGATTTTCTAAGCAGCGATGTGCGCCGCGGCTTGTTTAACGCCGAGCGTCCCGTGCTGACCAAGCTGCGGGATGAAATGCCCTCCCGGTATCTGGCGGGGGCGCAGGTAAGCAATTCCCTCATCGCGGACGGCTGCGTGGTGGAGGGCACGGTGGAAAACAGCATTCTGTTCCGGGGCGTGCAGGTGAAAAAAGGCGCGGCGGTGCGCAACAGCATCATCATGCAGGATGGCCTGATCTGCGAAAACGCGCAGCTGGAGCACTGCATCCTGGACAAGCAGGCCACCGTGCGGGAGAATACCCGCCTGCTGGCGCCCCGGGCGTATCCCATTGTGATTGCGAAAAATTTAACGGTCTAAAAGAACGGGCCCAGGCGGGCGGCGCTTCCAGCATGGCGCCGCCCCCTGTGCTAATGCTGCGTTTGCGTCAATTTATTTGCGCGATATCGCGCCAAATGGAACGGAGGGTGATTTCTTTTGAAAATTCTGTTCGCGGCTTCTGAATGCGTTCCCTTCTGCAAAACGGGCGGCCTGGCGGACGTGGTGGGCGCGCTGGCCCCCGTCCTGGCAAAAAAGGGCCACGACGTGCGGGTGATGCTGCCCCTATATCAGGCCGTTCCCCGGGAATATGGGGGAAAAATGCGCCATGTAGTGGATTTTGAGGTGGAGCTGGGCTGGCGCAGGCAGTATTGCGGTATTGAAGCGCTGGAAATGAACGGCGTAACCTTCTATTTTGTGGATAACAAATATTATTTCGGCCGCAGCTATCTTTACGGCCTGGGCGGGGACGAGCACGAGCGCTTCGGCTTTTTCTGCCGGGCCGTGCTCAACAGCCTGCCGCTTCTGCAATTTCAGCCTCAGATTATCCACGCCCACGACTGGCAGACGGGCATGATTCCCGCGCTGCTGAAGATTCAGTATCAGCATCTGCCCTTCTTCGCTCCCATCCGCACCGTGTTCACCATTCACAATCTGCAATATCAGGGCATTTTCGGCATTCCCGAGGTGCAGGATATTCTGGGCCTGGATAACAGCCTGTTCACCAATGATAAATTGGAATGCTTCGGCAGCGCCAATTTCATGAAGGCGGGCTTGGTCTACGCCGACGAAATCACCACCGTCAGCCCTTCCTACGCCGAGGAAATTCAAACCTCCTATTACGGCGAACGGATGGACGGCCTGCTGCGGGCCCGGAAGGCGCATCTTTCCGGTGTGCTCAACGGTATCGACGTGGCGGACTATGACCCCGCTCAGGACCCCAAGATTCCCGCGCATTACACGGCGGAGGATCTTTCGGGCAAGCAGACCTGTAAGCGCCGTCTGCAGGAGGAACTGGGCCTCACCCAGCAGCCGGATACGCCCGTGGTGGCCATTATCAGCCGCCTGTGCAATCAGAAGGGGCTGGACCTGGTGGACCGGGTGATCGCCGATATTATGGAAGAGGATGTGCAGCTGGTGGTGCTGGGCATGGGGGACGCGAAATATGTGAACCTGTTCAGCTGGGCGGAGCAGCGGTATCCCGGCCGGGTGGCCGCCCGCTTCCGCATGGATGCGACACTGGCCCATCATATCTATGCCGGGGCGGATATTTTCCTCATGCCCTCTCAGTTCGAGCCCTGTGGCCTTTCCCAGATGATCGCCCTGCGCTATGGCACGCTGCCCGTTGTGCGGGAAACCGGCGGCCTGCGGGATACCGTGCTTTCCTACAACGAAGTTAATAATGCGGGCAACGGCTTTACCTTCTTCAATTACAACGCCCACGATATGCTTTTCACTCTGCGCCGCGCCCTGTATTTCTATCATCAGCAGAAGGATATCTGGCGTATGCTTCAGGCTCGGGCCATGCAGGGGGATTATTCCTGGGACCATTCCGCTGAGACGTATCTTTCCCTGTATCGGGACATGCTGAAGGCCGCGCTTCCGGCGGAAGCGCCCGCCGTGCCGGCAGAGGAAGCGGCGGCCCCGGCGGAAACGCCCGCAGCGCCCGCCCCGGAAAAGAAACCCCGTCCCCGTAAGCCCAAGGCCCCCGAAACGGCGGAGAAAAAGCCCCGCCCCCGTAAGCCCCGGACGGAGCAGCCGAAGGCGTGAGAAACAGGAAATAAGATGCATGCGGGGGAATCCATTCTTTGGGCGCACCCGAATGGCTCCCCCGCGTTTCTTCCACGAAAGCGGTATGAGACGGGAAATTCGCCTGTTTTTCCATCGGAAAAAAGATCCGTCTATTTTTTTGCTTCAGTTAGAAAAGGAGAAATATATGGAGAAAATCGCCAGCTTTCAAATCGACCATCTGCGGCTGCTGCCGGGGTTATATATTTCCCGCCAGGATCGGCAGGGGGACGCGGTGATCACCACCTTTGATCTGCGCATCACCGCCCCCAACCGGGAACCGGTGATGGATATGCCTGCGCTGCACACCATCGAGCATCTTGGGGCCACCTTTCTGCGCAACGGCCCGGAAAAGGAACGCGTGGTATATTTCGGGCCCATGGGCTGCCGCACGGGGTGTTATTTGCTGCTGTTCGGGGCGGTAAGCGCCCGGGAGGCGTATCCGCTGGTGCTGGCCATGTGCGATTTCATTCTGGGTTTTGAAGGCCCCATTCCCGGGGCGCGGCCCGAGGAATGCGGCAATTATTCAGAACAGAATCTGAACATGGCGAAATACTATATCCGCCGCTACCGGCAGGAACTGGAGCAGCATCGCCGCTTTGAATACCCGGCGTAAAGGAAAACGGCTTGTGGGAGAAACGTTCTTCCGCATGTATCTTTGTTTCCTGAAAAAGAGAAAAACGGCTTGCTTCTCGTTTGCGGAGAAGCAAGCCGATTTCTTGTTTCCGGACATTCCTCATAGGAAATTCTCGGAAGGGGGCGGCGGAGACGTTCCTTGGCCTTCAAGGAATATCTCCACCGCATATGCTTATGCGAATTGCGCTTCCAGCGCGTCCATTTCTCCCGCCTGGATGAGGGGGAGGGCGCGGCGAATTTTCTCCGCATCCCAATCCCACCAACGCAGGGCGGACAGCCGCTGAACGGTCGCTTCGTCAAAGCGCCTGCGAATGGGCCGGGCCGGGACGCCGCCCACAATGGTATAGGGCGGCACGTCCTTCGTCACCACCGCCCGCGCGCCGATAATCGCCCCATCCCCGATGGTCACGCCGGAAAGAATCACCGCCTCATAGCCAATCCACACGTCGTTGCCCACCGTAATATCGCCCTTGTTATCCCATGCCTCGCGGATGTTCTTCGCATCCAGCCCCCATTCCTCAAAGAAAATGGGGAAGGTGTAGGTGGAAAGGGAGCGCAGGGCATGGTTGCCGCTGGTGAAAAGAAACCTCGCGCCGCAGGCAATGGCGCAGAATTTGCCGATTTTCAGCCTGTCGCCGTTGACGGGATAATGATACAGCACGTTGTTTTTTTCAAAATCCCGGGGGTCATGGACGAAATCGTTATAGATGGTGTAATCCCCCACCTCGATGGTGGACCTGGTAATCACATTTTTCAGGTAAACGATGCTCTGATCGTGGGAACGGGGATAAATTTTGTTTGTATCCGGCATTTTTTATTCCTCCGAACGATTTATTTTTGCGGTCAAATCGTTCGGAACAGGGCAATGCAGCGCTTCACCGCCAACCACCTCTCGCCTTTTTTATGTCGATTATCCGGCAATACGCCGTATCGGGAGGGCTGTTTTAGAAAATCAGTTCCTCCACCACGTCGTCCAGCACGGCCATCACGGTGGGCTTGCCCTTATCCGCCAGATCCTGGCAGGGCAGATCCTCCGAAACCATGGGCGTCATCAGCCCGCCGGCCTGCAGCACGGTGAAGGCACGGGAGCCGGTGATGCGGGCCGCGGCGGCCACATAGGAGCCCGTGGAGCCCGATTTATTGAAGGAAACGCATTTCACGCCCTTGCCCGCCCGGCCCTGGCAATCGAACATGGCGCCCATCATGCGTTTGGCGTAGCCCCGCTCGGTAAAGAGCAGCACCTGATCGGAATTGCAAATCGGCGTGGCCAGGGAAAGGGAGTCCCCCTCCTCCAGCTTCATGCCCTTCACCCCGGCGCTGACCCGCCCCATTTCAGGCACGGTATCCAGCAGGAAGCGGATGCACTGCCCCTGACGGGAGAGCAGCAGCAAATCGGCATGCTCCTCAGCGATTTGAACGCAGAGCAACTCGTCCCCGCCCTTGAGGGACAGGGCGGCAAATTTGGCGCGCTTCACATCGTATTCCGCCGCAGCGGTGCGCTTCACCTGACCGTCCCGGGTGAAGAACAGGAAATCATTCATTCCCGAAAGGCCGCCGGGGGCGATCAGCAGCAGGGAAACGCATTGCTCCCCCGTTTCCAGCCCGGCCAGCACGCCGGAAAGGGCCGCGCCGCGATCCTTGGGCTTGTTGGATTCGGCCAGCGCGCCCACGGAGAGGGGATAGCAGTTGCCCTTGTTGGTGAAGAACAGCAGGGTGTGATCGGTCTGGGTGCGGAACAGCCAGCGGGGCATATCCGCCGCCTGGGCGGGCAACTCCCGTTTTTCAAAGAAGCGGGGGGACATGCGGCGCAGCTGGCCGCCCCGGGTGAAGAACACCACCGCGTCTTCGGGGGCGGGGGCTTCCTCCGCCAGGGGCGCGGCCTGCTCGGGCTGCTCATGAATAAGCTCCGTCCGGCGGTCGTCGCCGAATTGATCTGAAATTTCCCGCAGTTCCTTTTTAATCACGTTCAGCAGCTTTTTCTCGCTGTGCAAAATGCCCTCCAAGGTGCTGATGAGCTTCAGGACATCCGCGTATTCCTTGCGCAACGCCTCGATTTCCAGGCCCGTAAGCCGTTGAAGCCGCAGATCCAGAATCGCCTGGGCCTGCACGTCGGTGAAGCCGAAGCGCTCCATCAGGCGGGCCTTGGCCTCCTTGCCGTTTTTGCTGGCGCGGATCAGGGCGATCACCTCGTCCAGATGATCCACCGCCACGATGAGGCCCTCCAAGATATGCGCCCGGGCCTTGGCCTGATCCAGCTCGTACTGGGTGCGCCGGGTGACGACGTTTTTCTGATGTCGGATGAAATGGCCGATCACCGTTTTCAGGCCCATCAGCACCGGCTTGCCCGCCGCCACGGCCACCATGTTCACACCGAAGGTCACCTGCATATCGCTGTATTTATACAGATACGCCAGCACCTTTTGCGGATTGGCTTCTTTTTTCAGTTCGATCACCGCCCGCATGCCCGTGCGGTCGGATTCGTCGCGAATATCGTGGATGCAGCCCAGCGCGGCCTTTTTCTCTTCCGAAAGCCGCAGAATTTTTTCCAGCATGGCCGCCTTGGGCACGCCGAAGGGCACCTCGGTGATTACCAGCAGCGTGCGCCCAGCGGGGCCCGGCTCGGTATGCACCCGGGCGCGGAGGGTCAGCTTACCCCGGCCCGTTTCATAGGCGGCGCGCAGCTCGGGGGTATCCAGCAGGATGCCGCCAGTGGGGAAATCCGGGGCGGGAAGCGCCTGCATCAGCCGATCCAGAGACACGTTTTCATCATCGATTTGCAGGCAGACGGCCTCCGTCACCTCCCGCAGGTTGTGGGGCGGGATATTGGTGGCCAGGCCCACGGCGATGCCCGACGCGCCGTTCACCAGCAGGTTGGGGAAACGGGCGGGGAGCAGATCGGGCTCCTTGAGGGTGTCGTCAAAATTCAAGCGGAAGGGTACGGTATCCTTTTCGATATCCCGCAGCATTTGCAGCGCCAGGGGGGCCATGCGGGCCTCGGTGTATCGCATGGCGGCGGCGCTGTCGCCGTCGATGGAGCCGAAATTTCCGTGGCCGTCCACCATCACGCCCCGCAGGGAATAGGGCTGAGCCATGCGCACCAGCGCGTCGTAAACGCTTGTATCGCCGTGGGGATGATATTTACCCAGGCAATCGCCCACGATGCGGGCGCACTTGCGGTGGGGCTTATCGGGGGTGAGCCCCAGTTCGCTCATGGTATATAGAATGCGCCGCTGCACGGGTTTCAGCCCGTCCTCCACCCGGGGAATGGCGCGCTCCAGGATGACGTATTCGGCGTAGGGCATCATGCTTTGATGCAGAATATCTTCCAGCGGCGCCTGAATAATATCCGGGGTCATGGGCGCGGGGGGCTGTTTCGGCATAAAAAATTCCTCCCAATCGGTTCAGCCAAAAGGCTTACTGCCCGGCGCTTTCGGGGCGCGGGGCGGGCAGATGCTCGTCAAAATGATCCGCCTTGTTGAATTCAGCGTGCTCGATAATGTATTCCCGGCGCGGCTCCACCTTATCGCCCATCAGCACCGTAATCAGAGATTCGGCCTGGGCCGCGTCCTCAATGGTGACCTGCATCAGCTTGCGGTGGGCGGGATCCATGGTGGTTTCCCACAATTGCTCGGGGTTCATTTCGCCCAGGCCCTTATAGCGCTGAAGGGTGTAGCCCCGCAGCCCGGCAGTGAGCTTTTTCAGCTCCCGGTCGTCGTAGGCGTATTGAATACCCGCAGATTTTTTCACCGCGTACAGGGGCGGCATGCCGATATACACATGGCCGTCCGCCACCAGATCGCGCATATAGCGATAGAAGAAGGTGAGCAGAATGGCGCGGATATGCGCGCCGTCCTGGTCGGCGTCCGCCAGGATGATAACCTTGTGATATTTCAGGGAGGAAAGATCGAAATCCTCGTCGATGCCCGTGCCCAGGGCGGTGATGATGGAGCGGAATTCCTCGTTGGCCAGCACCTGGTCCAGCCGCTTTTTTTCGGCGTTAAGGGGCTTGCCCCGCAGAGGCAGAATGGCTTGGAACCGGCGGTCGCGGCCTTGCTTGGCGCTGCCGCCGGCGGAATCGCCCTCCACGATGAATAGCTCGTTTTCCACCGCCTTGCGCCCCGTGCAGGCGGACAGCTTGCCCACCAGCGGCGCGGCCTCCAATTGGTTTTTCGCCCGGGCCACGTCCCGGGCCTTGCGGGTGGCCTCCCGCACCCTGGCGCTTTTAATGGCCTTATCGATAATTTTCTGGGCCAATTCCTGATGTTTCAGGTTTTCCAGAAATTCATAGAGCTTTTCCGTCACGATGCTTTCCACCGCCGGGCGCACCTCGGTGTTGCCCAGGCGGCCCTTGGTTTGTCCCTCGAACTGGGGGTTTTTCACCATGGTGGTCAGTACCACCGTGACCCCCTCCCGGAAATCCTCCCCCGCCAGGTTGTTATCCTTTTCCTTCAGCGCGCCGATTTTCCGGGCGTAATCGTTAAGCGCCTTGGTCAGCGCCGCCCGGAAGCCCGTTTCGTGGGTGCCGCCCTCGGCGGTGGGAATATTGTTCACATAGGAGAAAACCGATTCGGTGAAGCCGTCTGTGTATTGAATGGCGGCGGCGCAAAGCACGTCGTCTTTCTTGCCCTCGAAATAGATGGGCTCCTCGTGGAGGGGCGTTTTATCCTTATTGAGGAATTTCACATAGTCCACAATGCCCCCGGCGAAGCAGAATTCACATTGCGCCTTTTCGGGCTCCTTGCTGCGCTCGTCGGTGAAGAAAATTTTCAGGCCCTTATTCAGATAGGCCAACTCCCGCAGGCGGCGGCGGACGGTATCGCCGTTAAAAACGGTTTCCTCAAAGATGGTATCGTCGGGCAGGAAGCGCACCAGGGTGCCGCGTTTGCGGGTGTTGCCCAGCTTTTCCAGGGGCGTGACGGGGTGCCCGGCGATCCATTTTTTCTCTTTCGCGTCGTAATAATTTTCAAAGCGCATGGCGTAGTGGCTCCAATCCCGGAAAATATCCACCGTCAGCCATTTGGAAAGCGCGTTCACAACGCTGGCGCCCACCCCGTGCAGGCCGCCGGAATAGGCGTAATTATCATTGCCGAATTTTCCGCCCGCGTGCAGGCGGGTGAAGATCACCTCCACCCCAGGAATTTTCAGCACGGGATGCGCGTCCACCGGCATGCCCCGGCCGTTATCCCACACAGAGGCGGAGCCGTCCTTATACAGCGTCACGGCCACCTCGGTGGCAAAGCCGCCCATAGCCTCGTCGATGGCGTTATCCACGATTTCCCACAGCAGGTGATGCAGGCCCCGGCTGCCCGTGGAGCCGATATACATGCCCGGCCGCATGCGCACCGCATCCAGCCCCTCCAACACCTTGATACTGCCCGCGTTGTAATTCTGCCCCATGATACACCTCAAATTCTTAATCAGTCAGGGAAATACAGCGCGCCTCGCGCATTTTTTCCAGGGCGCTGGCCAGGGCGATTTTGCCATGGCCGTAGGTCAGGCCGCCCTGCATATACACGGCGTAGGGCGGACGCATGGGGCCGTCGGCAGAAAGCTCGATGGACGCGCCCCCGACGAAGGTGCCCGCCGCCATGATAACCTGATCGGCGTAGCCGGGCATATCCCAGGGCTCGGGCACGGCGCTGGCGTCGATGGGGGAGGCGGCCTGAATGCCCCGGCAGAAGGCGATCATGCCCTCAGGGGAGCCCATTTCGATGGCCTGGATAATATCCGCCCGGGGCGCGTCGAAGGCGGGGGTGGTTTTCATGCCCAGCAGTTCAAAGGCCCGGGCGGCCAGCGCGGCCGTCTTCAGGGCCTGCACGACGGTGTGGGGGGCCATAAACAGGCCCTGATAAAAGGGTTGGTAGGAAGCGGCGTAGCTGCCCACCTCTCGGCCCAGGCCGGGGGCGGTGAGGCGCGCCTCGATGCGGGCGATGGCCCGGCCTGTGCCTGCCAGATAAGCGCCCGTGGGGGCCAGGCCGCCCCCCGCGTTCTTAATCAGGCTGCCCACGCACACATCCGCGCCGTAATGGGTGGGCTCCCGGTCGCAGATGAATTCGCCGTAGCAATTATCCACCATCACGAATACATCGGGCCGCGCGGCATGCACCGCCTCAATGAGGGGAGCCATTTCCTCGGGCCGCAGCGAGGCGCGCCAGGCGTAGCCCCGGCTGCGCTGGATGAGCACCACCCGGGTGTTTTCCCGCAGGGCGGAAAGCACCGCCGCTGCGTCCAGGGCGGTTTGATTTTCCTTCATTTCCACCTGGGAATATTCCACGCCCATTTCCTTCAGGCTGCCCACCGCATCGCCCCGCAGGCCGATGACGGTTTCCATGGTATCATAGGGCGTTCCTGTGGCGGAAAGCAGATGCTCGCCCGGGCGCAGCAGGCCGAACAGGCACAGGGAAAGGGCGGCGGTGCCGCAGGCGATGGAAGGACGCACAATGGCGCTTTCACAGCCGAAAAGCCGGGCAAACACGCGCTCCAGCGCGTCCCGGCCAATATCGTCGTAGCCGTAGCCCGTGGTGGGCGCGAAATGCCGGGCGGCGATGTCCTCCGCGTGCAGCGCGTCCAGCACGCGCCGGGTGTTTTCTAATTCCAGCGCTTCCAGGCTTTCAAATACGGGGCGGCAATCCCGCTCCACCCGGCGCAAAAGCTCCTGAATATCCATTTGATTCCTCCGCTTATTCTTTCAGATAATTTTCACAGATCAAATCCACATAGGGGCGCATATCCGCCTGGAAGGGAAGCCAGGCGATGCGTTCATCTCGTTTAAACCAGGTGAGCTGCCGCTTGGCGAAATGCCGGGTGCGCAGCTTCAGCAGGCTTGCCGCCTCTTCCAGCGGCATGCGCCCCTCCAGCACGGGCAGCAGCTCCTTATAGCCCAGCCCCTGCATGCTCTGCGCGTCGGGGGGCGCTTCCCGGCGCACCCGGCGCACTTCCTCCAGCAGCCCCTGGCGCAGCATTTCGTCCACCCGCGCATCCACCCTTTGATACAGCGTTTCCCGGGGGAGGGAGAGGGCGTACAGCTGAAAATCATAGGGCGAGTCCTCCGGCCCGGGCATTTTCTGCTGGGAGAGGGGCTGCCCCGTCAATTCGAACACCTCCAGCGCCCGCACCACCCGGCGCACGTCGTGGGGGTGCAGCCGTTGGGCGCTGACGGGATCCCGGGCGCGCAGGAGGGCGAAGAGCGCATCCTCTCCCTGCTCCTGGGCCAGGCGGTGATACCGCGCCCGCAGCGCCTCGTCCCCCGGCACGGCGCCGAATTCCATGGGCAGGGAGAGAGCCTGCAAGTACAGGCCCGTGCCGCCCACCAGCAAGGGAATGGGAGCGCTTTCGATGCGCTCCCGGGCCGCTGCGGCGTACTGGGCCACGGTAAAGGGTTGATCGGGCGCGATCAGATCCAGCAGCGAATGGGGAACCCGGACGCGTTCCTCCCGGGTGGGCTTGGCCGTGCCAATATCCATGCCGCGATAAATCTGCATGGAATCCATGCACAGGATTTCCGCCCCCAGTCGCTCCGCCACGGGCAGGGAAAGGGCGGTTTTTCCGCTGGCGGTTGGGCCCACAATGCCCAGCACCCGCTTTTTACGTTTTTGCTCCACGCCCCCCGCCTCCTTAGCCCTGGATGCGGCGGAAGCGCTTATCCAGTTCGGTGTGGGAAATCTGCACCATCAGGGGCCTGCCGTGGGGGCAGGTGGGGGTGGTTTTTTCTTCGATAATATCGCGGATAAGGGAAAGTGCGCTTTCCATAGGCAGGCGTTCGCCGCCCTTGACCGCATGCTTGCAGGCCATCTGAATCACCCGCTGGGTGCGATCCGCCAGGGGCGCCGCCCCGCCGGAGGCCGCCAGCGCGTCCAGCGCCTCCATCAGGCATTTTTCCGCCTGGGGCTGGCCCAGTACAATGGGCACCCCCCGCAGCTGCACCGTATCCTCCCCCAGGGAGGATAGATCAAAGCCCGCCTGCAGCAGGGCCTCCTGGTTTTCCTCATAGGCGGCGTATTCCGTTTTAGACAGCTTGGTAATCATGGGAATCAGCAGCGCCTGGGAGGCGGGGGCGGAGGCGGTTTCGCGCATGAATTTCTCATACAACAGCCGCTCGTGCACCGCGTGCTGATCGCACAGCAGCAGCAGCTCGCCGTATTCCAGTAGGATATAGGTGTTAAACGCCACGCCGATCAGCCGCAGGGGTGTTTGCTCAAACTGCCGGGCCACGGGCTCGGCCTGCATCTGATCGATCTGCGCCTCGGGGGGCAGGAAGGATACGGGCTGCGTCGGGACGGCGGGCGCTTTTTCCGCGTCCGCAGACGCGGGGGACTTTTCCGCCGGGGGCGCTTGGGGCGCGGGCGCGCCTGCCGGGGCGGCCTGAGCCCTTTGCGCCGCCTGAATCCCCTGCAAAAGAGAATCCGGAACCACGGCCTGGGCCGGGGGCCGGGAGGGCAGCAGAGAAGCGCCCGAATCCCGGAGCACAGCGGGCTGCGCCTGGGGCGCGGGAACGGAAACGGGCGGCATTTCCAGCATGTGCGCGCTGGGGGCGAAGCGGGGCAGCGAATCGCCGTTCTCGCTGAAGGCGGAAAGCCGTCGCGCGCTTTCAGGGGCGGGCTGAGCGGCGGGAATATCCGGCGGGGCCACTGGCTCGATCACCTGCACGCGGGCGGGAGCGGGTTGGGGCGCGGCGTTTTGCGGGGGCAGATAAAAGGCGGGAATGGGCGGGGCCTCGTTGGTTTTTTCCAGTGCCTCGAAAATCAGCGTTTCCACCGCCTGGCGCACGCCGCGCTCATCGGAAAAGCGCACCTCCCATTTGTTGGGATGCACGTTGACGTCCACATTTTCATAGGGAAGGGAAAGATGCAGCACGCACAGGGGGAAGCGACCGATCATCACTCGCTGCTTGCAGGCGGCCTCCACGCCGCCGCTGAGCAGGGGGCTTTTCATGGCGCGGCCGTTGATGAAAAAATGCTCGTGGCTGCGGTTGCCCCGGGCGGCGTCTCCCGCGCCCACGAAGCCGGAAAGGCTCACGCCGTTCATCGCCCCCTCCACGGGGGTGAGCTGCTTTAAGGTGTCCATGCCGTAAACGCTCATCACCGCGCTTTGCAGCTTGCCGTCCCCCGCGCTGAAATACACCAGCCGGCCGTCCACCATGAAGCGGAAGGAAACGGCGGGGTGGGAAAGAATCAGCCGGGCCATCAGCTCGCTGACGGCGGCGGTTTCGGCGGCGGGCTTTTTAAGGAATTTCCGGCGGACGGGGGCGTTATAAAATAAATCCTTCACGGTGAAGGTGGTGCCCTCAGGGCAGGCCGCATCCTGGATTTCCAGAATCACGCCCCCTTCGTTGCGCACCGAAACGCCGCTTTCCCTGCCCCGGGGGCGGGTGAGGCAGGTCACCTTGGAAACCGCCGCGATGGAGGCCAGCGCCTCCCCCCGGAAGCCCAGGGAGCGCACGCCGTAAAGATCCTCCGCCTTGCGAATTTTGCTGGTGGCGTGGCGGGCGAAGGCCAGGCGGATATCCTCGGGCTGAATGCCGCTTCCGTTATCCGCCACCCGGAAGGAGGCCATGCCGCCCTCCCGAATATCCACGGTGATAGCCGTGGCCCCTGCGTCCATGCTGTTCTCCACCAGTTCCTTAATGGCGGCGGCGGGCCGCTCCACCACCTCGCCCGCGGCGATCTGGCCGATCACCTCGGGGGGTAATTGCCGAATACGCGGCGCGTCCATCGGCTTCCACCTCCTTTGTTTTTATAGCTTCAGCGCCTTTTCCTTGAGCAGGAACAGCTTGTTCAGCGCGTCCATCGGCGTCATGGACAGCACGTCCAGCCCCCGGATCTCCTCCACAAACTCGGTCTTGGAATAATCCATCAGGGCCACCTGCTCGTTCTTTTTCTTATGCTTGGCACCCAGGATGTTCTTGCCGATGCTGTTTTGCCCTTCGTTGCTCACTTCCAGCCTGGCCTCTATTTCCTGGGCCCGGGCCACCACCGGGCGGGGCACTCCCGCCAGCCGGGCCACATAAATGCCGAAGCTCTTATCCGTGCCGCCGGGGATGATCTTGCGCAGGAAGATCACTTCTTCGCCGTGCTCCTTCACCGAAACGCAGAAATTGGCCACGCCTTCCAAATGCCCTTCCAGTTCGGAAAGCTCGTGATAGTGGGTGGCGAAAAGGGCCTTCGCCCCGGATTTTTGCTTATCGCACAGATATTCCACCGCCGCCCAGGCGATGGACAGGCCGTCGAAGGTGCTGGTGCCCCGGCCGATTTCATCCAGGATCACCAGAGAGCGGTTGGTAGCGTTGCGCAGGATATAGGCCATTTCGCTCATTTCCACCATGAAGGTGGATTGCCCCGTGGCCAGATCGTCCGAAGCGCCCACCCGGGTGTACACCCCGTCCACCAGGCAGATATGCGCCTCCCGGGCGGGCACGAAGGAGCCCATGTGCGCCATCAGCGTAATCAGCGCCACTTGGCGCATATAGGTGCTTTTGCCCGCCATATTGGGGCCGGTGATGATCTGCATCCGGCGGCCCTCGCCGTCCAGATGCGTATCGTTGGGCACGAAGGCCATATCGGGCAGCATTGCCTCCACCACCGGGTGCCGCCCATCCAGAATATCGATGACGCCGTCCTCCGTGATTTCGGGGCGCACATAATTGTTCCGCCGGGCCACCCGGGCAAGGGAAAGCAGCGCGTCCAGCGTTTTATAGGCGGCGGCGGTGCCCTGCAGGGGGGCCATCTGATTGCCGATCTGATCGCGAATCTGCTCAAAGAGCAAAAGCTCCAGCTTGGCCGCCTGCTCCTGGGCCCCGGTGAGCTTGCTTTCAATGGCGCGCAATTCGTCGGTGGTGAAGCGCTCGGAGGAGGCCAGCGTCTGCCGCCGCTGATAGCGCAGGGGCACCAGGGCGTAATTGGATTTTGTCACCTCGATGTAATAGCCGAAAACCCGGTTGTATTGGATGCGCAGGTTTTTGATGCCCGTTTCCTCGCGTTCCCGGGCTTCCAGCTCCAGCAGCCATTGCTTGCCTTCGGTGCTGGCGCGGCGCAGCTCGTCCAATTCGGCGTTATAGCCCGCGCGAATCACGCCGCCCTCGCTGATGAGCAGGGGCGCGTCAGGCGAAATGGCCCGGGAGAGCAGATCGGTCAGTTCGGGCAGGGGGTTGAGCATTTCCCGCAGGAAGGAAAGCGCGTCGCCGGAAATTTCCGCAAGCAGGGAAAGCACCTCGGGGGCCTGCTCCAGGGAGCGCAGCAGCGAGAGGCAATCCCGCGCGTTGAGGGAATGATAGGATACCTTGGAAAGCAGCCGCTCCATATCGTAAACTCGGCTGAGCTTTTCCCGCAGGGCTTCGCCCAGCACATGATTTTGATACAGCGCCTCCACGGCGGCCAGCCGAGCTTCGATTTTTTCCTTGGAAAGCAAGGGCTTTTCCACCCATGCCCGCAGCAGGCGGCCGCCCATGGCGGTAACGGTGTCGTCCAGGATGGAGAGCAGCGAGCCCTTGGCCGAGCGGCCTCGGATGGTTTCGGTCAATTCCAGGTTGCGGCGGGTGGAGGCGTCCAGGGGCATGGTATCGCCCTTTTCCTGGATGCGGATGGAAACGATGTGCTTGAGGGAGTTTTTCTGGGTGTCGTTCAGATAGCGCATCAGCGCGCCGGAGGCGCAGGCCGCCGCGGCCAGGGAGGAATCCAGCCCCAAGGCGATGAGCGAGTTGACTCCGAAATGGGAAAGCAGCGTCTCCCGGGCGTTCTGGCTTTGGAAGGCGGCGGCGGTGAAAAGTCGCGGAACCACGGCGGCGCACCCCTTGGCGAATTCCAGATCGTTGGTGATGATCTCCCCCGGCTCCAGGGCGGAAAGGGCGGCCTTCACGGCGCTTTGCTCCGCGGGAAGCTGCTGGGCGTAAAATTCGCCGGTGGATACGTCGCAGGCGGCCAGCCCCGCCCGTTTGCCCTGCACATACAGGGAGCAGAGAAAATTATTTTTTCGCTCCCCGATTACGGCGGTATCCGTCAGCGTGCCGGGGGTGATGATGCGGATCACGTCTCGATCCACCAGGCCCTTGGCCAGGGCGGGGTCGGTCATTTGCTCTCCGATGGCCACCCGGTAGCCCTTTTCCACCAGCCGCGCCACATAGGTATCCACCGCATGGTAGGGCACGCCGCACATGGGCGCGCGCTCCTCCAGGCCGCAATCCTTGCCGGTGAGCGTCAGCTCCAGCTCCCGGCTGGCTGTGAGCGCGTCGTCAAAGAACATTTCGTAAAAATCGCCCACGCGGAAAAAGAGCAGGGTGTCTGGGTTCTGCTCTTTAAGGCGCATATATTGCTGCATCATGGGGGAGAGGGTGGCCATGGGGCGGACGCTCCTTTGTAATCAGATTTCGGGGAAGGCGATGCCGCGCAATCGAAGAGGGATTGCCTTAATGGTGGCAGCCGCCGCAGCTGCCGCAATTGCCGCTGCAGGAGCCGCCCGCGTTGGGATTGAGCACCTGGGATAATTCGATATTCACCTGCTGCATCAGTTCGGTGAACAGGCCCCGGGCGCGCTGCATGGCCTTGGCCAGGGGCATTTCCTGAATCTGCTCCTGCACGGATTCCATCTCCCGGGTCAGCTCGCCCATTTTATCAAAGTCCGGGGTTTCCTGCATGGAGATGCGCTCGATCTGCTGGTGCAAATCGTTATAGCGGCCGAAAGCGTCGGCGATGGCGTCGTCCTTGGCAGCGGCTTCCTCCGCGGCGCGCATGGAAATGTATTCGGGGGATTTCGCCAGCACGGCGGCCAATTCCCGGGCCTTATCGATAACAGCCTGATTCATTTGATTTATTCTCCTTCCATCATTCGGCCGCGCAGCGTGGTTTTGCTGGCGGCGGTTATTTCAACCGGCACAATTTGGCCGATGAGCTGCGCGGTTCCTTCGAAATTCACGCTGATATTCCGGCCGCACTTGCCCGTAACCTGGCGGGGGCTGCGGCGGGAGAGGCCCGTCACCAGCACGGATTCTTTTTGGCCCACCAGGGAGGCAAAGGCCTGGGCCGTCATTTCCTCCTGCAGGGCGATGAGACGCTCAATGCGTCGGCTGGCCTCCTCCGGCGGGATGCGGCCGGGCATTTCGGCGGCGCGGGTGCCCGTGCGGGGGGAATAGATGAAGGTGAAGGCGCTGTCCCAGCGGGCTTCCCGGGTGAGGGCCAGGGTGTCCTCGAAATCCTGCTCCGTTTCTCCGGGGAAGGCCACGATGAGATCGGTGGTCAGGCCGATATTGGGCGCGGCCTGGCGGATTTTGCGCACCTTTTCCAGGTATTGCTCCCGGGTGTAGCGCCGGTTCATAGCGGCCAGGATGCGATTGCTGCCCGATTGCACCGGCAGATGCAGATGCGGGCACAGGGCGGGGTTGCGGGCCATTTCGTCAATCAGCGCGTCGGATAGATCCTTGGGATGCGAGGTCATGAACCGGATGCGGGGAATGCCCGTGCCCGCCACCAGGCGCAGCAGCTGGGGAAAGGATACGCCGCCGGGGACGTCGTTGCCGTAGGAATTCACATTCTGCCCCAGCAGCATGATTTCCTTCACGCCCTTTTTTTGCAGCGTATCTACTTCTCGCAGAATATCCTCCGGGGCGCGGCTGCGCTCCCGCCCGCGCACATAGGGCACGATGCAGTAGGAGCAGAAATTATTGCAGCCGTACATGATGGTGACATACGCCTGAAAATCCGATTCCCGGCGCACGGGCAGGCCCTCAATGAGGGTGGATTGCTCCTCGGGCACGGCCACCACCCGACGGCGGGTTTCCACCGCGCGCAGCAGCAGCTCGGGCAGCCGGTGCAGATTGCCGGTGCCGAAGGCCACGTCGATAAAGGGATACTGACGCAGAATCTTTTCCGCCATGCCCGGCTCCTGCACCATGCAGCCGCACACGCCGATAAGCAGGCCGGGGCGTTCCTTTTTAATTTCCTTCAGCCAGGTCACGTTGCCCAGGGCCTTACGCTCGGCGTTATCGCGGATGCAGCAGGTATTGTGCAGCACAAAATCCGCTTCCTCCCGGGCGGGGGCGGGGGTCATGCCCATTTCTTCCAGCATGCCGGCCAGCTTTTCGGAATCATGGGCGTTCATCTGGCAGCCGTAGGTGACGATATAGTAGGTTTGGGGCCGCTCCGGCAGGGAGGAAAATTCCCTGGCGAAGGCCTGTTGCGCGGCCATCTCCTCCGGAGAAATGCGGACGGTGCGTTCTTCTTTCATGGCGTATCCTCTCGCAGGCCCGTGCCGTGGCAGTACGGGCAGGGTGAAGTGGGAACGGGGGCTATGTCTCCCGTTTTTTTGCGGGTCATTTCCATCAGGCCCAGGCTGGTGAAGCCGTGCAGCGCGGTTTTCACCGGGTCGTCCCGCAGGGCGGCTTCCAGCGCCTCCGTCACCGCCCGGCGGCTTTCCTCTGATTGCATATCCACAAAATCAATCAGAATAATGCCCCCCAGATTGCGCAGCCGGAGCAGCCTGGCGATCTCCCGGGCCGCTTCGATATTCAGCTTCAGGAACGTGGCTTCCGCGCCCGCCTTGCCGCCGGTGAATTTGCCGCTGTTCACGTCGAACACCGTCAGCGCCTCCGTTCGATCCAGGATCAGGAAGCCGCCGCAATCCAGCCAGTGCTTTCGGCGCTGGGCCTTTTCCCATTGGGCGGCGACGTTATATAGCGCGAAGGGCTGAGGGCAGGGGCGCACGGGACAGGGCAGGGGCGGCAGCGCCTCCGGGCGGTTGGTAAGCGCCTCGGCGATTTCACCCCGCTCATCCCGCAGCAGGCGGGAAAGCGCGTCCTCCCGTCCGGCGGCCAGGCAGGGGGCGGGGAGGGCGCAGGCGGCGATTGCCTGCCATTTTGCCAGCAGCGCTTCCGCCTCGGCGGCGATTTCTTCTTCCGACGCGGCCTGACTTTCCGTGCGCATCACCAGGCCCATGCCCGGCGGGGCCAGGCGGCGCGCCAGGGCCAGCAGGCGACCGCGCGTTTCGTCATCCTCAATTTTCTTGGATACGCCGCAGCGCGCGTCTAAGGGAGTCAGCAGGATGAAGCGCCCGGCCAGGGAAATATCCTGAGTCAGGGAAGCGGCCTTTTCCCCAATGGGGGGACGCTTCACCTGCACCAGCACCGTATCCCCTGAGCGGGGACGGGCCTTGCATTCCGAAAAGGGCAGGAATCCCATTTTTCCCCCGCCCAGGCGCACAAAGGCGGCCTCCATGCCCCGAACGATGCGATCCACCACGCCCCGGTATACCTGCTCGGCCTGAATTTCCGCCTCGGGGGCGGCGGGGAAAAAGGAAAGCAGCCGGCCGTCCCGCACCAGGGCCAGGGCGGGGCGCTCCCCCTCGAATTCAATCAGCAGCTGCTTGCTCATAGCGTTTCCAGGGGCGCCAGCACGTCCTCTCCGCCCAGCAGTTGGGTGCGGGTGATCAACGTACGGGGGCGCTCCTGCCCGGCGAAGGTAAACAGCGAGGAGAGCAAAAGCTCGGGCTTGCAGGTGCCCTTTTCGCAAAGGGCCAGCGTCATGCACAGGGTATCGCCCCTGCGGGAAAGGGCGTAAATCATGGGGCGCAGATCGCAGGGCTTATCCCCTGATTTTGTTCTGCGCACGGCGGGAATTTCGGGCTGGGCCAGAAAGCGGGCGATGCAATCGTCCAGATTTTCCGGCATGCTTTCCATTTTGGCTTCGTACATGGCGGCGGTTAATTGCGCCATGGGAGCGGGATGACGGTCGTCCACCGGGCGGGCGGAAAGGCAGGGCAGATCGGGGGGCAGGGCGGCGGTGAGCTTTTGCAGGAATTCCTCCGCGCTTACCTCCCTTTCCAGGGGCACCTCCATAATTTCCCGTTTGCCCGGCATGCCCACGGACAGGGGCGCGGCGAAATTCAGCAGGATATGGGGGTTGAAGCCCTGGGAATAGCGCAGGGGCAGATCGCTGCGCCGCAGCGCCCGCTGCATGGCGCGCATCAGATCCAGATGGCCGATGAGCCGCAGCCGCGCGCCTTTTTCAAAAACCACAATCATTTTCATGGGCGGAAAACCTCGTATATTCTTCCGGCTGGGAGGCGCGGAGCGTTGATCAGTCGAACAGGGGCGCGCTCTGGGGCTCCTTGCCCTTCAGGGGCGGATGCTCCACAAAATCGCATACGTTCCAGGTGTGCATGCCGCAGCCGTTGCAGCCGTAGCGGCAATCCCGGGTGGTGGTTCCCATTTTGGCCCGTTCGTTTTCCTTTTGCAGATAGGCCTGGCTCACCCCCGCGTCCACAAAGGCCCAGGGCAGCAGTTCGTCGTAGGGGCGCTCCCGGTGGGCGTAGAAGGCGGGATCCAGCCCGCAATCGGCAAAGGCGTTCATCCATTCCTGGTAATTGAAATGCTCCGTCCAGCCGTCCAGGCGGCAGCCCCGCTTCCAGGCCTGGTAAATCACCTGGCCGATGCGCCGGTCGCCCCGGGAAATGCAGGCCTCCAATTGGGAAAGGCTGCTTTCGTGCCAATTGAAATTCACGCATTTTAATTTGAGATACTGCCGCAGCGCCGCCTGCTTTTCCCGCACCTGCTCCAGAGTATCCTGGGCGGCCCATTGGAAGGGGGTGAAGGGCTTGGGCACGAAAACGGAGGCGGAGCAGGTCACCTTCACGCCCTTGGCCCGCTTTTCCTTGGGTAGGGCGTAATATGCGTCCACCACCCGCTTGGCCAGATGACCGATGCCCTGCAAATCCTCGTCCGTTTCGGTGGGCAGGCCCATCATGAAATACAGCTTCACGCTGCTCCAGCCGCATTCGAAAGCGTCCGTCACCGAGCGGATCAGGTCGGCCTCGGTAACGCCCTTGTTGATTACGTCCCGCAGCCGCTGAGTGCCCGCCTCGGGGGCCAGGGTGAGGCCGGATTTTTTCACCTGCTGCGCTTCCTCCAGCGATTGCTTCACGATGTTGTCAATGCGCATGGAGGGCAGCGAAACGCCCACCCGCTTTTCTTTATATCGGGCCATCAGCGCGGAAATCAGCTGGGGCAGGCAGGTATAATCGCCGGAGGAAAGGGAGGAAAGGCTCATTTCCTCATAGCCGGTGGAGGCTTCCAGCGCATCGGCCAGTTCCAGCAGGCGCTCCATGCTGCGCTCCCGCACCGGGCGATACAGCATGCCCGCCTGGCAGAAGCGGCAGCCCCGGGTGCAGCCCCGCATGATTTCCAGCACGATGCGGTCGTGCACGATTTCAGTGTAGGGCACGGGGATTTTCTTGGGGTAAATTGCGGCGTTTAAATCCTTCACCACCCGGCGCTTCACCCGGGCGGGGGCGGCGGAATCGGCGGGGGCGAAGGAAGCCAGCGTGCCGTCCGCATGATAGGATACCTGATACAGCGCGGGCACATACACGCCCTCCAGCCCCGCCAGCCGACGCAGAATCTCCCGCCGGGAAAGCCCGGCGGCCCGGCCGTCCCGGATCACGTCGATGAGCTCGTGCATCACATCCTCGCCGTCGCCGATCATGAACGCATCAAAGAACATGGCCAGGGGCTCGGGGTTGAAGGCGCAGGGGCCCCCGGCCACCACAAAGGGCGCGTCCTCGGGCCGGTCCTTGCCCTCCAGGGGAATGCCCCCCAGATCCAGCATTTCCAGAATGTTGGTATAGCTCATTTCGTATTGCAGGGTGAAGCCCACAATATCGAAATTGGAAAGGGCGTGGCGGCTTTCCAGGGAAAACAGGGGAATTTTTTCCCGCCGCATGCCGTCCGCCATATCCGCGTCCGGCATACACACCCGCTCGCACAGGGCGTCCTCCCGCTCGTTAATCAGATAGTAAAGAATTTTCATGCCCAGATGGGACATGGCGATATCATAGGTATCGGGAAAGCAGAAGGCGAAACGGCTCCGCACGCTGTCCCAGGGCTTATGCACGGCGTTCATTTCTCCGCCGATATAGCGCGCGGGCTTCTGCACTTCCTCCAGCAGCCTTTCCAGCCGCGCGTTTTCCTGCTCGTTCAAGGGGCTCCCTCCTCCGGCGTGATATAAGACCACCTTAAATTATACCATCTTTTGCGAAAAATGTCCATCCATGGGAAGCGAAAAAACGCATTTCGCTCCACGTAAAAAGGAAGCCCTCCGAAGAGCGGCTTCCTTAAAAAATTACAGGCGGTTAATTTGCGTTATCAGGCTGGATGCTGTAATAAACGTGGTTGGGCAGCAGCTCCTGCCCGTATTGCAGCGCCAGCTCCTCCACCGAAACGCACAGATACCCTCGCTCCTTCAGCCATTCCAGCACCGCCCGGGCGGATTCGGGAGTTTTTTCTTTTATATCGTGCATCAGGATGATGGAGCCGTCCTTGGTTTCGTTTCGCACCACGCTGAGCACCGCGGCGGCGGATTTGCCCGTCCAATCCTTGGTATCCACATCCCATTGAATGATGGGCAGATTCACCTTGGCCTGGGCGAAGGGTTTATCCAGCCCGTAAGGGGGCCGCAGCATGCTGGGGGCGGAGCCGGTGAGGCCGGTGAGGGCGTCGTAGAAGCGCTGGGTGTAGGTCTGGATGCGGGCGGGGGTGGATTTGGTGGTATCGGTGTGCTTATAATGGTGGCTTTGCAGGGAGTGGCCCTCGTCGTTTTCCCGCAGTACGATGTCCTTGTATTCGTTGATGCGGTCGCCCACCAGGAAGAAGGTGGCCTTGGCCCCCGACCGGCGCAGATGATTCAGCAGCGTGGCGGAGGGGGCGTAGGCGGGCCCGTCGTCAAAGGTCAGGGCGACCATTTTATACATGGAATTGTCCGTTTCCCGGCGACCGAAATCGGTCATCATCTCCCGCACGTCCGCATAGGGGATAGAAACCCGCAGCAGCGACGCATGCTCGGGATACAGCGCCCGGGCCTCGAAATGGAAGGAGAGCGTGACGGGCCCCAGGGTGAAGGGCGCGGTTTTCAGGGCCTCGGGATCGCTCAGGGCGCGCAGGGCGCTTTCCTCCGCCTCCTCCTTGGGGAAAAAGGCCTTCAATTGATCGTACACCCGCTGGGAAAGCACCGCCCAGGCGGAACTGTCCGGGGCGAAAAACTGGGTGAGGGCAAGCTGCTCCCCGGTGGACATATCATAGGTGCGCGTTTCAAAGGGGGAGCGCTGCTGCACTCGCTTATAGCTTTCCCGGGCCAGCACCAGGAAGCTGACGCAGCGCTCGCCCGAAATGGAATGCACGATATGAATATCCAGGCGGCTGTTGCGCTTGGGATTGGCGCAGCCCTTCATTTCGGCGCTCATGGCGGTGTCGAATTGATCGGCCAGACCGTTTATTTCCGCGTCCACGGCGGGCTGGGCGGTTTTGATCTGATCCTTGGAGATAAAGCGGTCTTTGTTTTTCCCCTCCGTGCGTTCCGCTGTTTTGTATTCCACCAGCAGCGCTTCGGGCAGCGAGGAACGCTTTTCCGCAAGTGCGGAAAGCGGGCAGGCCAGCAGCAGAATCAGCAGAAAAGCAAGCAATCGCTTCATTATATATCGCTCCTTTATCCAGACGGGGAAAAAATACGGGCCGGAGGGGGGCGGCTTCCCCCTCCCCTCCGGCGGCGCGTTATTTGTGATACAGCTTCCGGCTTTGATAGTGCGGATCGCAGGTGAGGTTCATTTTCAGGCGCTTGAACACATTATCGTCCACCTGGGGAAGAATCACGGTGGAATGGGCTTCGCAGTGGGCCAGCAGGGGCAGCTGACGCATGGCCCGGGCGGCGGTTTCATGGGATGCGGCGCAGATAGAAAGGGCCACCAGGATTTCGTCGCTGTGCAGCCGGGGGTTATGATTGCCCAGATAATGGCATTTCAATTCCTGAATGGGGCCGATCACGGCGGGGGAAATGAGGGGCGTTTCCTTTTCGATGCCGCCCAGCGTCTTGAGGGCGTTAAGCAGCACGGCGGCGGAGGGGCCCAGCAGGGCGGAGGTTTTGCCGGTGACGATTCGCCCGTCGGGCAGCTCGATAGCCAGGGCGGGGGCCCCCGTTTCCTGGGCGCGTGCCCGGGCGGCGGCGATGACGGGGCGGTCGTCGTCGCTGAGGTTCATCTGCTGCAAAAGTAATTGCAGCTTTTCCACCTCCGTTTGCAGCGCGCGGCCCTGACGCACGGCGCAGCGGGCGGCGTAATAGCGGCGAATGATTTCCTGCAGCGCGGCGGCGCGGCAGGCTTCGTCGTCGGTGATGCAGTTGCCCGCCATGTTTACGCCCATATCCGTGGGAGATTGATAGGGAGAATGGCCGTAGATTTTTTCAAACACGGCCCGCAGCACGGGGAAAATTTCAATATCGCGGTTGTAATTCACGGTGGTCTGCCCATAGGCCTCCAGGTGGAAAGGATCGATCATATTCACATCGTCCAAATCCACCGTGGCCGCCTCGTAAGCCACGTTTACGGGATGCTTCAGGGGAAGATTCCAGATGGGGAAGGTTTCGAATTTGGCGTAGCCCGCCTGCACGCCCCGCTGATGCTCCTGATACAATTGGGAAAGGCACACGGCCATTTTACCGCTGCCCGGACCCGGGGCGGTGACCAGCACCAGCGGGCGGGAGGTTTCCACATATTCATTGGCGCCGAAGCCCTCGTCGCTGACGATATGCTTCACATCGTAAGGATAGCCCTCGATGGGGAAATGACGGAACACCCGCACCCCAAGGCTTTCCAAGCGCTGCTTAAAGGCGACGGCGGTTCGCTGCTCGCGCCAGCGGGTGAGCACCACGCTGCCCACATACAGCCCGATGCCCCGGAAAGCGTCGATCAGCCGCAGCACGTCCGCATCGTAGGTGATGCCCAGATCGCCGCGCACCTTGCTTTTTTCAATATCGTCCGCGTTGATGGCGATCACCAGCTCGGCCTGATCCTTTAAATTCAGCAGCATGGCCACCTTGCTGTCCGGCCGGAAGCCGGGCAGCACCCGGGAGGCGTGAAAATCGTCGAACAGCTTGCCCCCCAGTTCCAGATACAGCTTGCCGCCAAAGGCCTGAATGCGATGCCGGATATGCTCCGATTGCATGGCGGCGTATTGATCGTGGTCGAATCCTACGCGCATGAAACGTTCCCCTCCGCTTTTTTTACATAACTGTATCATTATACCATGCCCGGCCGGGGGAAACAAGGCGAAAATCAGAGAAATTGGCCGAAAAAGACAGGCGGGAAAATTACGGGAGGAAAGCGCTGGTTTGGAAAAAAGCTTGCTTTTGGGCTGATCTTGTGCTAAACTGTACTTGAAAATATTTACAAAAATGGTTATAAATTCACAAATTGCAAAAATAATGAACAGATGGAAGGAGAAATATAAAAAAACAAAAGCTGGAAGCTATCAGGCCCGGCGGAGAAGGGCGCATTTCAGGACGCATGCGCGCGGCAATGGAAACGGCGGCTCGCCGCAGGGAAATTGCGGCCAGGCGGGTGTTGTTTTTGCTAAGGGGATTTTGATTTGGAGGTGTATTTTCGGTGAAAAAGTATGTATCTCTTCTGTGTACTCTGGCGCTTCTGCTTGCCATGGGCGGGACGGCTCTCGCGGCTGTCTCTGAGCCCGAGGTTTACTGGGACGGCAATTCCGCCGCCTCCGGAAGAATTTACGATTACGATCTGGCGGATGGCAGCCTGGTCGTTAAGTGGAGCAAACAGACGGGCGCAAGCAAATACTACGCTAAATGCGTCGGCCTGAATGAAAAGGTGGATTTTGGCGACGATTATCAGTCCGGGCGCGGCACGGTGCTGGCTGAAAAAACCGCCACTACCTATTCCACCACCAAATGCAAATTCTCCCTGACGGCCAGCAAGATGGAGGATTACGACTACCTCAAAATTGCCGTCGCCGTCTATGATGCGGACGATACGGCGCAGTGGCTCACCTTCGGCATCCGCCTTAAGGATTCTCGCGGCTATTCCGAGGAGCCGACGTTCAAGGATTACCCGGCGGGGAAGATTCACGATTTTGATACCAGCTCGGGCAGCGCGCTGACTGTCTCCTATTCCGCCGCCAATGCGGAGGCTTACTGTGTGAAGGCGATTCTGCTAAACGAAGAACCCTCCGATGACAGCGATCAGGCGAGTCACGCCGTGGACGTGATCTATGAAGTCAACGACCGCACTTCCAAATATGTCAGGCTGAGCGCCAGCAAACTGACGGGCGCGAAATATCTGAAGGTGGCGGTGGGGGCCTACGGCACGAAAGAAAGCGCCAGCGAGGCGCATTGGGCTTGGGTTGGCTTCCGGCTGATAAACAGCGGCGCAGCGGATATGACGTTGAGCGATTCCGCCCTGACCTTCGCCTGCGGCGGCGGATCGGACAAGGTGACGGTCGGCGGCGTGAGCAGCTACACCGTCTCTTATCCCACGGAAAGCGAAACGGCGGCGGGGAATAAATGGCTGACCGTTTCCAAGAGCGGAAGCGCGATTTCGGTTTCCGCCCGGGCGAACTACAGCGCGTCCTCCCGCAGCGAGACGATCACCGTGGAGAGCGCCGACGGGCAGACGAAAACCATCAAGGTGACGCAGGCTGCCGGATACGCGGCCCCGGAGGCCACCGTGAAGATCGGCGATACCGTCTACAAGAGCGGGGATACCTACGGCCCGCTGGCCAACGGCGGCAGGGACACGCTGTGGCTGTGCGTGGAGGCGAAGAACGCCCAGCGCATCCATGTGGATTGCGGCGATAGCGGCATCGGCAGCAAAACGGTGACGCTCGGTTTCAGTGCATCCGCGACTTCCAACGATTGCCCCATTCAGATTCCCGCAGGGACGACCCCGGGAACCTATACCTTCACCATCTACGTTTCCAATTCCGACGTTGAAAACGATAGCTGGCGCCAGGCGATTACGCCCGTTAAGCTGAACGTGCAGGTGATTGATCCCGATACGTCCAGCCACAGGTACCCTCTGCTGGGCGGTTACATTGATTATATCCCGGGCCAGGATTACTTCACTGCGTCCAAGAAAAAAGAATGCACCAGCCCCAATAGCGGCGCATCGTGCAAGAGTCTTACATACCTGGGGGCCCGGCAATGCATGGGCTTTGCGAAGTATGTCGAGGTGGCGATTTACGGCAGCCAGGGAGCTTACCTGGATGGAAAGTCCAGCGGACTTCTTTCGAGCGCTAAAGTTTCAAATGAAACGCTGAAAGAGTTGATCCAGCGAGGCGGCGTTGGCGCGAATGTCCGAGCGGGTACGAACAGCAATGGACACAATGTGATTGTGACTTCTATATCGGATACCGGTTTCTCGGTGATTCACGCCAATTGGGATAACTATTGCGGAATCAGCACAAAGAATTTTACTTGGGATTCATTTAGAAAGTGGCTTAACGGAAAAGGCTTTGGCATCGGCTGTATCCGCGTCCATAACGGCGGCGTGGTCACGCCGTCTACTCCGGCCCCGACAGCCGCGCCGACTGCAACGCCCGGCGTTCCTTCCGTGAGCGGAAAAACCAGCGACCGGGGAGTCGATTTCATCAAGAATTACGAAAGCTTTAGGGCAACAAAGTATAAGGATGCCGGAGGAAAGTGGACGATTGGTTATGGCCACCTGATTACCGCAGATGATAATTTGCCCGATACAATTACTGAGGAGCAGGGAACTGAACTGCTGCGAAAAGACCTGCTTCGTGCAGAGACAATCGTCAATAACTTTGTTTCGTCCAGCGGCGTTTCCCTCAATCAGAACCAGTACGACGCTTTGGTGTCGATGGTGTTTAATTGCGGTTCCGCTCCCTTGACAACGTCTTGTCGGCTTAGATCCATTTTGCTGGAATACGGTTCGGGAAGCAGTATCCCCGCGTGGAAGGTTTACAATGCCATGGCAAGATGGCATCATGCAGGCGGCAAGGATTACGCAGGGCTTTATTATCGCAGAATGAATGAAGCAAGGATATTTACCTCCGGCGTATATTCGCTTGCAAAATGGGAAATTCCTGAATGGCTTGTTAATGGTGAAGCAGGGCCGGATGTTCCGGACGATTGGTATTCGGATTATAAAGTCAATCCTTCCACGCAGCCGTCTACGCCGCCCCCTGCTTCCAGCGTTGCGGGCACGCCTGTTTTCTCGGGCTACGCGGCTTATTCCGTCAACGACTGCGATTTGGCCAAAGGCAACCTGGCTATTTATTGGAATTCCACGAACGCGGTCAGCTATCATGTGAAAGCGATTCTGCTGAACGAGGTTCCTGTTGCAAACGACGATTCTCAGGCGGATCGCGCCGTCCGGGTCGTTCGGAACATCGATACCGCGTCGAATTCCATGGCGCTGTCCGTGGCCGATCTGACGGGCGGGCAATACTTGAAATTTGCCGTCGGCGCATCTGCGGATGGTCAGAGCGAATTCCAGTGGTCCTGGATTGGCTTTAAGCTCAGCAATTCTGCCACCGCGCCCACAGCGCAGCCGACAAAAGCGCCCGGCACGAATCCCCCCGCGCAGCCGACGGAAGCGCCCGGCACGAATCCCCCTGCGCAGCCGACGGAAGCGCCCAGCACGAAGCCTCCCGTGCAGCCGACGGAAGCGCCCAGCACGAAGCCTCCCGTGCAGCCGACGGAAGCGCCCAGCACGAAGCCTCCCGTGCAGCCGACGGAAGCGCCCAGCACGAATCCCCCCGCGCAGCCGACGGAAGCGCCCAGCACGAATCCCCCCGCGCAGCCGACGGAAGCGCCCAGCACGAATCCCCCTGCGCAGCCGACGGAAGCGCCCAGCACGAATCCTCCCGTGAACAGAATTCCCGGCGACGCGAACAGCGACGGCAAGGTGACCACGGCGGACGTGCTACAGCTGCTGAAATCCGTCAGCGGCTGGGGCGTGGAGGTGAACGCCGCCAATTCCGATGTGACGGGGGACGGCAAGATCACCACGGCGGATGTGCTTCTGCTGCTGAAGTATGTCAGCGGCTGGGGCGTGACGCTGCAATAACGCAACGGCGTGCGGGTCTGCGCCGCCCACTCTTGGGCGGCGCGCCCTCCTTCGAAAAAACGAAAAGGGAGAGAATACCATGAATGTACGCGCAACAATGAAAAAGCGGATTCTGCCCGCACTGCTGTTTGCCTGCCTGTTGGCGATTGCTTGCTGCGCCTGCGCAATGGGCGAGGAATGCGGGCATAGCTTTGATTTGGACGACTGGCATTCTAATGAAACGGAGCATTGGTACGTTTGCAAAGATTGCGGCGAAGATGTCAATCGCAGTGAACATTCCATATCCTGCGAAACGATGCTATGCACGGTTTGCAACCAGACGGGAACGAATATTCAGCATTTGTACGACCCGCTGGTTTGGGACGGCGATGATACGGAGCATTGGACGATCTGCCAGCGGTGCGGCCAGCCGAACCCCAACCACGCCGCGCACATATTGCCCTGTAATTCCGTTGTGTGCACAGTTTGCGGCCTGACGGGCACAAATGAGGGGGCGCACAGCATAGCGTGGCAGCACAATGATACGGAGCATTGGATGAGCTGCACGTACTGCGGCATGACGACCATGCAGCCGTCGTCCCATTGGTTCTATTGCGACCGGCTGGATGCGTGCATCTACTGCGATCAGCCGGGCACGGGAGAAATTTCTCATCTTGGCTCAGATAAATGGGAAAGCAACGAGACGGAGCACTGGCGTATTTGCCCGCGATGCAGCAATGAGCTTGACCGCGCCGCGCACCAGGTTTCCTGCCAAATGAAATGTACCATCTGCGGCCAGGAAGGCGCGTCGGGAGATATCAGGCATCAGTGTAAAATGCGCAACGACGAGCTGAGGCATTGGCAAGAATGCACGCTGTGCGGGGAGAAAATTAATCAAGCCGGACACGTTATCGACTGCGTAACGGGAAATTGCCGCGTCTGCTATCAGCCCGGCACGGGAGAAGTATCGCATCTTGATTGGATGAACGATTGGGTTACGTCGGAAACGGAGCATTGGAAAGAATGCTCCAAATGCGGGAGAAAGAGCTACAACGCAGGCCACACTATTTCCTGCGAAACGAGTAAATGCACGATCTGCGGTCAGGCAGGCACGGGCGCTGCGGCGCATGTAGCGGATTATGCGCAGGTTTTCACCTCTGAAACAGAGCACTGGTACGCCTGCAAAATCTGCGGGGAAGAAACGGGCCGCTCGGTGCACGAGATTCCCTGCACTTCGAAGAAGTGTATGGATTGCGGCCAGGCGGGAAAAGGCGATTATTTCCACATGGGTGAACTGAAAATGGTCTCTTCCGAGACGGAGCATTGGTATGTCTGCGACGCCTGTGGAGAAGAAGAGCTTCGCATGAAGCACGAGATTTCCTGCAAAACGGGAAAGTGCATCGTGTGCGACCGGGAAGGAAAAAGCGACCAGGTGGAGCATGTTGTCGCCGATTTGTATGATTGGAAATTTTCCGATGAGGAGCATTGGCAGATTTGTGAAAGATGCGGGGCGGAGGTTAATCGGGAGCAGCACAGCCTTTCCTGCCGCACAAACCACTGCACCCGTTGCGGCCAAACCGGGACGGGCGAAGCAAGCCATATTCCCGGCGGCGAAATACAGTATTCCGAAACGGAGCATTGGCAGCTGTGCGAGGTATGCGGGGAAGAGGCCTGGCGCGAACAGCACTGGATCGACTGCTTGACAGGAAAATGCACCACCTGCGGGCAGACGGCTTCAGGCCGGGCGGCGCACCGCTATCGCTGGCGCTACGACGATCAGGAATGCTGGCGCATTTGCGAAAATTGCTTAGAGGAATTTGACCGGCGGCCCCATGCCGTTTCCTGCCGCACGGGGGAATGCATTTACTGCGGGCTGAAGACGGCGGGCGAAATTGCCCACGAACAGCCGGGCGATTGGATTGAAACCAGGGAGTCCACCTGCACGGAGCCGGGCGAAAGGACGCAGACATGCGCCGTGTGCGGAAAAGTTGCTAAGACGGAGGAAATCGCCGCTAATGGCCATCAGGCGGAAGCTTGGAAGGTGACGAAAGAGCCTACCTGCACTGAAAAGGGCGAAAAGGCACAGATTTGCACCGTGTGCGGCGAAACCGTTAAGACGGAGGAAATCGCCGCTAATGGCCATCAGGCGGAAGCCTGGAAGGTGACGAAAGAGCCTACCTGTACGGAGCCGGGCGAAAAGAAATTCCAATGCGCCGTGTGCGGCGAAGGGGCCACGGAAGAAATTGCCGCTCTCGGCCATGCCTCCGATCGCTGGCGGTATGACGATCAGGAATGCTGGCGTATTTGCGATAGATGCCAGGAAGAATTTGGCCGTCAGCCGCATACAATTTCCGCGGACTGGCAGAAGGACGGCGTGGATCATTGGCACGTCTGCGAGCAGTGCGGCGCGAAGCTGGAGGACGCGGCGCATACCTGGGAAAACGGCGTGTGCGCCCTCTGCGGCCGGCAGGAGCCCGCCCACATTCCGGGGGATGCGGACGGCGACGGCACGGTGGGCACCGCCGATGTGCTGCGCATGCTGAAGCATGTAAGCGGCTGGGGCGTGCGGGTGAATGAAACCAACGCCGCTGTGAGCGGCGGCGACACGGTAAACACCGCCGATGTGCTGCTGGTGCTGAAATATATAAGCGGCTGGGATGTGACGCTGCAATAAAAAGCCAACCGGACGAAAATGCAATGCATGGGGAGGAGAAGGAAACATGAAAGCGACGAAGAGAAGGCACTTTTTTCCCGCGCTGCTGCTGGCCTGCCTGCTGCTGGCCGTAAGCTGCGCCTGCGCCATGGGGGAGAAATGCGAGCATAGCTATGATTGGAATGCTCTCCAACACAACGGAGAGGAGCACTGGCTGCTTTGCCAGGACTGCGGAAGAGAGGTTTTACGCGAGCAGCACAACATTTCCTGTTCTACGGGGACGTGCAGGGAGTGCGGCGCGAAAGGAACAGGCATAATAATACACAATTTCGATTGGTCAAAGCTGCAATCCAATGAAACGGAGCATTGGACTCTCTGCCAGGACTGCGGTGAAGAAGCGCGTGAAAGCCATCAAATTTCCTGTAAGACGCGTTTGTGCGAGATGTGCGGCAAGGCAGGCAAGGGAGAAATTTCCCACGCCTATGACTGGGACAATTGGCAAGGCGACAGCACGCAGCATTGGGTGCTCTGCAAAGATTGCGGTGAGGAACGAGAACGGGAGGAGCATCGCATTTCTTGCGTGACGGGGCAGTGCAGGGTGTGCGATAAGGAAGGAAATGGGAAAATATCACACAAATATGATCTGGCGAACATACAGTTCAATGAAACGGAGCATTGGCTCATCTGCGAGGATTGCGGTGAAGAAGAAGAGCATGAAAAGCACTGGATTTCCTGCAAGACGGGCCTGTGCACGGCCTGCCGCCAGGCGGGCGAGGGCGAAATCACCCACAATTATGATTGGAGCGCCTGGAAAAGCAATGAAACGCAGCATTGGCTTGTTTGCCAGGACTGCGGCGAAATAGGCAATAAGGAAGACCACTGGATTTCCTGTAAAACGGGCCGGTGCATCAATTGCGACCAGAAAGGCACGGGCTATACCTCTCATGATTACGGCGATTGGAGCCATTCGGAGACGCAGCATTGGCGCGCCTGCCTGAATTGCGGCGAAGCGGAGGAGCCCTGGAATCATCAGATCTCCTGTCAGGATGGAAAATGCGTTGACTGCGGCTATGCTGGCCAGGGTACGCTCTCGCATGAATATGCGTGGGACGATTGGAAATACACCGAAACGGAATGCTGGCATATCTGCGAGGCCTGCGGAGAGGAAGCCGATCGGTATCCCCATATTATTTCCTGCAAGACGGGGCAGTGCCTGATGTGCGGCCATAAGGGCACGGGCTATATCCAGCATAATCTGGGCGATTATCAGCATTCGGAAACGGAGCATTGGCAAATCTGCACGGATTGCGGCGCAAAGGACGGCCCCTGGAAGCATTGGATTTCCTGCAAAACCGGTCTGTGTGTGGATTGCGGCCAGGCGGGCGAGGGCCTTCCTTCCCATAAGCGGGCTCCCAGCGACTGGCAGCACAACGACGAGGATTGCTGGACGGTCTGCGCAGATTGCGGGGAAGAAATCGATAGAATGGAGCATCAGCTTTCCTGCAAGACAGGGAAGTGCATCCGGTGCGGCCATGAGGGCACGGGCGAAATTGCCCATAGAGAGACGAACAAATGGGAATATAACGATACGGAATGCTGGGAAATCTGCCCGGATTGCGGCCAGGAATTTTTCAGAGGGGGGCATCAAATCTCCTGCGTGACGGGCGTTTGCGAAAAGTGCCATCAGAAAAAGTCCGGCGAGATTTCCCATCTGTCCGTCTTTTGGATGAGCGATGGAACAAAGCATTGGCAGATCTGCAGAGATTGCGGGAAGACGCTGTTTACCGACACGCACAAGATCGATTGCCAAACGGGGCTGTGCGTCGTTTGCGGAATAAAAGGAACGGGTGAAGCCGCCCACACGATCAGTGAATGGCTCACTTCCGAAACGGAGCATTGGGGCGTGTGCCTGAATTGCGGCCAGGAGGTCTACCGGACGCCCCACAATCTTTCCTGCCAGACGGGCGCGTGCATTTATTGCAACCGGAAGGGCCAGGGCGAAGCGTGGCACGACGTGAGGATCGACGATTGGCAATATACTGACGCGGAGCATTGGAACTTCTGCCCGGATTGCAAGCAGAAGGTTTACCAGGAGCCCCATGAATGGGCGGACGGCGTATGCGCCGTATGCGGCTGCCCGGCCCCGGAGCGCGTTCCCGGCGACGCGAACAGCGACGGCAAGGTGACCACGGCGGACGTGCTGCAGCTGCTGAAATACGTCAGCGGGTGGGGCGTGGAGGTGAACGCCGCCAATTCCGATGTGACAGGGGACGGCAAGATCACCACGGCGGATGTGCTTCTGCTGCTGAAATACGTCAGCGGCTGGGGCGTGACGCTGCAATAACGCTACGGCATGCGGGCCTGCGCCGCCCGCCCCTGGGCGGCGCACCCCCTTCGAAAAAAGAAAAGGGAGAGAAACCATGAAGACAATGCTGAAAAAGCGCATTTTCCCCGCGCTGCTGCTGGTCTGCCTGCTGTTGGCCGTAAGCTGCGCCTGCGCCATGGGGGAGGAGTGTCAGCACAGGAACTATGACTGGACCGCATATGAATTCAGCGAAACGGAGCACTGGTTCGTCTGCAAGGATTGCGGAGCGGCAATCTATCGGCAGCCGCACCATGTATCCTGCAAAACTGGCATATGCGTGGAGTGCGACCAGAAGGGCACGGGAGAGATCGTCCATCAGTCTTCGGGAGTGATGGGAGCTACCGAGACGGAGCATTGGTATATCTGCATCAATTGCGGCGAGGAATATGACAGGGGGTCGCATAGCATTTCCTGCAAAACGGGCTTGTGCGTATGGTGCGATCGGCCGGGGACGGGCTATATGTCCCATAATTATGGATGGGGCGAATGGCAGCACAGCGAAGTACAGCATTGGCACGTCTGTAAGGATTGCGGCAAGGATACTTATCACTACGAGCATCGAATTTCCTGCGCGACGGGCAAGTGCGTCGATTGCGATCAGGAGGGCTTCGGCCGAACTGCTCATGATTATGACTGGGGCGATTGGAACTATACCGATACGGAACATTGGTATGTTTGCAAGGATTGCGGCAAGGATATTTATCGCGACAATCATCGAATTTCCTGTAAAACCGGGCTGTGCGTGGAATGCGAACAAAAAGGCACCGGCGAGGTCGAACATGATTTTGATTGGCAGAACTATATGCATTCCGAAACTGAGCATTGGACGATTTGCAAGAATTGTGGAGAGAAATCCATCCCCTCTGCACATTCGTTATCTTGTAAGACGGGGCTGTGCACGGAGTGCGGCCAGAAGGGCAAAGGCCATATCGATCATAATTTGGATTATGATCATTACGAGCACTCCGAGACGGAGCATTGGCGTGTCTGCAAGGATTGCGGGAAGGAACTCTACCGGGAGACGCATCAGATTTCCTGCAAATGGGGCCTGTGCGTGGTTTGCGGCCAGAAGGGCACGGGCGAGATTGCCCATAATTATGACGACTACGATTATCAATACAATGAAACCGATCATTGGCAGATTTGCAAGGATTGCGGCAATGTAACCGAGCCGCAGCACCATGTGAAGCTTTGCACGTCCGAGGTGTGCTTATATTGCGGACTGAAAACAAAGAATGCGACGATAAGCCATCGGGGACGGACAGAGCACACGGAAACGGAGCATTGGTTCCTGTGCGGGCAGTGCCATGAAAAGCTCGATTTGAAGCCTCACGAATTTGAAAACGGCGTATGCGCCGTATGCGGCTGCCCGGCCCCGGAGCGCGTTCCCGGCGACGCGAACAGCGACGGCAAGGTGACCACGGCGGACGTGCTGCAGCTGCTGAAATACGTCAGCGGGTGGGGCGTGGAGGTGAACGCCGCCAATTCCGATGTGACGGGAGACGGCAAGATCACCACGGCGGATGTGCTTCTGCTGCTGAAATATGTCAGCGGCTGGGGCGTAACCTTGAAATAATGGCGAAAGCCATTATGAATAAATTACACGAAGGTGTAGGAGGTAACAGTATGAAGAAGTTCCTGGTTCTGGTTTGCGCGCTGCTGATGCTGGCCCTGTGCGCCAGCACGGCGATGGCCGCCACGGGGAAGCCCGGCGACACGGTGACGGTGGACGTCACGTTCACGGCCAACGGCTCTCCCATGATTGCGAATGTTATCGTCAGCTATGACGAGTCCGTGCTGGAATGCACCGGCGCTGCCGCTTCCAACGGCTTTATGGTTTCCCCGGATTACAGCCGCCTGACGAGCATGAGCCCGTCTTCCGGCAAAATCGGCACGTTTACCTTCAAAATTAAGGAGGGCGCTGCCTCCGGCAATTACGCGGTAAGCGCACGGATCGATTTCAGCAAGGATGCGGACGACAACGATGTGCCCTCCACTGTGTCCGGCGGCACGGTGACCGTTCAGGGCGCGCCCGCTCCCTGCAAGCATGAGAAGACGGAATGGACCGAAACGAAGAAGGCTACCTGCACTGAAAAGGGCGAAAAGGTAGAAAAGTGCTCCGCTTGCGGCGCGGAAATCAAGAAGGAAGAAATTCCCGCCACGGGCCATGACAAGGGCGCCTGGAGCGAAACGAAGAAGCCCACCTGCACCGAGAAGGGCGAAAAGGCGCTGAAGTGCACCGC
>CAKULG010000015.1 GCA_934667105.1 uncultured Clostridia bacterium
CTACGGTGATTCTGGCCATGGGCGCGGGCAAAACCGCCGCCAAGGCCATCGACGAATACCTGAGCGCAAAATAATCCCCTTCAGCGCCCCGGGCGGCGGGAAAATTCTCGCTGCTCCGGGGCGCTTTTTTGCTTGACCGGAAGGGAAAAATAAGGTATCCTAAAAGCCGCAAAGGAGGGAAGCGAAGCTATGCCGTCTCGCAGAAGCCAGGATATTCTGGGCCTGATTCGATCCCATAAAAAAGTCGCCAGCCGGGTGAGCCAGAATTTTGTGATGAAGCTGGAACCGTCCGTGGAGCTGGCGGCACGCATGCGCATTGGCGCCACCACGGCCGTCGTCGTTCCGCAGCTTCGCTTTCCCGCGCTGAGGGTTTCTCCCCGCCGGGTGGAAAAAATGGACGCGGTGCTGCTGCATCTGCACGGCGGGGCGTATGTATCCGGCGGGCTGCTGCAAAGCCGGGCGCTGATGGCCCCCATTTGCGCCGCCTCCGGGCTGCAGGCGCTGGTTTTCTCCTATCGTCTCGCGCCCCGGGCCGTTTATCCCGCGCAATTGGAGGACGCGCTGGCCGCGTATGACTGGCTGCTGAATCAAGGCTATCCGCCGGAAAAAATTCTATTGGTGGGGGAGAGCGCGGGGGGCAACCTGGCCCTTGCCCTGACGGACGCGCTGCGCCGCCGGGGGACGGGGACGCCCGGAGCGCTGTGCCTGCTTTCTCCCTGGGCGGATCTGGCCCAGCGGGGGGAGAGCTATCGCACGCTGCAGGCGGTGGACGCCACGCTGGATGCGGGCGAGCTGATGGAAAGCGCCCGGCAGTTCGCGGGAACGCGCAGCCTGGAGGATCCCTGTATTTCTCCGGTTTACGGCGATTTTACCGGCTTCCCGCCCACGCAGATTCATTGCGGAACCCATGAAATTCTGCTCAGCGATTCCGAAAATGTGGAGCGCGCCATGCTCCGGGACGGCGTGAAGGTGCAGATGATTCGCTGGGAGGGCATGTGCCATGTTTTCCAGGCCTTCGGCTTTGAGGAAAGCCGGGCCTCCATTAATCAAATCGCCCTGTTTCTGCGCAGGCATGCGGGCCTTGCGGAGGAGTAACCGCCGCAGCGGCGAAAACGGGCGTGAAAAGCAATGCGCTCCCTTTCGCGGGGAGGGGATTGCTTTTATTTTGAATTTGTGAGATAATGCCAAAGAGGAGGTGGGCGAATGCTGCGGATTGGTCAATTCACGGATACGTTTTTGCCCGTCGTAGACGGCGTGGGACGGGTGGCCCTGGCTTATGCGGAAACGCTGTGCAAAATGGGACACCAGGTCAGCGTTATTTGCCCCATGTACGATACCGGTTATCGGGGCGGCTACCCCTTTGAAATGGTAGATTTTCGCGCTGCGAGCTTGCCGGGCATGAAGCAATATAAGCAGGGCGAAGCGCCCATGGACGCCCATTATCGACGGCGCATGCGCATGATTCCCTTGGATATTGCCCACGCCCACAGCCCGTTCACCTCGGGCTCGGAGGCGCTGCGCCTGGCCGCGCTGCGGAAAATTCCGCTGGTGGGCACGTTCCATTCCAAATACTACGATGATTTCCTCAAGGCCACCAAATCAGAACGTCTGGCCCGGGTGGGGGTTAAATTTGTGGTGGATTTTTACGAGCGGTGCGACGAGGTCTGGGCGGTGGGCCAGGCCACGGCGGACGTGCTGAAGGAATACGGCTACGACGGCGAAATCCAGGTGATGCCCAACGGCGTGACCATGCGCGCGGCGGAGCCCGGGGCGGTGGCCGAGGCGGAGCGCCGCTGGGGCCTGGGGCAGGATCCCCTGTTCCTGTTCGTGGGTCAGATGAATTGGAAAAAGAACATCTTGGCCGTGCTGGAAGCCTGCGCGCAGCTGTGGGCGGAAAATGAGAAGTTCCAGCTGGTTCTGGCAGGCCAGGGGCCTGATTTGAAAGAGATTGAGCAGAAGATTTATGATCTGAACCTGGGTGCCTGCACGCACCTGGCGGGGCACATCACCGATATGGGCCTGCTGGACGGACTGTATAAGCGGGCCTCCCTGTTCACGTTCCCTTCGCTGTATGACAACGCGCCCATGGTGGTGCGGGAGGCCGCCGTGATGGGCACCCCCTCCGTGATGGTGCGCGGCAGCAGCGCGGCGGAAATTATTCAGGATGGGCAGAACGGCTTTCTTTGCGAAAACAGCCCGGCGGATTTGGCCCGGGTGATGCGCGCCGTGCTGAAGGATCCCGAGGCGGCGCGCCAAGCGGGACGGCAGGCCCGGGAAACCATCCCCGTGCCCTGGCCCCAGATTCTGGAGCAGGCGGTGGCGCGCTATGAGCGCCTGATCGCGCTGAACCGAGAGGGCAAGCTGAACCGGAAATACCTGCGGATGATATGAATTGATAAAGATAATGCGGGATGAACCGTTCAGATGATCGCCGCCCCTTTGGGGCGGCTCAGAAGTTGTTTTCCAAGGGTGTTTTTTTGCGATTCTTTTTTTGCTGGTCGCGGCGTAATGCCATTCCCATAATAGCGGAGCGGTTGATTTTTATTTGGTTTGGGCTTTTCCTTGTATTCTGTATTGGTTTGGGGATGCTTTGTAATGGCGCGCAAACAGCTTCTCAAAGGAGCGGACATTGGTAAAGCCGCTTTCTAAAGCAATTTCTGAAATCTGCATAGCAGAATTACTCAATAGATACGCGGCGTGGCTGAGGCGAACGGAAGAGAGAAACGTGTAAAACGGAATCCCGACTTCTTTTTTAAAATGCATGGAAAAGTAAGATTTTGAATATCCGTAATGCTGGGCAACTTCATTCAAGGTGAGGTTCTTTTTATAGTTTCTCAAAATATATTCGGCATATTGCTTTTTGGGCAAAGCATTTTTATTCGCCACACAATCCGGATATTCCTGGCTATAATCAAACATAATCGCCAGAATATCCAGAACAAGAGAATTGATTCGTAAAGGCGCGGTTTTAGTCGGCTCGAGCGAGAGGGTATACATTTCGATCAGGTCCTTCAGGATCATCTTTTGGGCAAAAACGTTATCCTCAATTTGGAAAGAGGTATCCTCATACGTAGGAAAATAACTTTTTGCCACGTCGACGGGAATTAACACAGTGATACCTCGTATCGTTTTCATTTTATGCGGGAGCGGGCAATGAATAATGTTCGCATTGACAAAAGAAAGCTGTCCCGCCTTTATCACATGCTTTTCACCGTCAATGATGAGCGTACTGTCATCCACAAAACAGCAGCTGAATTCATAACAATTGTGCCAATGAAACGGAGGCTCCTCCTGAGAATAGCTATGAATGAAGATTTTACATAATAAATTGCCAAACAAATCAACTGGTTCATAGGTAATATCAATGGTAGAATCCATGAGAAGGCCTCCTTTGAGCGCATCGGCAGATTTTTCTTTATTGTACAGTATTTCTCCGCATTTTACAACAGAACAATGTGCGCCATGGCGAAAATACGTTTTATTTTAACGGAAATATGCGTAATAATCGTCGCTTTAACGGTAAAAAAGGCATAGCGCGGGCAAAAAACAGAGCGTATAATGTAAACGAACGTGAAAGAAAAGGAGATGCTGTTCATGTCCGCAATACAAATTGGAAGTATCGGAATAGGTGCCATTTCAAAAGGGGTTCATTTGCCAGGGATTCAATCCAGCGCCGATTTGCGCTTAATAGCAGTGTGCGATACTGACGCAAAGGCTTTGGAGTATGCGCAGAACGTATATGGAGTAACCGCAGATCACTGTTTTTCAGATTACCAGGCGCTTATTCGGTGCCCGGACGTACAGGCAATCGACATTTCCACGCCCAATGATATGCATTTTGAAATGGCGATGGAGGCCGCTGAAGCGGGAAAACCCTTCGCTTTGGAAAAGCCGGTCACGCTTAACGCGCGCCAAGCCGAGGAATTATTGCACAAGGTGGAAGAACGAAAAGTAAAAAATATGATTTGCTTTTCCTACCGCTTTAAGGCGGCGGCCAGATATGCGCGGCAATTGATAAAAAACGGGACGCTGGGTCGTCTTTACCATGTGGATATGCAATACTACCAGGCATGGGGACTTCCGCGCTTTGAAACGCCGCTGGTTTGGCGATTTGTAAAAGAGCATGCGGGCTCCGGCGCATTGGGCGATCTTGGCTCCCACGCGCTGGATCTGGTTCGCTTTGTGACGGGCTTGGAGTATCGCAGGATCAGTTCGCATCTGGGACGGTTTACCGACCAGCGAAAAACCATGGACGGAGGCCGATTCGGCGCCGTCGATGTGGATGACTACGCGAATTACTTCGCCGAAATGGATCAGGGAGTCGCCGCCGCCTTCAGAATCACCAGATTTGGCTTTGGACGCGGTAATTTCCAGCGCATGGACGTCTACGGAAGCGAAGGCGCATTAACGTATTCCCTCGACGAAGCCGGCGATGGAAGAGATACGTTATCCCTGTGTCTGGGGGAAAAAGGAAGCAGCTCCTGTCAGTTTATGCCGGTTGATATTCCCAAAGAATACTACTGTGATCAAATGCAATCCTTTGCCGATATTGTTTTAGGGCAGGAGGATGGATTAAGCGCGAATATCTATGACGGATTTCTGAATCAGCGGCTGCTGGATGCGGTGATCCGTTCAGATATAGAAAAAACGTGGATTACGCTTTAAAAAAGGAGGTGAAAAGAATGGCGATTCAAGTGACGGTGTGGAATGAGTATTTGCATGAGGTTCAGTTCCCCGAGGTCGCAAAGGTGTATCCCAAGGGGATTCACGGATGCATCCAGCAGTTCCTGGAGGAGGACGGCTGTATTGTGCGAACCGCTACGCTGCGCCAGCCGGAGCATGGACTGACGCAAAAGACGCTGGAGCAGACGGATGTGCTGATCTGGTGGGGGCATATGGCGCACGATGAGGTACAGGATGAAATCGTGAACCGGGTATATGAACGGATTTTGGAGGGCATGGGCTTAATCGTGCTCCACTCAGCCCACGGATCAAAAATCTTTCAGAAGGTCTGTGGAACCAATTCCGGCCAGTTGAAATGGCGGGAAGATGGAGAAAAAGAGATTCTTTGGGTTGTAAATCCCGGGCATCCTATCGTGCAGGGGCTAAGCGAGAATATCGTTCTCCCGCAGGTGGAAATGTACGGCGAGCATTTCAACATTCCGCAGCCGGATGAAGAGGTGTTTATCAGCTGGTTTGAGGGCGGAGAGGTTTTCCGAAGCGGATGCTGCTGGCGCCGAGGGAAGGGCAAGGTGTTCTATTTCCGTCCAGGCCATGAGGTGTTTCCGATCTACTACAATCCTGAGATCCAGAAGGTGCTGAAAAATGCGGTGCGATGGGCCGCGCCGACCGATAACGCTCCCACGCCCTTTTATGGGAACGCTGTCGACCCGATTATGCCTATTGCGCCGACAGGAGCATACAATGGCATAACGAACAAAATCTAATGAAAAGGAGCCATGAAAATGAAAAAGATTCTTGCGTTCATAACGGCAGTCATGCTGTTGCTTACCTGTCTCCCCGCCGCTTCGTTTGCTGATTCCACGCCCACCGTCCGCTGGCTGAACGTCAAGCAGGAAATCGCCGGGCAAATGGAAACTCTGGCGAAGCTGTATACAGAAAAAACGGGAGTAAACGTTATCGTGGAAACAGCCGTCTCGGGCACGTACTACACTACGCTGAATGCCCGTCTGGATACCCGTAACGCTCCTTCGGTATTCAGCCTGGAAAACCAGAACGTGCTGGTGGAGTTTCAGGATTACTGCCTGGATTTGACGGATACCGTATTAAACAGCTGGGTGCCCAACGAATCGATGTGCCGAAAGCTGGATGGACGCGTATATGCCATTGCCATTGCCATGGAGGGATTCGGCATCATCACCAACAAATCCATCCTGGAAAAATATTTTACCTCTCCAAACAAGAAAACCGAATATTCCAGTCTGGACGAAATGTTTACCTTTGACGCCCTTAAGGCGGTTGTGGAAGACATGAGCTCCATGAAGGAAGAACTGGGAATCGAAGGCGTATTTGGAACGACGACGCTCCAGGCCGGACAGGATTGGCGGTATGCGACGCATGCGATGTCTCTCCCGCTGTTCTGGGAATTTGGCGGAAACGACAACATCGACATGAGCGCGCCGATTCCAGAATTTTCCTTCGCTTATGCAGACGGCTATAAAAATCTGTTGGATCTGTATTTAAACAACTCCGTAACCGAACCCGCTCTGGTCGGCACAAAGACGGTTGACGATTCCATGGCAGAGTTTGCTTTGGGCAAGTGCGCCATGATCCAGAACGGCGATTGGGCATGGGGGACGATTGAAGGTACCGACGGTTGCGTCGTAACCGCCGACGATGTATGCTTCCTTCCCCTCACCATCGGTGCGGATGGAGAATCCGATATGGGTCTGGTTGGCGGAGGCTCGACCTATATTGCGGTCAATTCGCAGCTGTCCGCTGCGGATCAGAAAGCTACCTTGGACTTTCTTGAATGGCTGTTCAGCAGCGACGAAGGCAAGAATTATGTAACCAATGAGCTGGGCTTCGTTTGCCCGCTGACCACCTTTTCCGATATTACCTACAGCAATCCTCTTCAAAACAGCGAGAAGGATATTGCCGCCATGGGAAAGGAATCTTATTGCTGGGCATGCAACCTGATTCCGGACGACGTATGGAAGAATGAATTCGCTTCCAGCCTGCTGATGTATGCGCAGGGCCAGAAAGACTGGGCGGACGTGGTGAAGGACGCAATTGACATTTGGGCCGTAGAACGGGAAATCACCAATGCCGCCAGATAAGTAAGTGAGATAGTCCGGTACGCCATTGTCCTGTGGCGTACCGGACGCAAGGAGGGTTCTCATGCAGAAATCATATAGAAAATATGCTCTTCTGTTTATTCTACCTGTAATCATTACCTTTCTCATTGCAGTATTGATTCCCTTTTTTATGGGGATATATCTGTCTTTTTTTAAGTTTAAAACATTGCGGAACGCACAGTTCATTGGGATACAAAACTATCTTTATGTTTTTTCTGACAAAGCGTTTTTGCGCGCTCTGTGGTTTACCATAAGAGTCTCCTTTGTTTGCGTGTTGAGCGTGAACATCTTCGCGTTTGTCCTCGCCCTGCTTTTGACGCGCGGCCTTAAGGCAACGAATTTCTTTCGCACGCTGTTTTATATGCCCAATCTGGTGGGTGGAATCATATTGGGATATATTTGGCAATTGATGATTAACGGCATTTTGATCAGGTGGACCGGGCATGATATCACCTATAGCGCAGCTTATGGCTATTGGGGATTAACGATCGTTTACAATTGGCAGAATATTGGGTATATTATGGTGATTTATATCGCCGGGATTCAATCCATCCCGAAGGATTTGTTTGAGGCCGCTGAAATTGACGGGGCCAACTCCTTTCACATGCTGAAAAATGTTACGCTTCCCTTGGTTATGAACTCGATCACGATTTGCCTTTTCCTGTCTTTAAAGGATACCTTCCTGATGTATTCGCAAAACCTGTCCCTGACCGGCGGCGCGCCGGCCAATACCACGGCCATGCTGGCTATGGATATATATAACACATACTACAGCCGCGTTGGCTTTGGCGGCGTTGGCCAGGCAAAGGCCGTTATCTTTACGGTCATTGTCTGCGTGATTGTGATGATTCAGCTTTCTATCACAAGGAAACAGGAGGTGGAAATGTGATGAAGGCGCAAACAACGCGGCGAAAACGGTGCCTGTACTATTTGTTTCTTGGTATGGTAAGCGCCTTTTTTGTGCTTCCAATACTGCTCGTGCTCATGAATTCATTAAAGGGAAAGCTCTATATTTCCGCAACGCCGTTTGCTTTTCCCAATAAAGAAACATTTGTTGGATTGCAGAATTATGCTGTCGGGCTGGCAAAAGTGCATTTTTATCGAGCGGCTGTCTATTCTTTTTTCATTACAATAGGGTCCGTCCTGTTGATTGTGCTTTTTTGCTCCATGTGCGCTTGGATTATTACCAGAATTCGTGCGTGGTGGTGTGACGTCATCTATTTTGTTTTGGTAGCGTCAATGGTTATTCCCTTCCAAATGACGATGTTTCCCCTGACAAAGCTCGCCGACAGCTTTGGACTGACCAGCCTCGCCGGCATGTGTGTAATCTATCTGGGCATGGGTTCAACCACGGCAACCTTCATGTTTTCGGGATTTGTTAAAGGAATACCCATTGAGATGGAAGAAGCGGCAATGATTGATGGGGCAAACCCTGCTAAATCGTTCGCTTATATTACTTTTCCAGTATTGAAGCCAATAACCATTACCGTGGCTATAATCAACACCATGTGGATATGGAACGACTTTCTGCTTCCATATCTGATTATTGGCGCGAATATCCAAACCATTCCTATCGCCATTCAAAATATGAAAATGGCCTTCGGCTCCATTGACTACGGTCATTTGATGGCAGCGATTATCGCCGCGCTTGTTCCCGTTGTTCTGTTCTATTTCTGCTGTCAGAAATACATTATTGAAGGAATTGTGTCCGGAGCGGTAAAAGGGTAAACGGGGGCTTCTGTAAATCTCTGGCTTTAAGCGAAGGAGGCCGTCTCCTCCTCACACAGCTTTCTTGGGGGCGGAAGCCTCCGCCGCTTGTGGCGGACGCAGGCCCAATGCGGCACAGCGCGCAGAGGCGCAGTTTTCTGCGCCCCTGTATGACAATGCAGAATTGCGGGGAACCGCTCTGGCGAGCGCCGATCCCTCGGGCGGCTGAGGGCGTGCAATTCTTACAGCTTCTCCAGGGCTTTTTGCTTCCATTCGGCCAGCTTCCGGGGAAAGAGTTGCACGCTCATGCCGCCGTCCACCGTGATTTCTGCGCCGGTGACATTTTTGGACAGATCGCTGCCCAGATACCAGACGGCGTTGGCGATATCCTCAAAATCCGAAATATCGCCGATGGGGGTGAGCAGACCGTTGGCAATCTGCCGGTCGCCCATCTTTTTCCAGCGCTCGGTTTTGATGGTGCCGGGAAGCACCACGTTGCTGCGAATGCCGTAGGGCCCCAGTTCCACCGCCAGGCCGCGGCTCATGGCGTTGATGCCGCCCTTGGAGGCGCTGTAAGCCACGCGCCCGGGAATGGCGCGATAGGAGGTATTGGAGCTGACGAACACGATAGCCCCCTTACCGTGCTCCCGCATGCGCAGGGCGGCCTGGCGGATAATCATAAAATTCCAAACCAGGTTGGTTTCAAACACCCGCTGAAATTCCTCCACCGGGACGGTGAAGAAATCCTGGCCCTTGGCGGGATCGGTTCCAAAACCCAGATCGGCGGAATTGAGGGCGACGGTTTCCACGAAGCAATCCTGGGCGTCGATATCCCGGAAAATTTCTTTAATGCGCTCTTCATCCCGGATATCCAGGGCGTAGCCCTTGGCATGCACCCCATGGGCGGCGGCCACTTCTCGGGCGGCCTGCTCCGCCCTTTCGCCGCTGCGGCTGGAGATGAACACGGCGTAGCCGTTTTCTGCGAATTTGTGGGCGATGGCCAGGCCGGTGCCCACCGTTCCGCCGGTGACGAATAATGCTTTCTGCATAATAACGCTTCCTTTCAGGCGCGGCGCGCCAAAAATCAGAAATAGAATTCGCTTTTCGCGGGGCGAATGTCCGTCAGCGCGCCGGTGTAATGGCGCAGCGTATGGGGCTGATAGGGATGCGCCAGGCAGGCCGTCTCGTCGATCTCCACGCCGATGCCGGGGCGATCGGGAATCTGGAGATAGCCGTCGGCGTAGGCGAGGCGCTCGTTGGTAACGTCCTTGCGCCATCCCACATCGCTGTACATGATTTCCAGAATTTCAAAATTGGGGCAGCAGGCGGCCAATTGCAGCGTGGCCGCGTTGGCCACGGGGCCGGAGGGATTATGGGGCGCGAAGGGGATATAGCGGGCCTCCGCTTCCGCCGCCAGCTTTTTCAGCTCCATGATGCCTCCTGCGTGGGAAACGTCGGGCTGAATATAATCCGCCGCTCGGGTTTCAAACAGGCGCAGATAATCCCGGCGGCCGTACAGCCGTTCGCCTGCCGCAATGCGCACGGGGGATTGATCGCGCACGGCCTTGAGCGCTTCCAGGTTATCTGGGGGAACGGGCTCCTCAAAGAACATGGGATGATAGGGCTCCAGCGCCCGGGCGATGCGGATGGCGGTGGGCACGTCGAAACGGCCGTGACCCTCGATGAGCAAATCCACATCGGGGCCCACCGCCTGGCGCACCTTTTCCACGCATTCCAGGGCGGCGCGCAGATCGGCGTTGGAAATGTTCATATAATTTTTCCCAAAGGGATCCCATTTCATGGCGGTCACGCCCCGCTGCACGGCGATGCGGGCCTTCTGGGCGAATTCATCGGGGGTTTTGGCCCCGGAGAACCAGCCGTTCACATAAATGCGGGCCTTGTCCCGGCATTTTCCGCCCAGCAGCTGATATACGGGAACGCCCAGATGCTTGCCAAGAATATCCCACAGGGCGATTTCGACGGCCGAAAGCGCGCTCATGAGCACCGGGCCGCCCCGCCAGTAAGCGTCGCGATAGATATCGTGAACGTGGCGCTCGATATCCAGGGGATTTTGCCCCGTTAGATATTCCCGAATGTGCTCCACCGCGCCCAGCAGGGCGTGCTCTTTGTATTCCAGGGTGGCTTCGCCCACGCCGTCCACTCCCGCGTCGGTATACACCTTAATGAAAACCCAGTTCGTCCGAAAGCAATCCACCACGAACGCTTTTACATCGGTTACTTTCATGCTTTTCCTCCCTCGCTTATTGCCGCGGCGCGAAGGGCGCGAATTCCGCGTCCATCAGCACCAGCGGGCAATCCGTCAGCGGCAGGTTCACCAGGCGCTCGCAGCCGTGCGCGCCCTCCTGGCAGACGCTGTCCGGCAGGGCGTATACGCCGCCGTCGGCGGGGTTCAGCAGCACGGGGCGGCCCTTGAAGCAGCCCGCGCAGTCAAAGCTGACGGTGCCCTGGTAGGTTTCGGTCATCAGATTGGCGGGCCGCCAATAGCACAGCGCGGTGTGGCCCGCCCGGCGGAAGCCGTACATGGAAACGGGCAGGCGGCAATCCTCGCCAAAGATGCGGGCGGAGGGCCGCGCCTTGCGAAGCAGCGGCAGCGTGCAGGGCTTCACTTCCGGGCTGCCCAGTAGTGCGCAGAGATTTTGCAGGGCGTAGTAGGCCTTCTTCGGCTTATATTCTCCGGTGCAGCGGCCGTTGTCATCAAATTGCGCACTGAGCACGCCGAAATAGCCGTAATCCTTATAGGAAGCGACGTCGCCCGCCGCGCCGTTGAGGGCCTCCGCCATATCCAAGGCGGAAAAATGAGAGGTGAATTCTACTGGCGCGGCCAGATCGGTAATTCGATTGCGCAGCAGATGCTTCATCTGTTTTTCCTCATCCCATGCACCGCCCCGCAGCGCCCCCGCCCCCAGGGAGGAGGACTGCGCGCCCGATTCGCCCTGAATTAAAGCGATTTGCGGGCTGTATTCATCCAGCAGCGCCCGCAGGGCCAGCATTTCGGGCATCGCTCTGCTGGCTTCGTCCCAGCCGTAGCGATGGAAGGAAAAAGCGTCGATTTCCCCGGCCATGCCCGTTTCCAGCGCCGTGCGGATATAGGCCAGATCCACCCCTGCCACTGCGCCGCCAATGGCCCGGGCCTGGGGATCCGCCGCGTGGATCGCCCGGGCCGTTCGCAGAGCGAATTCGCCGTATTCCCGGGCGTTTGCCCCGTGCTTCCAGCACCAGTCGCCGTCCGGTTCGTTCCAGATTTCATAATCCCGCACCCGGCCGGAAAAATGCCGCACCGTGGCCTGAACATAGCGATCCCATGCGTCCCGCTCCGCCTGCGTGGCGATAGGCGGCACGCCCACCGCGCCGAAAACCGCCGCCGCCGCCGGGGTGTATACAGGGTTGCCGTACACCAGATTCAGCCAGGGGCGCATACCCCGGGCAAGCAGCGCGTCCACAATTTCATCCAGCCAGGAAAAATCATACGCGCCCGCCTGCTTTTCCGTGCGCGCCCAGCCCGATTGCAGCCGCACCCATTTTAGCCCCAGCGCCGCCAACACGTCGTAGGTGGGTGCGGGATCGTACAAATCCCGGTCCAGCTTTTCCAGGCCCACGCCCAGCCGGGAATCGGCGATATCCTGCGAGGAAGAAGGGAGCAAGCGGCCTATGCGAGAGAAACGCTCCATTTCTTTCACGATCCTTTCATGATTGAACGATTTGCCGCCGGGACGGCGAAAACGCCTTTCGAGAGATCATCCCGGCGAATTTTCTTTTCTATTATAGCACCAACCGTTCGGAGAACTTAAGAAGATTACACTCATTTTTTTAGAAATCGAACGATTTAGGACAAAAAACCGCTTTTTTCTGTTGCCCGTTCCCGGGCGACGGGGGTATAATCAGGACGAGCAACAGGGAAAGGAAGAAAGAAACGATGTTATTCGCCGTTGGAACCTATACCACCCAGGGCGGGCCGGGGCTGGCGCTGATTTCCGCTCAGGGACAGAAAATGGAACTGCTGTGCGCCGCGGACGCACTGGCTGATCCCATCTGGGCGCTGACCGGTAAGCAGGGTAAAACGCTGTATGCCGCCTGCAACCAGGCGGGAAACGAGGGCTGGGTGGCCAGCTTTTCCTGGAGCCGGACGGGCCTGACGATGCTTTCCGCCCAGCCCACGGGAGGCCGCGCCTGCTGCCATCTCTGCCTGGACGCGGAGGAACGCTATCTCTACGCCGCCAATTATCTGGACGGTTCGGTTTCCGTTTTCCCGCTGGCGGGGGAAAAGATTCTGCCCCGCTGCCAGTTTGTGCCCCATGAAGCGCCCCTGGGGCCGCATCCTACCCGGCAGGAATGCTCCCATGCCCATCAGGTTTCTTTCCGCCCGGGCACGCGGGAGCTGTTCGTCTGCAACCTGGGCACGGATCAGGTGCTGATTTACGATTGCGGGGAGGATGGAAAGCTGCTGCTTCGCCAGGCGATCGCCTGCAAGCCGGGGGCGGGGGCGCGGCATTTGATTTTTGACGGCCCGGCGCGCTTTTACCTGGTGGGCGAATTGGACGGCTGGGTGATGACCTACGCCCTGAAAAACGGCGCGTGGGAATGCCTCCAGGCGCTGCCCACGATCCCTGCAGATTTTAAGGGGGTAAACACGGCGGCGGCCGTTCGCATGACGGAAACCCATGTGTATGTATCCAACCGCGGGCATGACAGCATCGCCTGCTTTGACCGCCGGGCGGATGGCACGCTGGCGGGGCCCCGGCTGCTTTCGGTTCCCGGCAGCTTTCCCCGGGATTTCCTTCTTTATGAAGGGGGCTTCCTCCTGGCCCAGCAAAAGGGCGGCGGCGTGGCCTTCCTGGGCATGGACGGCGCGGTTGGCACGGCGCTGGATATTCCTGGCGCGGTTTGCCTTTGTCCGCTGCCCGGCGAAGCGTAAAACGCCGTATTTATTCGCATAAAAAATCGATGAACCGCGCATGCTGATTCCTGAAGGGAGGGAAGAAGCGTGCGCGGTAAATTGTTTGTTCTGGCGCTGGTTTGCGCGCTGCTTTTTTCCTTTCCCGCCCGGGGAGAGGGCCCCTGGCGCATGCGGGTTATCGCCCGGGGAAACAGCCGTCTGGCCCAGGCGGAAAAGCTGGCGGTGCGGGATTGCGCCCTGGCGCGGGCCCCTGGCGCATCCGGCATGACGGCGGCGGCCTTTGCGCGCATGGCCTGGGCCGCCCGAAAACGGGCGGATTGCCGGGTGACGCTGCGGTGCTATTCCCCAGGCGGAGCCATCGCCCCCGCGCCCACCGTGTATATCACGATTGGGAGGGGCGAGGGGCATAATTGGTGGGGCGCGCTGTATCCCCAGGCCGCCGCCCTGACGGCGGAGGAAACGGGGGAGCGGGAAGCGGAGGTGGTTTGGCCTCTTTGGGATTGGCTGCGCGGGGTGCTGACGGGCTGGGGAATCATGTGGTAAACGAAAAAAATGCGCTTCCTCCGGAGGGCGGGAACGGCCCGCCGGTTTCGGGGAAGCGCTTTTTTCAATCAAGAATTATTGACCGGCCAGCAGGGTTTGCAGCGTGGTCAGATGGGTTAAAAGCAGGGTGCGGGTATCCATGGTGGAGGTGGTGGCGGCCTGGGTCTGGGCCTCGAAGGTTTCCAGATCGCTATAGAGGGAGGTGAAGGCCTGCTCCGGGGCCAGGCGGCCGCTTTCACCCCCGGCCAGCGCCATGCTCAGGGCGTTCAGCTGCTCCATATAATATACATACTGGCGTACCTTGGAAAGCCGGGCGGAGGTGTTGGAGGCCACCACGCCGGACATGCGGTTCACTTCCTCCACCGCGGAGGCGGCGGCGCTGAGCATGCGCTGACTCATCTGCGTCTGCGCCTTGCTGCGATAAGCGGAGGCCCGCAGATACGCCGCCCCGAAAATCAGCGAAAGGCAGAAAAAGAACAGGCAGGCGATAACCAGGATTCTGCGGCGAAGGCGGGTGTCGGTGACGTTCATGTGCACCTTGAGCGTGTTTCGATACATAAAGAATCTCCTTTAATGATTGCCGGCGCGGCGCTTGCGGATTTTGGGACGCGGAAAATTGAAAAAGTGATTTTCTTAACCCAATTATACCATGATTGCCGCCCTGCGGTTTACGAACCGCCGCCCACACCGCGTCCTATTATATCATGATTGTCAGCGTAACGTTTACAGCGTTCCGCTGACTCGGAAAACCGCAAAAGCGTTTTTCCTAATCCTATTATATCATACAAACGCGCGTTCGTAAAGCGCGCCTTATTTGCGGAATTGCCCCGGCGAAAGGCCGGTGAGCTGCTTAAACTGGCGAATGAAATGGTAAACGTTATGATAGCCGGTTTTTTCCGCTGTTCGGGCCACCGATTCCCCCTGGGAAAGCATATTTTTCGCCTTTTCGATGCGCATCAGAATTAAATCCCGGTTGGGGGAGATGGAAAACATGCGCCGGTACAGGGGGTAGAGCCGGGGCACGCTGACATGCGCGATTTGCGCCATGCGCTCGTTGGGCCAATCCGCTTCGGGATGCAGCAGCATCTGCGCCCGCAGCGCCCGCAGCTCGTCCGCCGCGGCCTGGGAGACGGGGGACGGCGTTTCCCCCGCCTGATCCCGGGCAAGCAGCACCAGAAGCTGTGTCAGCAGGGCCTGGCACATTGCGGGGCAATGACTGCGCTGGGCGAAGCATTCCGCCTCCAGCCGGGCGATCAGCTCGGTAATCTGGCGGCCGCAGGCGGCGTGATACAGCGTGTTCGTCCGCAGGCCTACGGCCGCCATTTCCGCCTCCACGGGCCCCAGCAGATGCATCCAATCGTGCAGCAGCGGGCCGGGGGATAGAAAATGGTGCGGCTGGCCGGGGACGCAGAGAATGAAGCCTCCCGGCTGCACCGGCGTCCATTTCCCGCCCAGGCTGAAAAGCACGGGCGTTTGAAAATGCAGGAACACGGCGTCCTCCGCGCCCTCCGGCCGCCGCAGGATAAAGCCCGCCTGCTCGGGCCAGCTATGGCGTATGCGCACGATCTCCACGGCGCGCCCTCCCTTGCCCGCACGGTTCGCGCTGCTTCTCGGACGGGCGGTTTTTACTGTAGCGGAAACGATAGAAAATGTCAATATTTCGATACGTTTTTTTATTGCGATAAAAGAGAAACCGCTTTATAATACATATAAAATTTGCATGCGAAAGGATAGAAGATGCGTATGATCAATTCCGCGATTCCCCGGGAAGAATACCCCCGGCCGCAGTTTGCCCGCTCCACCTGGATGAACCTGAACGGCGTATGGCAGTTTGAAATGGATCTGGGCGCTTCCGGCCGCGCCCGGGGCCTGATTGAAAAGGAAAAGCTGGAGCGGGAAATTCTCGTTCCCTTCTGCCCGGAAAGCGCGCTTTCCGGCGTAAACTATAAGGATTTTATGGCCGCCGTCTGGTATCGGCGCACCTTTGATCTGCCCCCGGAAGCGGAGGGCAAGCGCGTGCTGCTGCATTTTGGGGCGGTGGATTACCGCTGCGAAGCCTGGGTGAACGGCCAGAGCGTGGGCGTGCATGAAGGGGGGTACGCCTCCTTCACCTTCGAAATCACCGCCGCCCTTCACGGCGGGGAAAACACGCTGGTCGTCTGCGCGGACGATCGCCAGCGGGAAGGCCGGCAGCCCTTCGGCAAGCAATCCGACCGCTATGCGTCCTATGGCTGCTCCTACACCCGCACCACGGGCATCTGGCAGACGGTGTGGCTGGAATGGGTGAACCCCGTTTATATCGAATCGGCGCAATACATCCCGGATGCGGAAAACGGCACGCTTTTTGTGGACGCGCTGATTTCGGGGAACGCCCGGGGCATGGAGCTCAGCGCCCAGGCCTCCTTCCAGGGCTCGTTCCAGGGCGCGGGCCGCGCCTGGGTGGACGGCGCGCACGCCCGGCTTCTGCTGAAAATGGAAGAAAAGCACCTCTGGGCCCCCGGCGAGCCCAACCTTTACGATTTGAAGCTGACGCTGGAAAAGGAAGGCGCGGTTCAGGATACGGCGGACAGCTATTTCGCCCTGCGCACCATTTCCTTTGACGGAAAAAAATGCCTGATAAACGGCAAACCCGTGTTCCAGCGCCTGGTGCTGGACCAGGGGTTCTATCCCGACGGTATTTATACCGCGCCCACGGATGAGGCGCTGAAAAACGATATTCTTCTTTCCATGCAGATGGGCTTCAACGGCGCGCGGCTGCATCAGAAGGTGTTTGAGCAGCGGTTCCTATATTGGGCCGATCAGCTGGGCTATATTTGCTGGGGCGAAATGGCCAGCTGGGGCATCGATCCCGCCCGGCCCCACACCCTGGGCGTTTTCCTGAAGGAATGGCTGGAAATCGTGAAGCGGGATTTCAACGCCCCCTGCCTGGTGGGCTGGTGCCCCTACAACGAGGTCTGGTTTGAATCGGGAGACGGGCTGCGGCAGCTGACCCTGGAAACCACCTATCGCGCCACCAAGGCCGCCGATCCCACCCGCCCCTGCATCGACGCCAGCGGCGGCCTGCACACCGAAACGGATATTTTCGATACCCACGATTACGAGCAGGATCCCGCCGTGTTCGGCAAGCATTACGCCCCCGGCGCGGAGTTGTACGACTGGCAGGCGGGCAAGCAGCATTACGATGGCAAGAAGCCCGTGTTCGTCAGCGAATACGGCGGCATCCGCTGGTCGCAGGACGCTTCGGGCTGGGGCTATGGCCGCGGCCCCGAAACCAAGGAGGAATTCCTTGCCCGCTATGAGGGGCTAACTACAACGCTGCTGAATAATCCCGAGCATATGGGCTTTTGCTACACCCAGCTCACCGACGTGGAGCAGGAGCAGAACGGCCTGTACACCTATCAGCGCGCGGCTAAATTCCCGCCCGAGGCGATTGCCGAGATCAACCGGCGCAAGGCGGCTATTGAAGAATAATTCAGAAAAGGAACTGCGAAAAACAAAATAAAATACCGCGGGGGAGCCGTTCTTCTGGAAAAAAGAATGGTTCCCCCGCGCTTTTTCTAAGAAAGCTGTATGGGCTTGCGTGGAATGATGCGACGCTTTTCTATTCCCGCCAGATCAATAAACTGTTTATCGCCTGTCAGATATGCGTTGCGAATGCCACCCAATCGCCCTTGTGGACGATTTCGTCAATCTGATATCCCGCGGCCAGCAGCGCCTCGTTCACCTCGTCCTCCGCCTCCGCGATAATGCCGGAGCAGATGAAGCGGCCGTGCGGCTTAAGATGCGCTTTCAGCGGCGCGGCCAGCATGCAGATCACAGGGGCCAGGATATTCGCCGCCGCGAAATCAAATTGCTGGGAAAGGCCCTGGAGCAGATCGCCCTGACGCACCTCGATCGCGTCCTCCAGGCCGTTATGGGCCACGTTTTCCCGGGCCACGCGCACCGCGTCCGGATCGATATCCACCGCCACGACGCCCTTCGCCCCCAGCCGGGCCGCCGCCAGCGCCAGAATGCCGCTGCCCGTGCCCACGTCCAGCAGCTGGCCGCCTTGATAGTATTTCTCAATCAGGTTGACGCACATGGCGGTGGTTTCGTGGGTGCCCGTGCCGAAGGCCATGCCTGGATCAATTTCCAGAATCAGATCGCCGGGCTGCGCGTCCCAGGGCTCCCAGGTGGGCTTCACCACCATGTGCGCCCCCAGGCGGAAGGGCTTGTAATACTGCTTCCAATTTTCCGCCCAATCCTCCTCCTTCACCCCCTGCAGGGAAAGGGAGAGCGCCCCCAGGCCCGCGCCCCGCTCCTTGAGCAGGGCCAGCTGCTCCCGCAGGGAGGGCAAAATGCGGGCGAGGGAATCCTCGTCGAACCAGGCCTTCACCTGCACGTCCTCGGGCATGGCGTCGATAACCGATTGATCCATCAATTCCCAGTTGGCGGTGGGCTTGCTGGGGTCGGGCAGGTCGGCCCGGTCCATAATCTGGGTGCCCGCCGCGCCCAGGCGCATCAGCAGGTCGGATACGATTTCAGAGCCTGCCGTGGTGGTGGAAATGGTCGCTTCCGTATAATCCATGCTTATTCCTCCGTTTTCCGGCGCAGGCCCATCATCACCACGTCGTGATAAGCGCCCTCCCGGTAAATTTCTTCCTTCAAAAGGCCCTCCCGCTCAAAGCCGCATTTTTCATAGCAGCGAAGCGCCCCCTCGTTAAAGGCGAACACCACGGCCTTGAGCTTGTGCAGGTTCAGCTCCTCAAAGCCGAATTTGCACAGGGTGCGGATTGCGTCCGTACCGTAGCCCTTGCCGTGATAGGCGGGATCGCCGATCATGATGGCCAATTCGCCCAGCCGGTTTTTCCAGTTTACCCGGGTGAACCCGCACTTGCCGATGAACCGCCGCTCCGCCAGCGTTTCAATGGCGAACTGATATTCTCCGGCAGTATAGCTGGTTTGATTGCCGATGGCGCGGGCCTCGTCGTCCGCGGTGGAGGGATACAGAATCCCGCCCGTGGCCCCGCGCATAATGGCGTAGTCGTTGGAGAAATTCAGGGAGGGAATCAGATCGCCGTTATCAAAGGCGCGCAGACGTACTAATTTTCCTTCATACATGCGCCGTGTTTCCTCCTTTGGCCGCTTGTTCCTTCATCATAATGCCCCGAAGCGCTTCTGTCAATGCCGAAAACAGGCGATTTTTCGCCCTTCTCCCGGATGCGCTTCATTTTTTTGGGCACGCGCGCTTTCCCCGGGGCATAGGATGCAGTATCGCAAATTCTGGGAGGGGATGCCGATGCGGATTTATGTGGCTGGCGACGGGGCCAGAGAGGCATATTTAAGGCAAATCATGCAGGCGGCGGGCCATACGCCGGTGGGCCGCGGCCCGGCGGAGCTGGCGGTGCTGGAACTGCCGCGCTCTCATCTGCCGGAGGCGGGGCTGGATATCGCCTGCGGCCGGTTTGTCTGCGGCCTGACGGAGCCCGCCTTCGACGCGCTTGCGGCGGAGCGAAAATGGGAAATTTTTCGCCCGCTCAGGGATGAAGAATACACCCTGGAAAACGCCCGGCTTTCCGCCGAAGGGGCGGTCAGCGCGGCCATGCGGCGCATGCCCTTCGCCCTGGGCGATTCAACCTGCTTGGTGATCGGGTATGGACGGATCGGCCGGGCGCTGACGGGAATGCTGCGAGGGCTGGGGGCCCGGGTGATCGTGGCGGCGCGCCGGGCGGAAAGCCGGATGGAAGCGGGGGAGGGGAGCGTCCCGCTGGAGGGGCTTGCCCAGGCGCTTCCCAAGGCGGACGTGATTTTCAACACCGTCCCCGCCCTGGTGCTTCCCCGGGAGCGGCTGGCCCTGGCGCGGCCCGACGCGCTGCTGCTGGAGCTGGCCAGCGCGCCCTATGGCTTTGATCTTCTCCAGGCGCGGAAGCTGGGGCTGCGGGCGGAATTGGAAAGCGGAATTCCGGGGCGCTATTGCCCGCGCACCGCGGCGAAAATTCTGTGGCGTTATATTGAACGGGAGGTGCTGCGCAAATGAGCAATACGCGAATCGGCTTCGCCATGACGGGCTCCTTCTGCACGTTCGCCAAGGCGTTCGCCGCGCTGAAGGAGCTGGCCCAGGCAGGCTATGAAATCACGCCCATTCTTTCCTTTGCGGCGGCGGAGGCGGACACGCGCTTTTTTAAGCGGGAGGAGGTGCTGCGCACGCTGGAGGAATACACCGGCCGCCCGCCGCTGACCACGCTGACGGCGGTGGAGCCCATCGGGCCCAAAAAGCTGCTGGACGCCTACATTCTGGCCCCCATGACGGGCGCTTCCTTGGGAAAAATGGCCAACGGCATTTTCGACACGCCCGCTCTGCTGGGGGCGAAATCCCATCTGCGCAACGGCAGGCCCGTGCTCATCGCCCCCTCCACCAACGACGGCCTGGGGGCGGCGGCGGAAAATATCGGGAAGCTTTTGGCCCAGAGAAACGTTTATTTTGTGCCCTTCGGTCAGGATGATCCCCTGGGCAAGCCCCGCTCCCTGGTGGCGGATTTTTCGCTTATTCCCCAGGCGCTGGCGGCGGCCCTGGCAGGCGGGCAAATGCAGCCCGTGCTGCTGGGCGGGTTGAAAAAAGCAGGAAAATAGTGTATACTTAAAATGTGGAGGTTTTGCCATGAAGCACAATTGCTCAACAAAGATACTCGCGCCGCTTTGCCTGGCGCTGCTGCTTGCGCTGCTTCCGGCGGCGGGCTTCGCCCAGCCGGAGGGGGAGGCGCTTACCCTATCCATCCAGCGCATTGACGGCCCCGCCGAAAGCGCGATTTGCTATCCCGTGGTGGAGGCGCTGGACGCGGCCTATGCCCCCGTTGCGGAAAAAATCAACGCCCGCATTCTGGAAAAGGCGCGCATCGAGGAATACAAGCGCCTTCTGGATACCCTCGCGCCGGGGGGCGCGGGACTTGTCATAACCTGCGAAGCCTACGCCTCCCCCGATTTTTCCCAAGGCAGGGGATTTCTTTCCATCGTGCTCAGCGCCCAGGGGAAAATGCTCTCGGGCCGCCCCTCCCAGGCGTATTATCCCATGACGTTCAGCCTGGAAACGGGGGAGGAACTGAGCTTTTCCGATGTGTTCGCTCATCCGGACGCGGCCCGGGCGCAGATCGAGGCGCGCATGGAGGAGGAAGTGGAGCCCACGCTTTCCACCTATCTGGAAAACAGCGCGCTGCTTCCCGTGCCATACGATAGCTTCGCCCTGACGGATACGGGGCTGATTACCTTCTATTACGAAAACAGCCAGCTTTCCTTCCTCAGCGGGCGCTCCGGCACGGTTTCCTTCCGATACAGCGAATTATGGGATGCGCTGAACACGGCGGAGGGGGCCGCGCCCCTGGGGATGCTGGCGGAAAACCGCTACGCCCAGCGACTGGGGGAAGAAATCGACACGGCGGCGCTGTTTGAAGCGGCCTGCGCCCAAGGCGCGATGCCCGGGCTGGACGCGCTTCCTGCGGGCGGCACGGTGGAAGCGTTAAAGGCGCGCTACGCCTTTTCCATCGATTCAGGCTTTTATCCCGGCGGCGCGTTCCTGGAGCCCGAGGACGCGGCTCTGCGCGGAACGGTGTATCTGACGGATGAAAATGAAGAGAATGTGACGGGTATCCTGACCAGCCGCGTGGACGCTTACGGCGTTGAGACGGGGTTTACTTCTCTGGAGCAGGCCCTTTCGTTGCTGGGGCAGCCCGCGCGTCAGGAAAGCGTCGATGCGGAAGCGGCGGAATATCTGCTGGTGTGCCCCGGAACCGCCGCGACGTTTTCCTATACAACTCCCTCGGGGCAAGCGGAATGCACCCTCTATGCGGACGCGGAGCAGACCGTGCGGTATATCCGCGTGCAATTGCTTGAAAATCCTTAAAAGAAAGAGAGTCATCATGAGCGCGACAGCAAAAACCAAGCCTTCTCAGCCCACCCTGGTCACAACCGGTCGGGGCGCGGCTTTTTCCATCACGCTGGGAATCGTCCTGCTGACGCTGGGGGCCGCCTGGCTTCTATCCCTGTTTTCGGGGGGAAGCAGCTATGTGCTTTCCGAAATGGCCCAGGCGCTGGAGGGCCTGGGGGGCGGGCTTTATTTGCCGCTGCCCTTTTTGGCGTGCTGGATAGGCGTGAAGCTGCTTGTTTCCGCCCGCCACCGGGTGGCGGCGCGGGATGTGCTATTGGTTTCGGCGCTGTATTTGCTGACGCTGGCGGGGTATACCCTCATCGCCCGGGTATCCCAGAGCGGCGCGGCGCTCTCCTTTATGGATTTCGTGGGCAAACAGAATTATAAAACCATGGAAACGGGCTACGCCAGCTATTCGGCGTATCTGCGCCAGGCTTACGCCCTGCGGGCCAGCGGCGCGGGGGGTCTGCTGGGTATGCTGGTGGCTTACCCGGTGTGGCGGGTGCTGGGCCGGGTGGTGGGCGTGTTCTTTGTAGCGGTGCTTCTGCTTTTGCTGCTGGCGCTGCTGGTGCGCTTTAAGCCCGGGGAAGCCTTTGAGCGCGCTTCCCAGCGGGGGGAAAAGCGCCGTCAGGAGCGGGCGATGGCCCGTGCGGCGCAGCCCGGGCAGGCGGTGGAGGACGCCCCCGCGCCCCAGCCCCCGCAGCCGGACGCTTACCCCATGCAGCCCCTGCGGCCCGGCCAGCAGGTGGACAGGCAGGACACCGTTTATTCTCAGCCTCCCGCCTATTATCAGCCCGCGCCTGTATACGAAGCCTGTCCTCCCGCCCCGGCCCGGCCGGGCGCGCTGGAAAAGGATGGCTTTTACGCCGTGCAGCCCGATCTGTACGACGAGCGTTTTCCGCTGCACGAGCCGGGGGAGAACGCGCCCGTGCCCGCGGAGGCTGTGGAAGCGCCCCAGGCCCCTGCGCCTCAGGAGCAGCGCGCTTCGCATCTGACACGGGCGTGGGATTCTGAACCGGAGGAAGCGAAAGAGGAAATCGAGGAGCCGCAGCCCGCGCCCGAACCGGAAATCGCGCCGCCGCAGCCTCCGCGCCCGGCGCGCGTTATCAGCACGTTCCCGGAGCGCAAAGAAGAAGCGCCTCAAGCGCCCGCTCCGGAGAAGCCGTCCCGGCAGTCTGCGCCGCCCCGACAGACGGATGAGGGACGCAGGCCCGCGCCCGTCCGCACTTCGGCGGCGGATGTGGATACGCCCCCCTGGGAAGGGCCGGAGGAGGATGCGGAGCCGTCCCAGCCCGCCGCGCCTATTCAGGCGGAAAAGCCCCGGCCCGCCGCTGCGGATTGGGCCAGCCAGGTGCGCCGACGGGAGGCGGAACTGACCCGGAACGATATGCCCGAGCACACCACCCGGCGGGGAGAGCCTAAGCCCGTTTACACCGATCCCGTTATGCCCATCACGGGGGAACGCATCGCCGTCAGCCCCCGCAGCGCGGAGCCCCGGGCGGACGCGCGCATGGACGGCACGCTGGCTCCCAAGGTGCGCCAGAGCGAAATGCAGCTGGCGCTGCCCTATCAGGCCCCGCCCATGCGGCTGCTGAATGAATCCAAGATCGTGCCCCAGGCGGACGCGGCCCAGGAGGATGAGCGCCGGGCGCACATCATCGAGGGCACGCTGGGCAGCTTCGGGGTGGAGGCGGAGGTGCGCCAGATTATGCACGGCCCTTCTATCACCCGCTTCGCCATCCAAATCGCCCCTGGCGTGCGTGTGAACCGCGTGACCAGCACGGCGGATAACCTGGCCCTGGAACTGAAAACCCGCCATGTCCGCGTGGAAGCGCCCATTCAAGGCACCAGCTATATCGGCATCGAGGTGCCCAACGCCCGGGTTAGCACGGTGTCGCTGCGGGAGGTGCTGGACAGCGAGGAAATGCGCAATAACCCCTCGCCCCTGGCGGTGGCCCTGGGCAAGGATATCGCGGGCACTCCCGTGCTGTGCGATTTGAGCAAGATGCCCCATCTTCTCATCGCGGGCGCTACGGGCAGCGGTAAATCCGTATGCATCAATTCAATCGTGTGCAGCCTGCTGTATCGCACCTCCCCCGATCAGGTGCGCCTGATTATGATCGACCCTAAGCAGGTGGAGCTAAGCGTGTACAACAGCATTCCCCATCTGCTGGTGCCCGTGGTCAGCGATCCCAAGAAAGCGGCCGGGGCCCTGGCCTGGGTGGTGCAGGAGATGCTGGAGCGCTACGGCAAATTCAGCGCCCAGAATGTGCGCAACCTGGCGGGCTATAATAAGGCGAATCAGGGCACGGATAAGGTGCTGCCCAATATCGTGGTCATTATCGATGAAATGGCGGATTTGATGGAGGTATGCCGCAAGGATGTGGAGGAATCCATCCGCCGCCTGGCCGCCCTGGCCCGCGCCGCGGGGATTTATATGGTGCTGGCCACTCAGCGTCCCTCTGTGGACGTTATCACGGGCGTAATTAAGAATAATATTCCCAGCCGCATCGCCTTCGCCGTATCCTCCGGCACGGACAGCCGCACCATCATCGATATTAACGGCGCGGAAAAGCTGATGGGCAAGGGCGATATGCTCTATAAGCCCGCCGGAACCTCGCCCCTGCGCGTGCAGGGCTGCCTAGTGACGGACGACGAGGTGAACGCCATCACCGATTTCATGGCCAAGCGCTATCAGACCGATTACGATCCTAACATTATCGAGCATCTGGACGCGGCGGGACGCGAGAAGCCTGAGGCCGATGAAATCGGCGGCGAGGAGGACGAAAGCGAGGAGGGCACGGACGATTTGCTGCGGGAGGCCATCGAAATGGCCGTGGAGGACGGCCAAACCTCCACCAGCATGCTGCAGCGCCGCCTGCGGGTGGGCTACGCCCGGGCGGGCCGCCTGGTGGACGAAATGGAAAAACGGGGAATCGTCAGCCATTCCGAGGGCTCCAAGCCTCGCAAAACGTTGATTACAAGGGAGCAGTACTACGAGCTATTCCGGGATGAATAAAAGAAAAAACGCGGGGGAACCGTTCGTTGGGCTTAAAGAACAGTTCCCCCGCGGCTCTTTCAAGAAAGCCGGGTGGTTCATAGAAAGAGAGAAATTTACTTGCTTTTCCGGCGGCAGGCATGCGGCGCTTGCCGGAGCGGTTTCACGCATGGATTATTGTCTTGCTATGTCGGGCAAATGGAGAAATGCCAGGAAGCGCTGAATCTGCACGTCCCAGAAATCCCAGTTGTGCGCGCCGGGGCCTTCGAAATACCGGTAATCAAAGGCGGGCAGCCCGGCGAAGAAATCCCGGGTGCGCCGAGCGCAGGGCAGCAGGAAATCCTCCGTTCCGCAGGCGTGATAAATGCGGGGGAGGGGCAGCCCGGCTTCCACGATATGCCGCGCATTGGCCGCGCAATCCTTATAGGTGCCCTCCACGGGCGCGTCGCCATAGGCCAGGGCCCAAGCATGGGCGTTCTCTTCGCCCACGTCCTGGACGGTTAAAAAGCCCGCCGAAAGGCAGCCGATGGCGGCGTATTGCTCTGGGCGGCTCAGCCCCAGCATCAGGCTGCCCGCCCCGCCCATGGAAAGCCCCGCAATGAAATTATCCTCCCGGCGGGAAGAAAGATTGAATAACGTGCCCAGCGTTTTGGGCAGTTCCTGGGTGATGAAGGTGTAATAGCGTCCGCCGTAAGCCATATCGGTGTAAAAGCTGTTCCGGGCGGAGGGCATTACCACGGCCAGGCCGAAGCGCTCGGCATAGCGCGCGATATTGCTGCTTTTCAGCCAGCTTTCATAATTGCCGTGAACGCCGTGGAGCAGCCACAGAACGGGCGCTTTCCGCCCGGGCGTCAAATCCCACGGCTGGGGAAGAAGCACGTTGCAGGTTACGCATTCGCCCAGTGCGCCGGAAAAGATATGCGTTTTCGCCAGCACCATTTCAGCATTCCTCCTTTTTCAGCGGCAGCCAGTTCAGCACGCTCTGAATCTTTTGATCCCAATATTCCCAGGCGTGAACGCCGGGGGATTCTTCATAGGTAAGGTTCAGTCCCAGCGCGCGCATATGATCCCGCAGGCGCGTATTCTGGGCGTAGAGAAAATCCTCCGTGCCGCACCACATATAGAACTTTGTCTGCGGGCGCTGCCCGGCGGCGGCGTAATCCGATGCGGCGGCGAACAGATCGTGGAAGGAGCCCTTCACCTGATCCAGCGGGCCGAACACTTCCTCCCAGTAGCGCTTGGTTGAAAACTGAACAGTTGTTACTGTTTCCGCAATATCCGCCACGGCAGAAAGGCCTGCGCCGCAGGAAAAGGTTTCCGGCGCGCGCAGGGCGCATTTCAGCGCGCCGTAGCCGCCCATGGAAAGCCCGGCCACAAAGGTATCCTCTCGCCGGGGGCTGAGCATGGGGAAAAGCGAACGGCACAGGGCGGGCAGCTCCCGGCTGACAAACTGCCAGTATTTCTCGCCGTGGGCCATATCCGTGTAATAGCTGAGCCCGGCGGCGGGCATTACCACAGCCAGTCCCTTTTCCGCCGCGTAGCGCTCGATGCTGGTGCGGCGCAGCCAGATGCTGTGATCGTCGCTCATGCCGTGCAGAAGGTAGAGCGTGGGGCAGCAGGCGGACGCGCGTCCGTCCATGCCGATCATTCCCTGCGTGTTTTCGGGCAAAATGACATAGAATTCCGTTTCGCCGCCCAGACAGGCGGAGTAGGCGTTCATTTCCAGCAAGGCCATAACGATGAACATCCTTTCAAAAAATGATGGAAAACGGCGGGCTGCTCCAGAACGCGCCGAGGCTGAATCGATTATAGCATTCCCTGAGGCGCGAGGCAAGAAGATTTCGCCCCATGCGCGATTTTGTCACTTACTGGGGATAATTTGGCACGACGCAGGGGTGAAACTGCGCTATGATACAAGCGATGAAGAAGACGGCCCGCGCCGTCTTTGAAAAGGAAAGGATGATTTATATGAAGCATGTTCCTGTGGCGTATCAGCTCTATTCCGCCCGCGAGGACGTGGCTAAGGATATGAACGGCGTGTTCAAGCAGCTTAAGGCGATGGGCTACGACGGTGTGGAATTCGCCGGCTTCTTCGGCCATTCCGCCGAGGAAATCAAAAAAATGCTGGAGGACAACGGCCTGGTGGCCATTTCCAGCCATGTGCCCGTTCAAGCCATCCAGGAGGATATGTTCGGCACCATCGCCTTCCATCAGAAGATCGGCTGCCGCTATATCGCCATCCCCTATCTGGACGACGCGCACCGCCCCGGCACCCCCGGCTTCGCCGATATGCTGCGCCTGATTCAGCGCTTCGGCCGCCTGTGCAAGGAAGCGGGCATTCAGCTGCTCTATCATAACCACGATTTCGAGTTCGTGCAGCTTTCCGGCATGTACGGCCTGGATTTCCTTTATGCCGCCACCTGCCCCTGCGTGCTCAAGACCGAGCTGGACGTTTGCTGGGTAAAATACGCCGGGGAAGATCCCGCGGCGTATCTGCGCAAGTATGCGGGCCGCGCGCCCGTTGTGCATCTGAAGGATTATGTGGGCCACAAGGGCGAAGGCACCCCCTACGGCCTCATCGGCCAGAGCAAGCAGGCGGACGCCGTCGCCTTTGAGTTCCGTCCCTTCGGCCATGGCTGCCAGGACGCGAAGGCGGTTGTGGAAGCGGGCATCGAGGCGGGGGCCGAATGGTTCGTTATCGAGCAGGACCAGTGGTATAACCGCACCCCCATGGAAGCGGCGAAGATGAGCATCGACACGCTCTACGGCCTGGGCCTGAAAACCAAATAAACGGAACGCTGGATATAAAGCATTGCGGGGGAACCATTCCCAGAGTGGTTCCCCCGCGATATTTTGTATTTGCGGCGCTTTACAGCGTGTCGCCCGGCTGCATGCCGCTGTAATCCAATTCCGCCACCTTTTCCCGCAGATAGCGCCGAAGCAGGCGCAGCTCCTCAGGAGAGCGCTGGGCGTAAGCGGCGGTGACGCTTTCGGCCAGCAGATAATCCGTGCCCACATCCAGCACATTGGCGATAGCCACCAGCGTATCGATGCTGGGAATGCGCTTTCCACGCTCGATATTGCCATAGAAGGACATGGAAATCTGCACTGCCTTCGCCATTTCCTCCTGAGACATTTTCTTTTCCCGCCGTTTCAGCTTCATCCGCCTGCCCATCGCCGCATAATCCACCATACCGACGGCCCCCTCCGCAATTCATTCTATGACGAATTATAGCGTAAATTGTCGAAAATGTAAAGAATAATGGGATAAAATCCCAAATTAGCAAACGCAGGCGCAAATCGGCGGCGCATAATGGCAAGAAATGAGGCGAAAAAACTTTTTTAAAAATGGCTATACAAGCGTGGGAACCTGTGGTATAATAAAAGCATAGACCAAGCCAAAGGGATTTCAGGTGTTCCTCCCGGTTTTGTTCATCGTCAATCGACGGATGCGTAGAGCCCATTGGAAACTACCGGAACGTATCACTCGGTTTGGCGAAAAAAACAGGAGGGTATTTACCATGTATCAGGACAAAACGCTCACTTGCCGTGAATGCGGCCAGGAATTCACCTTCACCGCTTCCGAACAGGCTTTCTATGCCGAAAAGGGCTTCCAGAACGAGCCCGGCCGCTGCCCCGCTTGCCGCGCCGCCCGTCGTGCCAACGGCGGCAACCGTGGCGAACGCCAGATGTATGAAGTGATCTGCGACGGCTGCGGCTGCACCACCCAGGTGCCCTTCCAGCCCCGTGGCGATCGGCCCGTGTATTGCCGCGATTGCTTCGCCAAGAACCGCCCTCAGTATTAATCTAGGCGATTCCAGCGCCGGTATGCTTCATACCGGTGCTTTTTTTGCGGCTGAAAACAGCCGCGAACGTAAGCGGCCCTTCCGAATGAATATTGCTTTTTGCTCGGCAGAACAGCCTTTTTCTTTGTTGCAGAGAAAAAGGCTTTTTTTCTTGCCTCTTTCTGCACGGTTTTCTTTCTTGAAGGAGGCGCAATAGAAAAATGCCCTGGGGAGCATCTCCTCTTTGCTGGCGGAGAAGTTAGTTGCTCTTCTACTTTTCCCTTCTTTCCGATCGGCTTTCTTGGAGGATGTGAGGAAGCTTTTTCCCATGCCCTCTTTGCTGGCGGAGAAGCAAGCTGTTTTTCAATTTTTCTTTCTGTTCCAACCGGCTTTCTTGAGGGGCGCGGGGGAGTCTTCTTTGGCCTCCAAAGAAGGTTCCCCCGCAATTTCCTATTTCCTTATTTTTAACTTCAACGGCCGATTTGCAGGCTGTCCTGGCTTCGATTGCGAAGCGCCTCCAGGGGGTGCGGCGCGATTTCATAACGGTAATCGCTGCCCGTGGCCGCAATCAGGCGGGATACCACCGCGTGGGAGGGCGCCTCCTCCGGCGGAACGCAGACGCGCTGCTGATAGCGGAAAAAATCCGCGCCTGGGGGCAATTGCCCCACGGGCACATAGCCGTCCCGCCGGGCGGTCACGCCTGCGGCCTGCAGAATCTCCCGCACATAGCCCTTGCAGGGGGCCAGGCGCAAGGGCGCGGGGAAGGGAGGCAAATCAACGGGCCTGCCTGCGGCCCGAAGCATGTTCTCCGCTTTGCGAATGTGGGAAAGCTCCCGCGCTTCTTCCTCTAGCCAGAGCTGCCGCAAGACGGGAATTTTCTCATCCTGCGCGCAGGAATCGTAGAGATACCCCTCCGCGTATTGGCACAGCAAAAGCCGGTCAAGGGGCTCCTTGGGCGGCAGCAGGGAGGCGAACAGCGTCGCGTGCTGTTCCGCCAGCTGCGCGCATTCCAAATACAGCCCGCGCGCCAGCGCGTCCTGGGCCTGTCCGGCGGCGAAAAGAAGAAAAGCCTTTTTTGCTTCCGTTAGGGCGCATAGGAACAGCGGCGCCATTTCCTCCAACGGCCCGGCAGGGACGAGGGGGGACTGCACGCAGTCAAAGGGGTGCCGGTGACAGGCGATCATCGGCCTGCCCGGCATGATTTCGGCATAACCCTGCAAAAGCCTTTCCGCCCCGCGTTTTTCCGTCAGCATCATCAGATTGCCCAGCCGGTACATTTCATCCAAAAATTCCGGCAGCACAAAATGCAGTGCCTGGCGCAGCGGGCACTCGCCCATGCGCTGAGCCAGCGTTGCGCACAAATCGGTGGAAAGCAGGGCGTAGAGCAGCGCCCGGCCGCAGGGAGAATCCGTCTCCGGCACAAAGGGCGGCGCTTGCTGCTGGGCGTCTACCCGGCAAAGCAGCGCCGTCTCCCGCCGTTGCTCCGGATCGGATAAGAGCGCGATCAGGGCATGAGAGAGCCCGACGGAATAGCGCTCCATTCCGGAAAGCAGCAGCGCCCGGGCGGCGGCGTAGGGGCCCGCGTCCGCGAGGGACAGGCGATCGCTTAGTCGGGAAAGCGGCCGCAGCCCTTGCTCCAGGGAAATTGGTTCCATGGCGTGTTGCATGCTTGCAATCCTCCTTCCCTGCATTTTTCCCGGGGAAGGAAGACTTTATGCCGAAACGGAATGCTCGCTGGAAAGCTTATCCGCCAGCAAGGCGATGAATTCGCCGTTGGTGGGCTTTTCCTCCGGCAGCGCAATGCGGCAGCCGAAGGCCTTGTTCAGCATATCGATGCGTCCGCGGCTCCAGGCCACCTCGATGGCATGGCGAATGGCGCGCTCCACCTTGCTGGAACTGGTGGCGAATTTGCGGGCGATGGCGGGATAAAGCTCCTTGGTGATGCCGCTGATCATGGAGGGATTTTCGATCACCGTTTTCACGGCCTCCCGCAGGAATTGATAGCCCTTGATATGGGCGGGAATGCCGATGGTGAGAAACAGATTGGAGAGCTTGTCATCCAGCGAAAAGCCGGGCGTGTTCACGGCGTGGAATTCCGGGGCGGCGGCGGGCGCTTTGCGCACCGCATCGCGAATACGATCCGCCAGCGCGTGCAGATCAACGGGCTTAATCATGTAATAGGTTACGCCCAGTTCCACGGCCCGGCGAATAAAATCGTCGCGGCCCAGGGCGGTGACGGCGATGACCTGAGGCCGCTGCTCCGCGCTCATCTGCTGGAGACGGGCCATCACGCCGAAGCCGTCCAGAACAGGCATAATCATATCCAAAAGAAGCACGTCGGGCCGTGCATCCGGAATCATTTTCATTGCGTCCGCGCCGTTTGCGGCCTCGCCGACAACGCTGATCTCTGGCTGCTTTTGCAGGAAATCAGCCAGGCTCGTGCGTATATCCTCGTTGTCGTCAACAATCATTACGCGAATGTTTGCCATTTTAACAAGACTCCCCTCAAAACATTTAGTTTTCTTGAAGGCGCGTTTTTCTTCTATTCGCTTCCTTTTTGCGCCTTCAATGTTAGATCATTACCAATTATATAAAATTTGAACGGAATGGCAATGGAATGTGTCCTATAAGCATGATTTCCTCCAATTCTTTCTTTTCTTCGACATCGTTCGACAGAATAATCGGCACATTACGAACAATTAACAGGAAGAAATGGAAATAAATCGGGAACAGATGTTCTTACAATGCAACCATTGATGGATAAATTGGTATTTGATCTAATATGAAATATTAGGCGCGCATCAGAAAACGGCGCATACACTGAAAGCGAGGCCTTCAAATGGCGGCGCAGCGCGCCGCGGAGGGCTTGGAGAATGCTTCCCGTCAAACGGAAGGATAAGGAGTGTCGCTATGACGGTTCTATCACGCACCGCGTGTCAAACATCCATCGATTATCGAGATTTTCCTTCGACTATGCTTCATTTCGTGATTACGCTGGATCAGGACGCTTCGATTTTGCAGCCTGAAACCGGCGCGCTTCAGCGCTTTTGCTATCGTATTACGGGGGAGGGACTGTCGGGCGGCGTTTATCCCGATCTGCAATATATTCTGCTTGGCGTGGCCGCGGGCATAACCCGCAGCGATATCAGCGAGCTTACGGTGACGGTGAACCAGGTGATTCAGCGAGTGACCTGGGGCGTGAATGCGCAGCTGATTACCGCCGCCGCCCCCGACGCGGGCACGGGGTGCACGGGACTGAAGCTGTTGTTCCCGCTTTCGGCGGTGGCCTCTGAAATGACGGTGTGCCTGACGCTTGCGCGCCCCTTTGGCGTGGGGCCTATGCCGGTGTGCCTGTATGGCGGAGGCGAAGCGGCCACGGGGCTGAGCATCTGCGGGCCCGCGCTGGAAAACGGGGCCTCCTGCCCAGCGGTGGCATATCAGGAGGTGGATGTGTGCGTTCCCGTCACCGTCACCCCCTACGCTACGGTGGGGGATGTGCGCGTGCGCTGCTGCGGCGCGCCCACGGTGAGCGCCGGGGCGGCAAGCTGCGCCGGGACAGAGGGCGGAACCTGCTCCTTTACCGTTTCCCAGCGGGTTTGCGTGGCAGTGCCCGTTGCCTTTGGGGCCCGGGCACAGACGGGCGCTTACCGGGTTAACTGCGGCGAAACGGGAAGCGGAAGCTGCCCGTCCTGCGAGGATACGCCCTCCCTGACGGAGGAAAGCCCGCCCTGCGGCTGCCAGGCCGCCATTCGCGCCCTTTCCGCGCTGCCCGTGGCGGCGGAAACGCTTTCGGTGGAGAAGCCGGGGCAGCCTATTCTCCGGCGCGGCGCTTGCCCCGGCCTGCGCTTTGGGTGAAAACGCGCAATGAAAAAAAAGGAGGTAATGCATATGAAAAAAGAAACGCAGGAAAGCTCGCCCTTCGCGGCGCTGACTTATCAAGAACAGCAGGATCGCTGGTTGGAATGGCGATCACGGCAATTGGATTTTCGCCCCGCGCCCACGGAGGAAACGCCCCCGCCCAGTCCGCCGCGCTCTCCGCTGGAGCGGCCCGCGCCCCCAACCCTGCAATTGCCCTATTTCCGTCAGGTTGCCCCCACCCGGCATATGGAGCTGGACCGGGTGCTCTCCCGCCACGCCCAGGCGTCCAAGCGCACCGGCGCGTTTCAGACCGCGTCCCCCGGCCCTGACAAGCAGGAATGATACATCGCGCGCCCTGCCGAAGGCGCTCTCTCCGGTGGGGCGCGCTTTTGCGTGCACGCCGTATTTTTACCATTTTTTTGCCGCGGCGCGTCACAATCCGTTCATCCTTTTTTCATAACGCGCCGCTATACTATAAGCCATAGAGAGGCATTCCTGTCCCGCCCTGTAGATCGCTGAAAAGGCGCGGCCGAGGGGCGGGACAGACAATTTTGGCCCCTTTCGCGCATTGTTCCGCAAAGCGCGCGGCAAACGAACGCTTTTTTATAGAAAATAGAGCGAAAAACGGGCGCGGGGGCTTGCCAAGCGCCTTTTCCTATGCTATAATTTCCAGGATAACGCACGCGCGCTGATCTGCCCCTTGTGCCGAAAACATCGGTGGCGGGCAGAGGTGACGCTCGCGGAGGAAAAAACAAGGAGGAATTACCCATGGCTGTCATCTCTATGAAGCACCTGCTGGAAGCCGGCGTGCACTTCGGTCATCAGACCCGCCGGTGGAACCCCAAAATGGCCCCCTACATCTTTACCGAGCGCAACGGCATCTACATCATCGATCTGCAGAAGACCGTTCGCAAGATCGACGAAGCCTACATGTTCATCCGCAACCTGGCCATGGAAGGCAAGACTGTGCTGTTCGTGGGCACCAAGAAGCAGGCCCAGGAAAGCATTGAATCCGAAGCCAAGCGCTGCAATATGTATTATGTGAACAACCGCTGGCTGGGCGGCATGCTCACCAACTTCCGCACCATCCGCACCCGCGTGGAGCGCCTCAACGCCATCGACAAGATGGAAGAAAGCGGCCAGTTCGACGTGCTGCCCAAGAAGGAAGTTATCAAGCTGCAGCATGAACGCGAAAAGCTGGAAGCCAACCTGGGCGGTATCCGCGAAATGAAGAAGCTGCCCGGTGCGCTGTTCGTGGTGGATCCCCGGAAAGAGCACATCGCCGTGGCGGAAGCCCGCGCGCTGGGCATTCCCATCGTCGCCATCGTGGACACCAACTGCGATCCTGACGAAGTGGACTACGTCATCCCCGGCAACGACGACGCGATCCGCGCCGTGAAGCTCATCGCCGGCAAGCTGGCCGACGCCGTGCTGGAAGGCAAGCAGGGCGAGCAGAGCGAGGCCGAGGGCGAAGAAGCCCCCGCTGAGGAAGCTTCCGCCGAATAAGGCGTTTTCTCGCTCTTATCTGAACGAATAAAGGAGGATTTTCCCCATGAATATCACCGCCGCGATGGTTAAGGAACTGCGTGAACGCACCCAGGCCGGTATGATGGATTGCAAAAAGGCGCTGGTCGAAAACGATGGCGATATGGACAAGGCGATCGCGTATCTGCGCGAAAAGGGCCTGGCCGCCGCCGCCAAGAAGGCGGGCCGCGTGGCTGCCGAGGGCGCTGTGGAAAGCTACATCCATATGGGCGGCAAGATCGGCGTGCTGGTTGAAGTAAACTGCGAAACCGATTTCGTTGCCAAGACCGATACCTTCAAGAACCTCTGCCACGACATCGCGCTGCAGATTGCCGCCGCGAATCCCCTGTATATCAACAAGGAAGACGTGCCCGCCGAAGCGCTGAACCAGGAAAAGGAAATTCTCCGCGTTCAGGCTCTCAACGAAGGCAAGCCCGAGAAGATCGTGGATCGCATGGTGGAAGGCCGCATCGAGAAGTATTACAAAGAGAACTGCCTCATGGAGCAGGCCTTTGTGAAGAATCCCGATATCAACATCGCTACCCTGGTGAACGAAGCCACCCTGGCTTCCGGCGAAAAGATCTCCGTCCGCCGCTTCACCCGTTATGAGTGCGGCGAGGGCATCGAAAAAAAGCAGTCCGATCTGGCTTCCGAAATCGCCGAAATGACGAAAAAGTAATGAAAGCAAAAAATAGGCGGCGCACAGCCGCCTGTTTTTTATGAAGAAAAGGAGCTGCAAAGCATGAAAACCCAATATAAGCGCGTATTGCTGAAATTGAGCGGCGAAATGCTGGGGGAAAACGGTCGGCTTTTCGATCATGAAATGATCGACCGCGTGGCAAAGACCCTCTGCCAGGTGACGGAGATGGGCGTGGAACTGGGCGTGGTGATCGGCGCGGGCAACATCTGGCGGGGCCGCCAGGGCGGCGAAATGGACCGGGTGACGGCGGATCAGATGGGCATGCTGGGTACGGTGATTAACTGCCTGTGCATGCGGGACGCCGTGCAGCGCGCGGGGGGCAAGGCGGTGGTGATGAGCGCCATTGAAATGCCCCGGGTGTGCGAGGTGTATAACACGCAGAATGCCCTGCGTCATATGAAAAAAGGGCATGTGACGCTTTTTGCGGGCGGCAGCGGTAATCCCTTCTTCTCCACCGATACCGCCGTGGTGCTGCGGGCCGTGGAGGTGGGGGCGGACGCGATTCTGCTGGCCAAGAATATCGACGGCGTATACGACGATGACCCCCGAAAAAATCCCGCCGCGAAGCTGCTTCCCTCCATTACCTATGAAAAGGCCCAGGAAATGCGGCTGAAGGTGATGGATAGCGCCGCCTTCGCCCTTTGCGCGGAAAATAAAGTGCCTATTGTGCGGGTGTTCGGCCTGTTCGAGCCTGAAAGCATTCTGGAAGTGCTGGCGGGGGATGAAATGGGCACGGTGCTGTATCCCGAAGCGGAATAAGCCCCCGCGCCCCCTGAAAATCAAAAAAGGTTGTCAAACGGCTGTTTCTGTTGTATAATAGAAGCAAAGAGAAGTGATTTTGATTTTCGGAAGGGAGGACGAAGGATGAAACTGGTAATCGCTATTGTTCAGGATGAGGATGCATCCCGCCTAATTTCTAATTTGATGAACGAGGGCTACGGCGTGACCAAGCTGGCCACCACGGGCGGCTTCCTGAAGGCGGGGAACACCACGCTGCTGGTGGGCGTGGAGGATAACCGCTTTGAGGGCTGCATGGCGATCATCGAAAAGGTTTGCAAGAGCCGGAAGCAGATCGCCACTTCACCCATCACCATGGGCGGCGCGGCGGGCATGTACGCCCCTTATCCCATTGAAGTGACGGTGGGCGGCGCGACGGTATTCGTGCTGACGGTGGATCAATTCGTAAAGTATTGAGGATGCAATGGCCGATCGTTTAACGCTTCAGGCATGCGCGGCGGGGAGCAATGTGCTCCTCGCTGTTTGCCGTGATTTCGCGGAGAATCGCCTGGCCCACGGCCTGCTTTTTACCGGCGCGCCGGGCATCGGGAAAAAGACCTTTGCCCGGCTGCTGGCCCAGGCGCTGCTTTGCACCGGGGAGGGGGAAAAGCCCTGCGGGCAATGCCGGGATTGCCGCCGCTTTCTGGATGGCGCGCACCCGGACGCGCTGATCCCCACCCCCGCGCCCAGGGAGAAAACCATTAAAATCGAGGCGCTGCGGGATACCATTAACGCCCTTTCCCATCATTCTATGGGCGGCGGCCGCCGGGTGGTGCTGATTGAAAACGCGGAGCGCATGACCCCCCAGGCCCAGAATTGCCTGCTGAAAACCCTGGAAGAAGCGGAGGATCAAACCTATTTTCTTTTAACGACGGATTTGGAAGCGCAAATGCTGCCAACGATTCGCTCCCGCTGCCGCATCGTGCGGATGCAGCCCTGGGCGGAGACGCGCGTCCGGGAGGAGTTGCTGCGCCGCGGCGTGCCGCCTCAGCGCGCCCAGACGTTGGCAAGCTTCTGCGAGGGCAGCCTGGGCCGGGCGCTGCAAATGCAGGAGGACGAAAGCTATTGGCTCGCCCGGGAATTGGTGAAAGCCAGCTTTCTTTCCCTTCGCCGGGAAGCGGATCAGGCGACGGCCGCCGCGCTGCTTAGGGATCAAAAGGAGCAGGGCGACCGGCTGCTGAACATTTTGGAGCAGGAGCTTCGCGCGCTTCTCCAGGCCCGGGCGGCGGGCCGGGACGGGGCGGAGGAACTGCCCGAGCAATGGCGGAAAGCCTCGCCCCAGGGGCTGTGCGCAATTTTGAACGGCATTATGGAGGCCCGCAGGCAGCGCTTCGCCAATGTAAGCTGGCCTGCGGTGGCGGCGGGCCTTATGCAAATTATAGCGGAGGAAATAAAAAAATGGCAAGCGTAATCGGCGTTCGTTTTCGGAACGCGGGCAAACTTTATTATTTTGATCCCGGCCCGCTGTGGCCCACGGCGGGGGACGCGGTGATCGTGGAAACCGTTCGCGGCATGGAATACGGCGAAGTGGTGACGGGGGTGCGCGAGGTCAGCGACGAATTGATCACCCCGCCGCTGAAAAAGGTGATTCGCATCGCTACGGGGGAGGATGCGCAGCATCAGCGGGAAAATGAGGCGAAGGAAAAGGACGCGCTGGCCCTTTGCCAGAAGAAAATTAACGAGCACCGGCTGCAAATGAAGCTGGTCAGCTGCGAATATACCTTTGATAATTCCAAGATTCTGTTCTATTTTACGGCGGACAAGCGGGTGGATTTTCGGGTGCTGGTGAAGGATCTGGCCTCCGTCTTCCGCACGCGGATCGAACTGCGGCAGATCGGCGTGCGGGATGAGGCGAAAATGATGGGCGGCCTGGGCATTTGCGGTCGGCCCGTCTGCTGCGCCGCTTTCCTGGGCGATTTCCAGCCCGTATCCATTAAAATGGCCAAAGAGCAAAATCTTTCCCTGAATCCCACCAAGATTTCCGGCGTTTGCGGCCGCCTGATGTGCTGCCTGAAATACGAGGAGGACCATTACGAGGCCACGCGCAAGCGCATGCCCAAGGTGGGCAAGGAAGTGATAACGCCGGATGGAAACGGCGTGGTGGTGGATTTGAACATCCTGAAGGAAACGGTGCGCGTGCGTATTCCCAAGGGCGACGGCACCGAACAGAAGGATTACGCCCTGGCGGATGTGCAGCGCGTGACGCCGCCCCAGCGCGCCCCCAAAGCGGAGCCGGAAAAGGCGCCCAAGGCCCCGAAGATGGAAACGCCGGACGCGCTGGAGGCGGCTCAGGAGGTCCAGGAAGCGATCGCCCCTTCTCCGGAGGAAGTGACGGAGTTCGCCCTGGACGAGGGCCTGACGCCGGAGGAAGCGCTGGCGGAAATTGAAGAAATGGAAGCGGACGGCGCGGAGGAAGAGGCGGAAGGCATGCCCGTGCAGGCACTGGAAGAAAAGGCAAGCGAGGAAGCGCCCGAAACGGAGGAAACCGAAGCAGAAGAACCCGCTCCGGTGGACGCGCAGTCAGCGGAAGAAGAGAATACCCCGGCGGAACCGGAAGCGCAGGAGCAAGCCGCTTCCACGGCGGAGGAAAATCAACCGCCTTGCGAAGAATGACGCATACAATTTGATGCTGTTCTCCATGAAAACGCATTCGTCTGCCTGGGCTTTTAATGGCGATGTGAAAAGGGGCTGTGGAAAAAGCATCTCCAATAGCGAAGAAGCTGGAATCACGGTGAGAAGCATGCTTCTCTTTGCTCGCGGAAATGCAATTTGACCGTCTGCATTTACCCAACCCTTACGGCTTTTTTAGAGGGGTGCGGGGGAACCGTTCTTTGACGCACAAAGACCGGTTCCCCCGCAAATACTTTGTTTTCTTTTTTTCAAAGCCTCTTTTGACTTATTCCTTACAATTTAATGGAAATGAGAATTTTCCATTTCGGGCGGAGCAACAGGCGGATTTCTTACTCCTCAATTTATATTATACGTATTTCCCGGAGGAGGCGCATTTTTGATTTTACGTCCTTGAACTTCCCCTTACATACGCTGCCGCGCCGCTTTCAGGGCGCGAATTGCCTGTAAAAGCTGACTATCTGTGCGCTCCAGGCTGCGCTGGGCTTCGCTGATTTGTCGCAGCGCCATAAAATCGCTGAAGGGGCCGTCCCAGAGCAGATCGGCCGCGCGCCAGAAGCCAGAAAGCTCCGCCGAAGCGTTGCTGTAAATGCGCAGGCCGTCGGCCGCCTGATGAAAGCGGGGCGCAGCCCATTGATCTGCCGCTGCGCATCGTCCATTTTTCCATGCTTTATCAGCCCGGAAACAAGCCCGCCGCCCAGCAGATCATATATGCCCCAGCCCTTGGGCCCGTCGCAGGGCTTCCAGCGCCGCCTGGGCATAGCGATGAGCCTCACGGCCTGCCGCAAGAGCCTGATCCGTCTGTGGACGCAGGCGGGATAAATCATTCATGACGCAGTCCCTTTCCGCAATGCGGGCAGAATTTGTAATCCGCGTCCAGCTTTTGCCCGCAATAGGGGCAGAAGGCGGAGGGCCTTCCTTCGCCGCTTTGTTTCGCCGGGGCACCAAAGCGGTCGTTCAGGGGATCTGGCTCCTCGTGGCCGTCGGTCACATCAAAGACGGAAAAGCGATTTTTCCCCGTGGCGTTGACCAGGTTATAAACGGCGGATGCAATGGCCAGCAGCACAAAAATTACCCCGAAGGCAGTGAATTCGTCCGGCGCGCCCATGGAGCCGGAAAACACCGTCCACAGCACGCCGACGACGGCCGCCCCAATGCACGCTATGCCGCTCATGAATGAAGGGCCGCGCCCTGGCTTCACGCTTTTCATGAATCATTCCTCCTCAAATTGTGGTAATCGCGCGGCGCTTTTCTTTTATCGCCGCAAATAGATTATAGCATAGGAAGCATGGAAAATCATGCGAAATATGCCCAATTATGCGCATTCGCGTTCCAAAACCGCAAGGAGAAGGAACGAAAACAATATCGTAACGGAAAGATACTAACTACAGCGAATCAAGCGCTTTTTTGCAGGCCGAAACGCTGGGAAAGCGTCATGCTCTCCGCAAACTCACAGATCTTTCTTAAAAAGATAGCGGGGGAACCTTCTTTGACTGGCAAAGCGTGGTTCCCCCGCAAGCTATTCGTTTTTTCACAGTTTTTTAAGACGCTACTGAACAGGAAAATTAAAGGACGTTTCGGGGAAGGGCTCGCCCACCAGCTTGTAATGCCACCATTCATGGGCAAAGCGGCGGAAGCCGTGCTTTTCCATAATATCGCAGAGCAGCTGACGATTCTGCGCCTGCTGCTCGGTCACATCCTTCGCGCCGTGCCAGGCCTTCTGGCCGAAATAATCAAAGCCGGTGCCCATATCCAGGGGAACGCCCTGCGAATCCGCCAGGGTCAGATCCACGGCGCTGCCCCGGGTGTGACTGGAATTCCGGGCGATATAGCCCTGATCCACCAGCAGGCTTTTTTTCTTAAATTCGGGGTAAAATTCCGCCTGCATGCGCAGATCGTCCGCATCCTGCGACCAGCGGACGAAATGGCGCACCGCGCTTTGCGGGCGATAGGCGTCGAAGATCAGCAGCCGGTAGCCAAGAGCGCGGAAATCCTCCGCCGCGGCCTTGAGGGCTTGGGCGGCCTGCGCCGTCATGATGGCGTAGGGGGCTAAATAGCCGTCGATAGGGTCGCCCACAAAATTGTGCGTGCCCGCGTAGCGCATGTCCAGAATCACATCGTCGATCACTTCATGCACGTAGCAAAAGCCCTCCGGCAGGACGTGGGCCGGGGCGGGAAGCGCCTCCGCCCGGGCGGAGGAAAAAAACAGAGAAAGCAGCATGGAGAGCATCGCCATCCTTCTAAATCGTATTGTCATAGGTAAATTTCACCTCATGGGCGTGGCCCCAAAGATAATAAGTGATGTAGAAATCCCGCACGGCGTGGGGCGTTCCCTGGGTGAGCAGCATGCACCACACATCCCGGGTTTCGCCGGGCTGGAGAATAATTTCCTCCGTTTCGCCGTAATAAAGGATATCCGCGCTGGCGGGGGCCAGCTGCAATTCCACCATTTCCGCCGGAACCAGGCCGGGGTTGTGCAGCCGGAGGGTGTAAAGATAGAAGGTGTAATCCTCCGCATCCCCCAGCGTCGTTGCGCGCAGGGGCGTGCCCAGCAGGCTGCCGTTTTCCAGGGCCTGGCGCAGGGAAGAAAATTCCTGGGCGCGCTGGGCGGCGGGAATGGCTTGCAGCCCCTTGGCCAGCACCTTCACATTGGTGTTGAACAGCCCGTAGCCCAGCGCCCCCGCGAAGAGCGCCGTAAGGACTGCCAGCGCAATCGCAATCTTTTTCAAGGGAAGCCTCCTGTTATTGCATCTGGGAGAGGATGCGGTTCATTTCGTCGATCATTTCGGAATCCTTCAGCCGGAATTTGAATTCCACCCGGCGGGAAGCGCTCATATCCACCGTGCCGTCCGCCTGATAGATGGGATCGGAGAAGCTGCGGCCCTTGGCGGTAAGCAGCTTTTGCAGCTGCGTCACCTGAGAAGGGGTCAGGGAGGAAAGCTGTAAGCAATATTCCGCAACGGAGAGCGCGCGGTTCTGGGAGAGCTTCAGGTTCGACATATAGGAGCCCGCGGTATCGGTGTGGCCCTCGATGATGATTTCGCCCACATAATCCGCGTATTCCGGCTGCATGAGCACCCCCAGATAAACCGGCAGGAACCGGGAAAGCAGGCTTTGGCCCGAATCCTTAATGGCGCTGGAATTGGTATCAAAGAACACGGCGCTGTCCAGCATAATATCGCCGGTGGAGGAATCCACCGTGGCGCGCAAATTGGCGGCGGCCAGGGCGGCGCTCAATTCCTGAATGATTTTCCCGCGCACCCCCACCAGGTCGTCCAGGCGCTTTTGCTGGCTGAGCATTTCGGCCTTCTGGCTTTCCAGAACGGTGCTCATGGCGGCCAGCTTGTCCGCCTGCTCCGCCAATTGCAATTGCAGGGCCGCCTGCTCCTCTTCCTTGGTTTTCAGCGCGTCCTGGGCGGCGTGGAGATCGCTTTCCTGCTGATCCAATTGAATCTGGATAGCGGCCAACTCCTCCTGCTTGCCCATGAGGGTCACGTTGGCGGCCTTGAGCTCCTTCTCCCGCTGCACCAGGGTGATGGTGGCGCGGTCCAGCTCGTCCTTTTGCTCGTTGAGCTGCTGGGTTTTGATTTCCAGCATGTTGTAATACTGATAGACGCTGTAGCACACCGCCAGCACGAACACCAGCAGCAGCGAAGCCATCATATCCGAATAGGAGATCCAGTGGGCGCCGCTGTCCGTTCCCCGAGGCCCGCGCCCGTTTTTTCTGCGCGATACCATGTTATTTTTCCTCCGCGGCGTTTTTTGCATGCACCAGGGCGGTCAGGTCGGCCAGCGCGCGCTGAAGCTGGGAAAGGGCGGTGATGCAGCCCTCCGTTTCCTGGCGGTATTTCGCCGCCTGTTCGGGGGCGGAGGCGGCCAGGGTGCGAATGTCCTCCAGCCGCTGAGAAAGCGCGCTGAGCACGCTGTGAATATTTTCATCGAAGATTCCCATGGATTTGGCGAAGCCGCCCGTCAGCTGCTCCACGAAGGAGGCGTAGCTTTCCGAAAGGCGGGCGCTGCTTTCATTCATCTGGGCGGCGATTTTGCCCCCGGCGGTCATCAGGCCGTTGCTTTGCTCCTCCGCGGCGGAGAATACGCGCCCGCTCCAATCCGCATAATCCCGCATGGCGGATTGCAGCTTTTTCTGGCTGGCCTGAATGGAGGAGAGCAGGTCGGTCTGCTCCTGGGCGGCGCTCAGCATGCCGGAAAGCACCTGGGAGCCGTGAGCCAGGAAATCGTCGCCCTCTCGCTGGGATTGCTCCAGCGTTTGAACGTAGCTTTCAAACCGGCGCATCACTCGCTCCGTCACATCCTGCACCTGGTTCAGCCCGGAGAGAATCTGATCGGCGGCGGTCAGGGTGCGCTCCAGCGCGTCCTGGGAAACGGTCTGCGCCTGGTTGACGGTGGACAGGGTTTGCCCCAACTGAGCGAACTGGCCGCCCAGGGCGCGGTTCATCTGGGCGATAAACTGCTGAACGATCTGGGTCAGGCCGTCCAATTGGGCCTGAGTTTGGCCCATGATAAAGCGGTTCATGCTCTGGGCCACGGGAGCCAGGGATTTTTCCATGGAGGCGCTGATGCCGTCGCTGACCCGGGCGCTCATATCCGAGGAAAGGTGCCGCAGCAGCGCGGTGCGATCCTCCTGCTGGCAGATCATCTGCACGGAATCATCCAGGGGCTTTTGCATCACGATGTCGGTAAACGCATCGTTGAATTCGTCGATGGCGCGCACGGCGCTGCCGTAGGCCATGCGGTTGAGCATATTAAAGGCCAGGGAACAGGCGATGCCCACGATGGAGGTGGTAAAGGCGAAGGTCATGCCCCCGATCATTTGGGGAATGCTTTCCATGGTCTTCGCCGCGTCGCTGACGTCCAGGCCGCCCAGGCCCCGCATCAGGCCGATAAAGGTGCCCAGAATGCCCAGGCTGGTGAGCAGGCTGGGAATCACCTCGGCCAGCTGCGCGTGGCCCACGGAATAAATCACCGTGTCGTCGTTGACGTAATCCTCCACGTTGCAGTTCAATCCCCGGGCGTCCAATTGCTCCGCGTTGTTTAAAAAGCGCCGCCAGGAGCCCTGCATTTCCTTGCCCAGGAACAGCACGTCCTGCCAGACGGGATGGCCGCCCTCGTTGGCGCTGGTTTCCAGCAAGCGCACCGCCCGTCGCAGCCGATGGGCGGCGCGGCGCACGGGAAGCACGCATTTGAACAGCCCGATCAGCGCCGCCAGGATGGTGGCGGCATAAATCAGAAAATCCGTCAGATTAGCGGAAATATCTGCAAAAATATCCTGCAAAAGGCCCACTCCCTTCAAGATAAAAAATAACGTATATATTGTAATGGATTTCTATGAAAAAAGCAACATAATCGTAACAATAAAGAAGTAAAAAAACAAATATTAAGGGGGAAAATCCGCGCGTCAAATGTAACTTTTTCCCCAGGCATTGACAGGAAAAGCAAAAAGCGGATACAATGAAGAGCGATTATCAGGAACGCTTCGGGAGGACGTATGCGAAAGATGATGCTGGCGGCAGCGCTGCTGCTGCTTTTCTGCGGCGGCGCGCAGGCGATAGAAACGGAATACGCGGAGGTTTACCAGGCCCCTATTCAGATTAAGATCACCTTCACGGGAGACTGTACCCTGGGCAACACCCCCTTGCAGCGGATGCAGGCCCGGAACTTTGAAAAAACCATTGCCCAGGAGGGGTTGGAATATCCCTTCGCGCAGGTGCGCGCGCTTTTTGAGCAGGACGATCTCACCGTGGCCAATCTGGAAGGCGTGTTTTACGATTACGAAGCGAACCGTGTGGAGAAAAAATACAATTTCCGAGGCCCCACGGCCTTCGCGGCCATTTTGCCCCTGGGCGGGGTGGACGCGGTTTCTTTGGGCAACAACCACACGCTGGATTATGGCGTGCAGGGCCTGCGCGCCACGGTGAACGCATTGGAGGAGGCGGGCGTAGCCTGGTTCGCCGCCACGGAGGACGCCTCCCAGACCTTTATTTTCGAAAAGGACGGGGTGAAAATCGGCTTTGTATCCGCCAACATCGCCTATTGGCGGGAGCTGGGGCGCAAGGCGGTGCAGGCGCAGTTCGCCGCACTGAAGGAAGCGGGCTGCCAGGCGATTGTGGGCTGCATTCACGGCGGCGTGGAATATATGACCTATCACGATTTGAATAAGCAGGAGCGTATGGCGGATTCCTTTCTTTCCTACGGCGCGGACGTGGTGGTCTGCAATCATCCCCATGTGGTGCAGGGCATGCGGGTGCAGGCGGGAAAAACCACGCTGTGGAGCCTGGGCAATTTCGTCTTTGGCGGCAATCCAAAAATTCGCGCGCTGGAATGCCTGCTGGCGCAGATTACCTTTTCCTTCGATGCGGAGGGGACGTATCTGGGGCACCAGGTGAATCTGCTGCCCGCCCATATTTCAGGGGAGAAGGATTATAACAATTTTCAGCCCTGCCTGGTGCAGGGGGCGGAGGCGGAGGCCGTGCTTCGCCTGATGGAGCGGGATCTGCAGGGCGTGACCCTGCGTCCCTATCAGGAGGGCGTGGGCGCGGTGCAGGATTTCGTTCCCGCGCTCCGAGAGCAGGAATAAGAGCTTTAGGATACCCGGGGCGTTCCCGCGTTACAGAGCGCGGATTTCCGCTTTGTATTTTCCTTCTGTTTCCTTGAAAATTCGGCATTTTGCTTGACAGAAAGAGGGCTATGTGATAAAATACCCTGGTAAGCCGCTCGGAAGGGGCTCCTTAACGCATGCCCGGCAGGGCGCGGCCCCATGGCTGAAAAATGCCTTCCTTTCCTTCTTGGGATGTTCCGGCGAGTAAAAAACAGGAGGTGCTGCTTATGTACGCGATTATTGCGACTGGCGGCAAACAGTATCGTGTGTCTGAAGGGGACACCATCTACATCGAAAAGCTTGACAACGAAGTGGGCGACGTCGTTTCCTTCCCGGTGATGATGCTCTCCGGCGAAACCGTTGAAGTGGGCTCTCCCTACATTGAGGGCGCGACGGTGACCGGCAAGATCGTTCGTCACGGCAAGGGCGAAAAGATCATGATCCTCAAGTACAAGAGCAAGAAGAATTATCGCCGCAAGGCGGGCCATCGTCAGCCCTTCACCCAGGTGGAAATCACCGGCGTGAACGCCTGAAACGGATGATCCGGATCGCGCTGCATTACGCCGGAAACGCAATTTCCGGCTTCGAATGCAAGGGCCATGCGGGATACGCCCCGGCAGGCAGCGATATCGTGTGCGCCGCCGTATCCATCCTCACCACCACCTGCGTCAACGCGCTGGAAAGCGTGGCGGGGGCGCGGGGGGAAACGCTGGTGAAGGACGGCCTGATGCGTTACGCCCTCCCTGAAGGGGCGGGGCACGATGCGCAGGTGATTCTCCTTTCCCTGCGTCAGGGCCTGCGCGATTTGCAGGAAGCATATCCCCGATATATTCAGCTGACAGAAAAATAGCATTGGAGGAAGCAAACATGATGAAGCTCAATTTGCAGCTTTTCGCCCATAAAAAAGGTATGGGTTCCACCCGTAACGGCCGCGACAGCGAAAGCAAGCGCCTGGGGCCCAAGCGCGCGGACGGTCAGTTTGTGCTGGCTGGCAACATCCTGGTTCGTCAGCGGGGCACCAAAGTGCATCCCGGCCTGAACGTGGGCATCGGCAAGGACGACACCCTCTTTGCCAAGGTGGATGGTATCATGCGCTTCGAGCGCAAGGGCAAGTTTGACAAGCAGGTGAGCGTGCATCCCGTCGCCACCGAAACTGCCGCCCAGTAAAACGCATGAAACGGGCTGTTTCGCCGGAAAGCGAAACGGCCCTTTTATTTTATTTTTAAGCGTTAAATGGCCGCTCTTTTTAAGAATGCGGCGGAAGCGTTCCTACATCGTTTTTTTCCATCGCCATGATGAATAAGCCTATCCGAAGGAGATGCCTATGCGAAATTTGGAAACCGCGCGGCTTTGGCTGCGCCCCTTTACGGAGGCGGATTACCCGACGGTCTACGCCATTTCCTCCGATCCGGAAACCACCCGCTATTTATTTTATTGGGCCCATCCCGGCGTGACGCCGGAGCAGGACGCACGGCGCTTTCTGCGCCGGGCTATCGACGGCTTTGCCGAAAACCCCGTCCGGTGCCGGGAATACGCGCTGGTGCGCAAGGCGGACGGCGCGGTAATCGGGGATGGGAGCATTGAACTGCTGGATGCGGAAACGGCGGAAATCGGCTGGATTCTGCTGCCCGCATACCGGGGCCAGGGCTATGCCCGGGAAATGGGGGAGGAGCTGGTGCGCCGCGGCTTTGAAACGCTGGGAGTGAAGCGGGTGATCGCCCATTGCGACGCGCGCAACGCCCCCTCCTATCATTTGATGGAACGGCTGGGTATGCGCCTGGAGCGCCTGGAAAAGGAAGCGCGGCCCGCGAAAACGCCGGGCGGAACAAAGGGCGACGAATGCACCTACGCCCTCGACCGCGCGCAATGGGAGGAAAAACGAAATGGGATACATTCTTGATCTGCGCCGCAAGGTGGGCCATGAACGGCTGATTATGGTGGGCGCGGGGGTGCTTCCTTATCGGGATGGAAAGCTGCTTTTGCAGCGGCGGCGGGATAACGGCTTCTGGGCGGATCACGGCGGCTCGCTGGAGCCGGGGGAAGAATTGGAGCAGACCGCCCGGCGGGAGCTAAAAGAGGAAACGGGGCTGGAAGCGAGAAAATTGGAACTGCTGGGCGTTTTTTCCGGCCCGGATATGGATTATACCTATCCCAACGGCGACGAAGTGGCCATGGTTTCGGCGATCTATCTGTGCCGGGATTTTTCCGGTACGCTTCGCGCCCAGGCGGAGGAAGTGGCCGAATTACGCTGGTTCCCCCTGGATCAGCTGCCGGAGAATATTTTCCCCGTTACGCGCCGTCCCCTGGCGGCGTGCCTGGAAAAGCTGCGGCAGGAAGAAAGCAAGAAAAAATAATCAGGCAGTGAAGAGCTATTGCAGGGGAACCGCTCTTTGGGCTGTCGCCCCGCGCTCCTCCGCCAAAGCGGAAGCGCGGGTTTCGGGCGGCAATTTAAGAATTGCTCGCCCTCAGCCGCCCTTTTGCTGGCGGAGAAGCAAGATTTTTTTCTATTACCACCCTATTTCCATTCGGCTTTCTCGGAAGGGATGCGGGGGGAACCGCTCTTTGGCCACAAAGAGCGGTTCCCCCGCAATATTTCCGTCCTGCAATATTTCCGTAGTATTAGCCCATTACCTGGATAGGAACCAGAATGGGGGTGGGGCGGCCGGGGCAGGTGATTTCCAGGATGATGGAATTCACGGCCTCTGTCTGCTCCCCGGCATGAATGGTAAAGGGCGTGGAGGCGTGCTGCTTTTCCCGCAGATAGTGGGGCGCGGTTGCAAATACGTTCCGCGACGCTTCCACCTGCCAGCCCTCCGGGCAAAGGAAGCGCAGTCGGAAATGCTTCTGCTCCGGGAAGGCGGCGTTGGCAAGCAGCGTGATCTTGCCGGAAAGCGTGCCGCACGGCTGAATTTGCGGCTTTTCATCAAATTCCACCAGCGCGGTGGCGTAAATGCCCTCAATGGTATAGGAATAGGGCTTGCGCGCCGCCAGGGTGTTGACGAAATCCCGACCGAAGAAATCCTGAACGTTCAGGGCGGAAAGATCGTTTTCTTCGCCCATGCATACGCCGACGGGCGCCCAATTGTGATACATCAATTCCTGTTGATTCTGCCGCAGCGTGACGGGCAGCAGATTGAAAATGCAATCGGTCAGCTCGGTGCAATTGAGGGGGAAGCGGCCGTGGCCGTTGGTGAGGCAGATGCTCTTGATGCCGTCGCCGATATAGGCCATCCAATCCTGGGGAATGCTTTCCATGCCGCCCATAATGCCAAGCAGAGAGCCCAGTGTGGCCCCGGTGCAATCGGTATCGTCGCCGCAATTGACGGCGTAAATCAGCGATTGCTTGAAATCGCCCTGGCCATAGAGCAGGCCCAGCACCACGAAGGCCACGTTGGCCGGGGCCTGGAACCAGCCCAGATCCTTACTGTCCTCCACCAGCATTTCCCGGCAATCCTTCCAGGAAACGCCCTCGTCGTAGGCCTTCATCACAAGCCGCACGCTGCGGGCCACCCGGCAATCCTGCGGAATTTTGGAAAGGCCGATTTCCAGCAGCGTCCGCGCGTCCTGGACGGCGAAGGCGGCGCTTTCCATGGCGGCCACGAAGATCGCGGCGAAGGTTCCCTCGCCAAAGCCGTGATCCACGCTGGCATCCTCAAAGGCCAGGCGAATGGCCTTTTCCGGCAGGGCGGGATACAGGCACGCCCAGATTTCCGTGCGGATCCACGCGCCGTTGGAATTGCGCCACAGTTCGTTGTTCATTTCTCCGCTCATGGGGGGCAGCACGCCGTCGCGCATGTTGCCCTTGCACACGCCGTATTCGTTCCAATTGGGGTTGATATAGCTGATCCAGTATTCGCCAAGCACCTTGCTGTTGATGGCGTCGGGGCCCAGATCGTTCACCGCCCGGAGCCAGACCAGCTGCAAATCCAGATCGTCGTTGGGCAAGGGCTCGCCCTCCTTGGAGGCGAAGCCGTGAATGTCCAGCAGGTCGCGCTTGCCCTCGTAGGGCGTGCCCAGCGTGCCGCCGATGTTTTTGCCGATCCAGCAGGCGTAGATGCGATCGCGCAGATAATCCTTGGAAAATTGAAGCATGGAAAGATTCCTCCTTTATTTTTTTGCGGCTTTATCGAGCCGCGGGGATCCAGGCAGCCATGCGGGAACGCTCATCCCAGGTTTTCCCGGCGGAGGCGTAATCCACCAGGGCGATGGAGCCGCCCTGCGCGTCCGGCAGGGCGCAGGCGAATTGGCAGGGAAATGGCGCTGCAAGCGGCGCTTCGCCTTGGGCGTAACCCCCTTCATCCAGAAGCGGGGCGGCAGGCGCGTCGATTTCCTGGCCCAGGCGCGCGTCCCGGGCCAGCACCAGCGGCCCCCGGCGGAAGGCGATAAAGGGCGCGTCCTGGGAGGATACGCCGTAGACCTCGGGCAGAATGCGCTCCACTCGCATGTCCAGCGTCAGGGTGATTTGATCCCCCTCCTGCCACAGCCGGGAGAGCGGCTTGTAATTCCCGGCAAAAACCCGGGAAATTTCCTCCCCGTTTACGCGCAGCGAGGCTTTGTGGCTCCAGGCGGGAATGCGCAGGGCGATTTCAAAGCGCTCGGGTCGGGGAAGCCGCACCGTGACGCGGATTTCTCCCGCTGCGGGATACTGTGTATCCAGGAAGAGGGTCAGGGGCTGGCCCTGGGGCGTTACGGCCTGCACGCTGCCGGGCATATACCAATTCAACGTCACGCCCTCCTCGCTTTCCAAGGCGGCGACCAGGCCGAAAAGCCCCAGCCCCGCCGCACCGATGGCGGCGCAGCAGCCGTAGAACGCGCCGTTTTCCATGGCCTTCAGGCCGCCCGTTTTCCGCCCCCGCAGGCCGGGCAGCAGCGGGCTGTAGCTGTCAAAGGGCAGGCCGTGATTCGTTTGGCATTTTTCGGAATTCACCGCTCCCAGCAGCGCGTTATACAGCGATTGCTCCATGCGGTCGGCGAAGAAGCTGTCCCCCGTCAGGGAAAGCAGCTGATAGCACAGCTTCATCCATGTGACGGCGACGCAGGTTTCCTGCATGATGCCCTTTTCGGTTACATCCAGCTGGCGCACGGCGGAATGATCGAACAATTCGTGGGTGCAGCCCGCACAGCCGATCAGCGTAATATCCGATTGCGCTGTGAGCCGGGCGAAATTTTCCACCGCCACCCGCCATTTTTCCAGGCCCGTGACGCGGTAATATTCCAGCAGCCCCTCAAAGCAGGACATCATCTCATAGGCCTTGGTGGCGGGATACTGATAGGGATACAGGCGGCCGACATAGGCCAGTTCGAACACATTGCCCTGACTCACGCCGCCCCGGCCCACGATGTAATCGGCAAATTCCAGATAGCGGGCTTTCCCGGTGAGGCTGTAGAGCCGCACGATGGGCTCCAGAAGCGAGCTGGAATTGAGCCCCAGCCAATGATCGGTAGCCAGGTTGATTTCCAGCTTGCCCTCCTCCGCCGGGCCGATATGGGCCAGGATATAATCCGCGTGGCGCTCCAAGGCGGAAAGAATTTGCGCCTTCAGCGCTTCGTCCCGGCAGACCTCCAGAAAATATTGCAGGCCCAACAGGATGTATTTCCGGCCCCAGATATCCCAACCGTGGAATTCCACTTCCTTGCTGTAGGTGCTGAAGCGCCCCTCCGCGTCCTGCGTTCCCAGCAGATCGCGCACGGTATCCTCCATAACGGCGTACAGCGCCGTGTCCTGGGTGCAGCCGTAAACGAAGGACGCGCCGCGCATCAGCTTGCCCCAGTATTCGCAGCGCCAGCCGTGATCCACGTCGTCCACATTGCTGCGGAATTGGTTCGCCAGCAGTCGCCAAAGCGCCGTATCCATCAATTGCTCTTTGGTGATAAAGCGAATGGCGTCCGCCAGCGCGCCCGCAAAGCGCGCGCTGCCGCCGGGCAATTGAAACAGCCGGTCGGTGCGCAGCCGGGGACGCAGGGCCGTTTTGGGGCCGTAAAGGGCGGGGGATAAACGATTTTCCTGCATAGCGCGTTCTCCTTTTTCTTGCGGTTTTTCACTGGTTTTAGTATAATGCAAACAGGCGCGGCCATCTATGTTAAAGCAGGTGAAAAACTATGCGAAATCGCTCAATTTTTTCTTTGCCCTCCTATTATGTTCCGGCGCAGTCCACCTGGGAAAGCGAACGGGAGCCCCAGCCCGGGCCGCTGGAGGTTTTTGATATTACTTATCTGCATTTTCATTCCCTGCTGGAGCTGGGCGTCTGCGCCCAGGGGCGCGGCTGCTGCATTGTGGAGGATCGGGAATATCCCTTCGTTCAGGGGGATGTGCAGATCATTTTTCCTTTTCAGCGGCATTTATCCCGCAGCGAGGGGGGCGAATACAGCCAATGGCTGTGGTGCAGCCTGGAGCCGCTTTCGCTGCTGGGGCAATGGGGCGCGCCCGATCTGGCCCGGATGGAGCGGCTGCTTTACACCGGTATGGGGCTTTGCGGCATTATCGATAGGAAGCGCTACCCCCTGATTGCGGAATTGATTGCCCGGGTGGCCCTGCCGGGGGAGAAGAACAGGCGGCTTTCCTGCCTGCACACGCTGATTGAGGAATTGGCGGCGGAATCCGAGGGTATGCCGCCCCTGGCGCTTCGGCCCGGCCGGCGCTTTGTGCAATTGGCGCCCGCGTTGGAGGCGGCGCGGCAGGCGCTGCAGCAAGGGGAAGCGCCTCTCGTTTCCGCCCTGGCGGAGGCATGCGGTCTGAGCCCCGCCCCCTTCCGGCGGGCCTTTCGCCAGGTGCTGGGACAATCGCCCCAGGAATATATTCAGGCCTGCCAAATGAAAAAGGCCCAGCGCCAGCTGCTGCTGACGGATGAGCCGATTACGCAGATCGCTTTTTCCGTGGGGTATCAGGATGTATCGGGGTTTAACCGGGTGTTTTTGCGGCATTTCGGCATGCCGCCCCGGGCGTACCGCGCCTGCGGCGGCCAGGCCCCCCGGGAGGATTAGCGCGCCGAAGCGCATTTAACCTTATTATATTAACAGGGATTTGCAAAACGCGCAAGACGAAAATTTTTCCTCCTTGATTCCGCTTTTCCGCCTTGCGGAGCGGGAGAGACGATGGCACAATGAAGAAAAAAGCGCGGGAGGAAAGAAATATGCTGGCGCGAACCATGGACGGAAAACAGATCGAAATTCAGGCGGAGCGAATAGAAACGGCCGAGGGCTTTTGCCTTTCCATCAGCCGGGATACGGATTTCAGCAACATTCAGGAAGTGGCCCTGGACGGCATGGGCGTAATAGCGGAAGCGGCGGATCCCGGCTATCTGGCGCTGCCCCGGGGCGTTGGCAATGTGGATTATTCGCTCTTTTTCTTTCAGCGCCACCAGGAGGATTTTACCGCCGAGATCACGGAAAGCAATATGCCCGTTTTCGGCGTGCATTCGGAAAAGGGAACGTATTTGGCCGTGGTCAGCGGCATGAGCTATGATTACGCCCTGCGGGTATCCCGGGAAAAAGGGCGCTATCGCTGCTATCCCGTTTTCCAGCTTTTTGGGGAGCAGCCCTATGAGGATCTGCGGGTGGAATATTTCCGTCTGACGGGGGAGGACGCGAACTATTCCGGCATGGCCCGGCGCTACCGGCGCTATCAGATCGCCCGGAAGGGCATGCGCCCCCTGCAAGAACGCGCGCAGGAAACCCCCTGCCTGGATTACGCCAAGGACGCGGTGATGATCCGCGTGCGCTGCGGCTGGAAGCCCGCCCCCGCCGCCGTTCTGCATCAGACCCGGGAAAACGAGCCGCCCATGCATGTGGCCTGTGATTTTCAGCGAGTGGGGGAAATTCTGGATGAATTGAAGCGCCAGGGCGTGGACAAAGCGGAAATTTGCCTGGTGGGCTGGAACGTGAAAGGCCACGACGGCCGCTGGCCCGAAACCTTCCCCGTCTGCGAGGAGTTGGGGGGCGAAGCGGCCCTGCGCGCCTTGATTCAAAAGGCCCAGGCTATGGGCTATTCCATCATCTGCCACACCAATTCCACCGATCAATACGAAATTGCCGATTGCTACAGCCCGGAAAACACCCGACGGGATCGCACGGGCAAGCCGGTTGTGAACGATACCTCCTGGAGCGGCGGCGAAATGTATCAGCTCTGCCCGCAGGTTGGCTATGAGCAGGCGGAGAAGATTCTGCCCCAGGTGGCCGCGCTGGGCTTCCGGGGCGTGCATTATGTGGACGTGCTGGGGGTGGTGCATCCGCGGCGGTGCTATCATCCCGCCCATCCGGTGCATTCGGGCCAGGCGGTGGAATACGCGAAAAAGCTGGGAACGCTGTGCCGCAGCCTGTTCGGCGGCTTTTCCTCCGAGGGCGCTTACGATTTTCTGGCCCCGTATCTGGATTTCGGCCTGTACATCAGCTTTGGCCGGAATCAGGGGCTGCTGTGCGATCGCTCCATTCCCTTCTGGGAAATCGTTTATCATGGGTATACCCTGTATAACCCCTATACCGAAACGGTGAACCCGGCCTTCAAGCCCAGGGAGCAGCAGCTTCGCGCCATTGAATTTGGCGGGCGGCCCACCTATTATTTCTATGCGAAATTCACAAATAACGGCTACAACTGGATGGGCGTGCAGGAGCCCCGGGCGGACAGCCCGGAGGAACTGCGGGAATCCGTGCGCAAAATCAAGGAGGATTATCAGCAGTATCGTAAGCTGGATTCGCTGCACACCGCCTTTATGGAAAAGCACGAGCAGGTGGGCGAAGGAGTTTTCGAAACCACCTATTCCAACGGCACGGTGGTGCGCGTGGATTATGGAAAGGAAACGGTTTCGGTTCGGTAAGACAAGAAAAGTAATGCGGGAAAACGCTCTTTGTTGGTCAAAGAGCAGAAAAAGAAATGTGAGAAAATACATCTCCGGCAACGAGAAAGCTAGAATCACGGCGAGAAGTATGTTTCTCTTCGCTGGCGGGATGCAAGTAGATCGCCTGCTTTTGTCCAACCCATATAGCTTTCTTGGAAGGGGGAGCGAAACGACCGGCCTGCCAGTGGCAGGAGCGGCCTTTAGGCCGCAGGGAGCCCCGCGAGTCAACCGAAACAAGCGGGGGGCGCGGTAGCGATCCGCCGCGCCGATTGAGGTTGCGAAAGGGGGAACCGTTCTAAAAAGCGCCGCCCGTTTAGGGCGGCTGAGGGTGAGCAATTCTTAAATTGCCGCCCGAAACCTGCGCTTCCGCTTTAGCGGAGTAGCGCGGGGCGACATCTCAAAGAACGGTTCCCCCGCAAATACTTTGTTTTCGTTTTTTCATAGCCCTTTTTTTGACATTCTTGTATTATCACCAACGTCACGCCATGGTTTCCAGCATGGCGAGCGTGACTTCATAAGGGCAAGGAAGGCCTTGGCGCGCCTGATCCAGCGCGTCGATCATATAATTCGCCATCCGGTGCACCTCGTTGCCGCTGGAACCGGCGATGTGGGGCGTTAAAAAGCAATTGGGCAGAGCGCGCAGCGGGTTTTGATCGCTTTGCTGCTCATCCGTCAGCACGTCCAGCACGGCGCAGCGGGTGGGCTCCTGGGTCAGGGCGTCGTAAAGATCGGCCTCGTTCAATTGCGCGCCCCGGGCGGTGTTGATAAAGGTGGCGTAGGGGGGCATGGAAAGAAAATGCTCCCGCTTGATAATGCCCACCGTCTGGGGCAAATTGGCCAGATGATTGGAAACGACGGCGCACTGGGCGAAAATATCCGCCATTTCCGCCTTGCGCACGCCCAGGGCCTGGGCGCGTTCAGGCGATAGGAAGGGATCGAAAACCAGCGTTTCAATGCCCAGCGGCCGCAGCATTTCCGCCACGCGGCCGCCGATGGCGCCGCAGCCCAGCAGCCCCACCTTGGTTTCAAACACGCCGGGATAATGCCCGAAAATTTCCGTTGCATCCTGGCGGGAGGCGCGCATTCTTTCCTGCACGGGGAAAAAGCCCTTCAGCGCCAGCACAATCTGGGCGAAGGTGTATTGCGCCACGGGCACGGCGTTGGCCTGCCATGCGCTGAATACGCGCACGCCGCATTGCAGGAAGGGCCGGGCGAAATACTGCACTGAGCCAGCGGCGTAATACACCGCCTTCAGCGCGGGCATGTATTCCCGAATTTCCGCTTCAGAGCATTGCAGCATCCCCCAGGTGGAAAACGCCGCCTCCGCGTCCCGCAGGGCCGCATCCTGTAAGGAGGAATGCAGAGAAAAATCCATATCCAGGCGCTGGGCCAGCGCTTCCCGCTGCTGCGGGCCGTATACGCGGGCAAAGGAATCGGCGGAAGCGCCGAGGAAAACCGCTTTCATGGGCGAACGCCCCTTTCTTTTTTTTTATTTGGCGCTGCTTACAGCCGCCGCAGATGGAAGCCGCCGTCCGCGTTGAGCACTTGGCCGCTGGTGAAATCCAGCCTGCCGGAGCAGGCCGCCAGCACCATGTTCGCCACGTCCTCCGGCTTGCCGAAGCGGCGAATGGGGGTGATTCCCTGGGCGATCAGCGCCTCGTATTTCGCGTGCACCACGCTGGTCATATCCGTTTCGATAATGCCCGGGCGAATTTCAAAAACGGGAATGCCGTATTCGCAAAGACGATCGGCGAAAAGCTGCGTCACCATGGCGATTCCCGCCTTGGAAATGCAATACTCCGGGCGGCTGACGGAGGAAGTGTAGGCGGACATGGAGCCGATATTGATAATCCGCGGGGAATAATCGGGCAGGCCTTTTCCTTGCATGCGAATCATGGCGTTGGCCGCCAGCTGGCACAGGAAAAAGGTTCCCCGCAGGTTCACGGAAAGCACCTCGTCAAAGCTCTCCTCCGTCGTTTCCAACAGATCCCGGCGCACCCGGGGGGCCATGCCCGCGTTGTTCACCATCACGTCCAGGCGGCCGTATTCCCGCTCCACCCGGTCTATCAGGGCCTTGCGCTGCTGGGAATCCGCGATGTTGCAGCCGATATAGGCCGCCCCCTGGGGCAATTGCTCGGGCGGCTGAGGCCGCGTTCCCGAATAGACGACAAAATACCCTTCCCCCCGCAGCGCGTCCGCAATGCCGCGGCCGATGCCGCGGGTGGAGCCGGTAACTAAGGCAACCTTCATGGGGGTATTCCTCCTTTTTTTATTTCAGGGCGTTCAGGGAGTAAACAGCACGGTCGCGCACCACGCACCCCGCCGGAACGCCCGCCCGCAGCAGCTGGGCGCAGCCGCCGCAGGCCACGCAGGGCGCGTCCAGGGGCTGGCCTGCCAGAATCTTCTTGGGAAAATCAGGATCGGCGAAAGCAAGGCGGCCAAAGCCCGCCATGGCGCACCGGCCCTGGCCTACCATGCCCGCCGCCAGCATGGGCGAAAACTGCCGCAGATAGGAAAACGCGCTGCCGATAATGGGCAGATCGGGCTGTGAACGCTGAATCTGGGAAACGCAGTCCATCATCCGGCTCAGGCCCACAAAGGGGTGCTCGTCCGGCACATAATTGCCGTGATCGTAGGGGCGGTTCACATGGGGATTTTTATAGGGATTCCCCGCCGTAATATCCAGAATCGGAATGTGCATCTCGGTTTTCAGAATGCTTACCAGGCGCTTGGCCTCAGTCAGGTCAGGGACGAGGCCGCCGCCCTCCTTCACCCCGAAGCCCCAGGGATAGGCGAAGCCGTCGTAGACGTTCAGGCGGCTGGTGAGGAAGAAATCGCCGTGAATTTCCGCCTGGGCCGCCCGATAGGCGTTCAGCAAAAAGCGGGTGCGGTTTTCAAAGCTGCCGCCGTATTTGCCCGGCCGGGTGAAGGCGGAAAGCAGCTCGCAGGCCAGATAGCGATGGCAGCATTTCACGTCCATCCCGTCAAAGCCCGCCGCCTGGGAAAGCCGCGCCGCTTCCCCAAAGCGCGCTTCATAGCGTTCCAGCTGCGCATCCGAAAGAATGCGCTCCGGCGGCAGAGGCGTATCCTCCAAGACGGGGTTATTATAGGCGATCAGGGGCTCGGGAAAGCCGTGCGGCTTGGAATAGCGGCCCGAATTGGTGGCCTGCATGATAATCACGGGGGCGTAGCCGTTTTCCTTCAGGCCGATCTCCTTCATTTCGTCCACCAGGCGCTTGAAGGAATCCAGGTTTTCCGGGGTGATGCGCAGCTGATGGGCGCTGGCCCGTACCTCGGGGGCCGTGGCCACCGCCTCAAACCAAATCAGCCCCGCCCCGCCCCGGGCGAAGCGATGATACCGCCGGATCGTTAATTCGCCCGGCGCGCCCTCCGCCGTGCCATCCGTGCCCTCCATGGGCTGGAGGGCGATGCGGTTGCGGGCGGTGTGCGCGCCGATGGAAAGGGGCTGGGCCAATACGGCCGTGTCCTCGCTCCAGGGCAGGAAAACTCCCTGCGCCCGGGCCGTCTGTTCGATTTCCTGTTTGGAATGATAATGGAATACCTCGTGGGCCATTGCGTTTTCGCCTCCTGCTTCTGATAAAATCAGCATAGGCGATAAAGGGGCGAAAAGCAAGCGTACAAGCGGTTCTTAATTATGTAAAACCGGCTTTATTCGTTATTTTCTCCCGGCGTGGCGCGAAGGCTGGAGGGGGATACGCCGTAGCGCCGCCGGAAGGCCCGGGAAAAATTGCTTGCGTCCGGAAAGCCGCATTGCTCCGCAATTTCGGCAATGGGAAGCGCCGTTCCGGCCAGCAGCTCCCGGGCCCTGGCCAGGCGGCTGAACATAACGTATTGCTTGGGGCTCAGGCCGATCAGCTGTTGAAACTGATGGCGGAAATAGCTGGCGCTCATGCAAAAACGGCGGGCCACCGCATCCATGGCCAGGGACTGGCAGCAGTGCTCGTCCAGCCAGCGCTGGGCCTGCACCACCCCCTCGGGGTATTTCCTTCCCGCGGCGGGAAAGGCCTGCGGGCAAACGCGGAAAAGCTGCGCCAGCAGCAGGCGAACCAGGCTTTCGGCGCAGAGCTGGGCGTATTCATCCCCCCGGGCGGATTCCTGCGCCAGGGCCTGAAAAAGCGGCTCGGGGGAGAAGCCGCTGCCCGCCAGGGAAAGCGCGTGGCGAAAGCCCGCCGGGCGGCTGCGGCAAATGGAAAGCAGCATCGGGGGCGCGCCCCACAGCCGCCTGGGCGGAATGGTGAGCACATAGCGCTGATAATCCGGGGATGCGCCGGTCACTCGGTGCATTTCCAGATTGCCGAAAAAAACCAGCGCCGGGGCTTCCGCCCGGAAGGATTGCCCCGAAACGCTGATCTCCGCCCACCCCTGGCAAACATACAGAATTTCATAATCCGCGTGAAAATGCGGGCTGTCGGCGGCCCCGGCGGCGTTTCCTGCGCGATAATATGCCTGAATCATGAAAAAAGCTCCTTCCGGGGATTTGCGGAAAAGCGCGCGGATACGCCGCCTGCTCCGCTGAAAGTGCCCGCGCGCCGTTTGCTTGCGGCGCGCCGCGCAATAAATCGCTCCTTTAAAAATACCGAAGTCTATTTTTCCTCGTTCCGCAGCCGCTTTAAATAATCCCGCAGCCGCTTTTGCTGCACCACGCGGTAAGCCGGGGCGTAAGCCCGTTGATAGGCCGCGCTGTGATGCACGGCGGGGCGGCCCTTTTCCTCGTAAAGAATCAGGTAATAATCCAATTCGGCGGGGGAGAAGGGCGTTTCATCCCGCTCCGCCATTTCCTCAAGCGCGCGCAGCTTTTTGCGAAACGCTCGCGGGTCGCCCTGAACGGCCTGAGCCGCCTCGCAGAAAAGGCGGCAGATTTCCTCTTGCGGAATCCCCTTGGCCGCGCAGGGCCGCAGGTTCAGACGGCACAGCCCGTTGCCGATGCTTTCGTACAGGGGCTCGTTTTCCAGCCCGGGGGCCAGCCCCGCCATTTCCTGGCGCAGATAGGCCAGCGCCTTTTCGGGCCGCGGAAGCATATGCCCGGGGCCGAATTCATTTTGATATAGCAGCTTCACCGCGTCCTGCGGCTCCATTTGAGGATAACGGGCGAAATGCTCCGCCAAAATTTGCTGCTCCACGCAGGATTCCTCCTTGCTTTTCTCTCTTAAAAAAGACCGAATTCTTTTTTGCGTATGCTCCAAAGCCGTTCAAGCGGTTTTTTCGCCTCTTCAGTATACCATGTTTTCCCCCGCGCGTCCAGAAATCGAAAAAGGATGTTTTAGACGGCATGGTTACATGGCAACGAACGCCGTGTAATTTGACGTGTAACCATAAATGAACATAGAATCCGGTCTGCTCTGACTGGCGTTTTTCGCGTTTACGATGAGAAAACGAGAATTTCGGTCTGTTTCTTCTGCGCTTTTTTCCTCGCATGTCTCGCACGCGGGAAAACAAAGCGTAGGGCGATTATTTAAAGGTTTAACTGCAAAATTTATGCACCATGTCTATATACTCAGCAAAACGCCCTGAAAAATGTTTCGCAAATATTTCCGCGAGGTTAAAAAATGTGAACAAAACATTTTATTTCCAGAAAACGCCGTTTTAGGAAGATTTTTTTTTGAAAATGGTGTAAAATGTAACCGTGCCTGTAACCGGCGCTGGTTATAATTTCCCTGTAAAGATGGAAATAGTAGGAGCGTACTGCAAACGAAGCTCTGAAACCTATTTGCAAGGGAGGCAATAACCATGAAAAAGTTGAAGAAATTGCTTGCTGTGCTGCTGGCGGCGCTGCTGATTGCCACGCTGCCCCCGGCGGCCATGATGGAGGAGGGGGATGCGTCCGCGCAAATCCAGGCCGAGGCTGAGCTCCTATTGAAGGTGTACAATTCCTTCGACGAGGAGCGAACGGTCGTTCGGGAGGTTCCCAACGCCCGGGCCATCCTGGTGATCGAGGATTGCCAGAACGGCTGGTTCCTGGTTCGTCTCTCCCGGGAGAGCGATCCCGCCGGCTACGCCTGGGGCAAGGATTTACAGGCCATGTCCCATGTGCAGTATCTGCTGCCTGAATACGGCTGGGTTCCCCCCACGGAAACGCCCGCTCCGGAATCGGAGAGCGCGCCCATTATTATGGAAGAAACTCCCGCTGTTGAAGAGCCCGCCGTGGAGGAAGCGCCCATTGAAGAAGCGCCCGCTGCTCCCGAGGCTCCCGCCGTGGAAGAAACCCCTGCTGTTGAAGAAACCCCCGTTGTGGAAGAGCCCGCCGTGCCGGAAGCGCCCATTGAGGAAGCGCCCGCTGCTCCCGAGGCTCCCGCCGTGGAGGAAGCCCCTGCTGT
>CAKULG010000016.1 GCA_934667105.1 uncultured Clostridia bacterium
TCCCATTGTATTGCTTTCTTACCACAGTCAAGGTCAGGTTGTATTTGCTTCGCAAATCTCCACCTTTCCCTTGACTGCGCTCTTTGGGCTTTGTGTAACCTATGTTTGACGCGGATACATTTTCCGGCCTGGCCAAGCCGGGCGGCGCGATGCGTCGTCCGGACGGAAAAGGTGCGTGCGGAGGCGGCGTTGGGATTATACGCGGTCCAGCGTATTCCAGCCCAGCGGCAGCGGCAGCCAGCTGTTGAGCAGCAGGCTTTTTTCCATGGGCAGCTCCGCCGCGAAGAAGGCGGGGGCGGGGCCGCACAGCAGGCGCGTGGCCGTCAGGGGATCCACGCGCATTTCGGCAGCGCGGTCCGTTTTGGCGCAATGCGCCCCCGCGCTCGTTACGGCCAGCTCCAGATTGCCGTAGCCTTGTATGTTCAGCACAAATTCTCCCTGCGGCAGACGGGTGACGCTGGCCTTCAGCTGCATCAGCGCGTCGAGCACCTCCGCCCAATGGATGATCTTGTAGCGGCAGGGCGAAGAAATGAACCAGTCCTCGCAGATTTTCTCGCAGGCAATGGCTTCCCTTCTCTGCCAGGGAGAAAGCGTAAAGCGCAGCGCCTCCAGTTGCTGCTGCTCCAGCCAGGCGGCCAGCAGAACGACCAGCGCTTCCGGGGACACGGCGTCCTGCTCCGCCACGCCGTCCTTCCCGGCTGTCAGATAGCCGATGGGCTGGCGCTGGGCGTTCAAGGCGAGGTAGGGCGTGTTCTGCCAGGCGCGCAGGGTTTTATAAAAGCCCGTCCGCCCCGGGCGCACCACCGCGATGCCCTGCTTTTCAAACAGGGAGCGGGCAAAGTCCAGAGCCTCCGCGTCGTTCTCCTCAATGCGGCGGAAGGCGATGCCCGCCGTATCCACGGGCACGCGCAGCAGGTTGTGCTGAGTCAGCGTGAAATGATAGACGCTGCCGGCCGCCTCGTAGCCAAACCGGGTATACCGGTGGCGCAGTCCGCCCAGGCGGGACGCATCCATCCCCTGGCGCTCCAGCTCCTCCATGGCCAGGGCCATCAGCGCCGCCATATAGCCCTTTCCTTCTTCATACCGGCTGGTGCATACGTTGCCCACCGTGGAAAACAGCAGCTTCATCCCGGCAATCACCACCGGCAAGGGATAAACGCCCAGCATGGCGCGAATGCGCCCCTCCCGCTTCACCGCCCAATGCTTGCCCATGTGCTCGTCGTCGCGCTCCCACATGATGGGCAGCCCTGTCAGGAAGTTGGCCGGGCGCCTGTTCATGCTGAACACCATGTTCATGAAATCCAACGCTTCCTCGTAATCGGCGGCCGTCAGCCGCACCAATTGTCCGTCCATCCGTTCCTCCTTATCCGGAGCGGCGCGCCCGGCGCGCGCCCTTATCTGTTCTTCAGCCGCTGAATGGCGGCGTGAGCGGGCGAAAGGTTGGCCGCGGGGTCATCCCTTGTGGCCAGCCAGGAAACAAACAGCTCGGTCAGCGCCTCTTCATAGGGCACGGCGCACAGATCGGCGATAATCCGGGCGCTGCGATCCACCAGCTTCTTATTGGACATGTTCAGATGCGTCATGTAATTCCCCGAAATGCGGCCAAGACGCGCCATCGCGCCGGTAGACAGGTTGTTGAGCAGCAGCTTCATGGCCAGATGCTCAAAAATGCACAGCCTAGTGGGCGCAATATCCAGAGCGGCCTTTTCCAGCGTCAGCGCGCCGCACTGGGCATAGGCCCTGGCCTGGCGGTCAAACGCTGCGGGTGCGTCGCCGCGCCCCACCCAGAGGGCCATGCTGGCGGGGGCGTTTTCCCGTTCCGGATTGGGCTCGCAGCCGATGGCGAAATACTGCATGGCCTCCAGATCAATATCCGGGATTTTCCGTACGGCCGCCTCCGGGACGCCCAGAGCGATATACTTTTCCCGCGGCCAGCAGCGTCGCGCCAAACAGCGTTGTTTCCAGGCGCGTCTGGCGCTTCATCAGGGCGTTGTCCTCCACATACATGGTGCACTGTGCCAGCCCGTTGTCGGAATAGCCGGTCAGGGTGGGACGGCCTGCGTCCAGTTCGCTGCCCAGCAAACGGTTGCCGTCGATCAGAATGCTGTAATCCCCCGAAAGCTGATAGAGCTTGCTCAGGTATTGCCATGTTTTTTCAGGATTAAAGTAGTACAACAGCACCGCTGTGATCCGCCGGTCTTTCCTTCCAATATCAAACGGATACGCCAGCCAGCAGCCGCCGTCCTTGGTATGAACGCCCGTATACACTTGCCCGGTGCAAAGCGCGTCGCGCAATTGCTGCACATTCTGAGAAGACGCGGCGAAAAAGCCGCTGTTGAGAAACTGCCAGAAGGTATAGCGGGCGGACGCGGAATAGATCACATCGTCTTCCACATAATACAGGTAATAATTGTCGATCGTAGGCGCATAGCTGCGAAAGCGCTCAAAATGCGCCAGAAGATCCTGGGAGGCAAGAACATGCTGGTTCAGATAATGCGTCTGGTAATAATTGGTTATTTTGATTTCCAGCGCAATATCCTTCGCCCGTTCGATCTGCTGGGCGATATTCTCCGCCGCAGCGCTCAGGCGCTCCTCCTGCGCTTCTTTTCCGGCCGTTTCCAATTCGCGGGCCGACAGGAAAAACAGCAGAACGCCCATGGAAAGGCACAGCGACAGCGCGAAGCCGAGATAATTCAGCAGGTAATTGACCAGAACACTGTGCCGGGAATAGCGCTTCATCCAAACCCATCCTTTACTGCCGCAAAGAGCCGGCTCATGCGACCGGCACGGCGGGCGATATGCTTTACACTTTTATACGTCCGCAATTATACCACATTGCTCCGGCTTTCGCAAGTTTTCCTCCAAGTATTATGCAACATTGAGGAATGTGGTCGATGTAATGCCGCTGCGCACAAAAATCCTATGGTTTTGCACAAAAATTCTATTGATTTCACGCTGTCCGCATGCTATTAATTGATTGAACAGATCGTTTGGGCACAGGAAAAGGAGATAAAAAACAAAGGCCGCGCCGCCGCAGGACTGCGGCGGAAGGGAAAACCGTAGTTCGCCGATACGCCCAATATCGGTGCGAATAAGAAGAAAACGGAGGGATATTTCATGAAACGCTTGGTATGTGTGTTCCTGGTGCTGGTGATGCTGTGCGCTTGCCTGCCCGCCCTGGCGGAGGTGGCCAACCACACCTGGTATTCTCAGTTTCCGCTGATTACCGACGGCTCCGACGTGACCGTCAGCGTGATCACCACCCGCAACGAGGCCAACTGCCTCAAGGACGCCAAGGACATGTGGTTCTGGAAGTTCAGCGAGGCCGCCTCCGGCCTGAAATTCCAGGTGGAGCAGGTTCTTGCCAGCGCCACGAAGGAGCGCAAAAAGCTGATGTTCGCCTCGGATACTCTGCCCGACGTCATCATCGGCTTTGATCTGACCACCGCTGAAATCATGACCTACGGCGCTGCGGAAAAGCAGCTCTACGCCCTGGAGGATCTGCTGACCGAAGAGCGTACGCCCTACATCTATCAGTGGCTCAACACCTATCCCACGCTGAAGAACGCCGTTACCGCCGCGGACGGCCATATTTACACGCTGCCCGCCATTATCAACGCGAAGCAGACCTTCGGCAATAATGAAAAGATTTTCATTAACAACACCTGGCTGCAGGAGCTTAACTTGGAAGTTCCTGAAACGCTGGCGGATTTCACCAATATGCTGCGGGCCTTCAAGCAGGCGCATCCCGATTGCATCCCCCTGGGCAGCGCCGCCAGCAAGGATAACCTCTATAACGCCTTCTCCATCATTATCAACGCCTACGGCTATCTGACCGACGGCGGCAACGATTTCGGCTTTGGAGTCGCCATCCGCAACGGCGAGGCAGTCATCCCCGCCGCCGACCCCACCTTCAAGGAAGTGCTGGCCACTCTGAACGAATACTATAAGGAAGGGCTGATCGACCCCAACGTGTTCACCATGGATAACAACGCGCTGAACGCGGATATGGCCGCCTGGAAGCTGGGCGTGTATCCCTTCGCCCCCTATATTGCCCAGGCGAGCAAGGAGGATTTCCAGCAGTGGGTGTCCGTGAAGCCCCTGACTGCGGAAGGCTTCAACGATAAGCAGCAGTGGCTGAGCCCCAATCCCTACGCCATCGGCGGCCTGGTCTTCTCCTCCAAGGTGGATGCGAAGAAAATGGATTTGATCCTGCGCTATTTCGACTATTTCTATTCTGACCTGGGCGGCATGGAGCTGTGGTGCGGCCCCCTGGTGGGCAGCGAGGATACGATGGGCCTGCTCAACGGCCTCACCATCAAATGGAGCGAGGATTCGCAAAGCTACAGCACCTACTACACCGATTCCAACGACCTGCACGCCTATGCAAGCAACCTGCAGCTGGTGTACAGCGAAATCGCGCCGGCGAATTCCTCCAACGCCTTTGGCAACCGTTCCCACAGCCTGAAGTATGAAAAGCTGGATCACACCATCCCGTTGCTTCAGTATCTGACGGGCACCTGCGGGCCGGACGACGTTATTCCCTATACCCGCAGCCGGAACACTGGCGACGGCTGCTTCCGTCTGAGCATGATGGACAACATCGTGCCCTACGAGGCGGACGGCTTTCCCGCCTTCGCTTACTTCACCGCCGAGCAGGTGGAGGAAATGAATGAAATCAACGCGCTGCTGCAGCCCCGCGTCACCTCCGAAGTAGCGAAGTTCATCACCGGCGCCCGTTCTCTGGATGAATTCGACGCGTTCGTCGGCGAGCTGGAAGCGCTGGGCGTGCGTGATCTGGAAGCCGTGTATCAGGACGTCTGGGCGAACGTAAAGTAATCCTTTCCTCCCAGGATATTCATTTATTGCAAAGCATAGCGCCGATTTCCGGATTGGGCACGGAAACCGGCGCTTATTTTGCGGCAAACCGCAGCATGAAAGCCTAATTACACATCCATTGTCTGGAGCATGCAATTGCTGTTTATAATCAAAAGCGCATCGCCCTGAACGCGCCGTTCTGGAGGATTACCGCTGCATTCCTGAATATCGCAGGAATAGGCTTCATATCCGCGTTTTCGCAATGCCAGATAAATTGCCAGACTTTCTTCACAGGCAATCAGAACTTTCATTCCGGCTTAGCCCGTCTTTTTGCAAGCCGGGCGCCGCTTAGAGCGCAAACGCGCCCAGCGCAGCGGGAATTTTTTCTCCGCGCAGCAGACAGGCCTTCGCCGCGCGACGCAGGGTCGTATCCTCCGGGTAAGCGGAAAAATCGGCCAACACTGCGTCAAAGATGCGTTCCTCCGCCTGCCGGTCGCCATAATCGACCGAGAGCAGAGAAAAATCACGCTGAAAATCCAAAATGCGCCCGCCGCGCGGCAAAAGCGCGGGCAGCTTGGGACTGAGCAGCCAAGAATGGCACAGGAACAGCGCATGGGGCAGATGGAAAAACGCCAGCGCCGCGCGATACGCCGCATCCTTTTGCGCCAGGTCTGCGCCCCTGGGAATATGCACGTTCAACGCCACAAGCCGCCGCCATTCCGGCGGCAGGCCGTGGGGCGCGCCCATAGCGGGCTGAAACTGCAATTCGCCCAGCGCGAAAATCTCCATCCGATAATGCCCCGCGAGCCATTCCTGCTCCGAAACGCCATGCACGCCTGTGCACAAAAAATGCTTTTCCTCCCAGCGCGCCAAATCGCGGAAGGTATCCTCAAAAACCTGCTCCGAAATGCCGGATTGCGTATACGCCGCCAGCGCTCTGGGCAAAAAGCCGTAAAACAACGCCAGATAGCGCTGCGCAGGCTGCTTTTGCGCGTCATTGTCCGCGATAAACGCGTCGGCGCTGCGCCGCAGCAGGGAATACTGCGCGGCAAGCTCGTCCGCGTCCAGAGGATACCGCTGCGCCTGCGCGATCGCTTCCTGCGACAGGCCAATGCGCTCCGCCAGCACGGCGGCCGTTTTGCTTTCGTTGCTCATCGTTTTTTTTCTCCGTCGCGATCCAAGCGAATCAGCTTGCGCAGCGCCAGAACGGCGGTTTGAATCGCACGCTCGGGATCGGTCACCGGCGGATTTTCCAGCTTCAGCTTATCGCGTTCCAGATTGCCAAGGCACAGATGCACGCTGCCCGCGCGCGCGCGCAGGATACTGGAAATTACAAACAGCGCCGCCGATTCCATTTCGGACGCCAGACAACCGCCTTCGATCCACGCCTGCCAATTGCTCATGAGCATCTGGCGAACGGGCATACGCCCGGGGGCATGCTGCCCGTAGAAGGAATCCTTGCACTGCACAACGCCCACATGACGCCGTCCGCCCATTTCCGCCGCCGCCGCGTCCAGCGCCTTGAGCACGGTAAAATCCGCAACGGCTGGGAAAGCGAGCGGCATGTATTCCTGCGACGTGCCCTCGGCGCGAATCGCCGCGCTGGCCACAACGACGTCGCCGGAAATGACGTCCTTTTGCATCCCGCCGCAGGTGCCCACGCGGATGAAGGTATCCGCGCCCAGCATGTGCAATTCCTCCACCGCGATAGCGGTCGACGGCCCGCCGATGCCCGTAGAGGTAACGGAAACGGGCACGCCCTCGAGCGTACCGGTCACGGTTCTGTATTCGCGGTGGAACGCCATTTCCCGCGGATTGTCGAAGTATTTCGCAATCGTCTCCACCCGTCCGGGGTCGCCGGGCAGCAGCACATAACGTCCCACATCCCCGGGGGCAAGGTCAATATGATACAGCTTTTGGCTCATCGCGCGTTTTCTCCTGTCATAGCGGCGCAGGCCGCCTTATCGTCCCAGTATTCATCGGCAAAGATTTTGCGGGAATTATAGCCGTCGAACATTTCCTTGACCGCCGCGCAGTTGTCGTTGACAACCAGCCCGTCTACGCCCTGCGTCTTCAGCCATGCCAGCGCGTCGTCCAGCACGTCCAGCTCGCGGCACGTCCACAGGATGAATTCATAGCCCATTTCCCGCATCATTCGCACGGCGCGAAGCAGCGGCGCGTTGGGCGCGAGAATATCCGGATAGTCGCTTTCGCACAGCGTGCCGTCAAAATCACAGGCAATAATCGTCGCGCGCCCGTCGGCCTGCGCGGCATGGCTGGCAAGCCAAAGGCGGGCGGCTTCATCCCCCGAGGCCGCCCGCATGGCCGCGTCGTAATAACGCGTCACAGCTTGATTTCCTTTCCCGTCTGCGCAGAAAGATACAGGCCGTTGAGGATTCGCTGAATCGCCAGCCCGTCCTCCACGGGCGTGCGGCTTTCCTCCTCGCCGCGCACCACGCGGCCAAAGGCCTCCAGCTGACGGGTATAGCAATCCCTCCATGTGTAGTTCAGCGTCGTTTCGGTCATGCCGCTGGCCTCTTCGCGGATCAGCAAGTGCTTTTTGTTGTTCAGGCCGCCCTTCACGCCGTACAGATCCATGCGCCCCTCTTCATCCTGTGCGTTGATCGACCACGCAGCCTGATAGATGATGCTGCTGCCGTTCTCAAAGGTAATCATGCCGTGAGAGCTGTCCTCCACGTCGTAAACGTCGTCCTTCTCATAGGCGCTGTAGATTTCCACGTTCTTGGGATAGCGGTTCGAAATCGCAGCATAATTGAGCGCCTTGCAGCGCACGGGCCGCGGCTTGCCCATCAGATACCACGCCGCGTCGATGTAATGCACGCCGATGTCGATCAGCGGGCCGCCGCCGGACTTTTCCTTGTGGCCGAACCAGCCCGTGGGCGCGCCGCGCTGGCGCAGAATTTCAATGTTCGCCAGATAGATATCGCCCACGTTGCCTGCGCGGATGTGATCCATCATGGCCTCGACGTCCATTTCAAAGCGCGTGCAAAGCCCCATCTGCGTCTTCACGCCCGCGCGCTTGGCGGCCTCGACCATTTTTTCCCCCTGCGCGACGGTCATCGTCAGCGGCTTTTCGCACAGAATGTGCTTGCCATGCTCCGCGGCAAGCAGGAACATCGGCTCATGCTGATAATTGGGCACGGCCAGAATCACCGCGTCGATATCGGGACTTTTCACCATTTCCTCCGCATCGCGGAAAATACGTTTGTCCCCGCCGTATTCCTCGTTGAGCTTCTGCGCATGCTCCGGAATACGATCGCAGACGCCGGCGCAGACGACGCCTTCGCCGTTTTTGAGCGCTTCCATATGCGCCCGCGCAATGTTGCCGCAGCCGATTACGCCAAAGCGTACGTCCCGTTTCGTTTCAAGCATGGTTTTCTTCCTCCTGATTTTCTTCTTCAGTATCCCAGCGCTTCATGTTGTAGGCATGCTTCGCCTCGTACAGACGGGTGATTTCCTCGGGCGAAATGTTGTAGCAAAGCGTGATATCCATCATGAACATCATCACGTCCACCCATTCCTTAATAAAGTCCTCGCGCGTCTGCGCATCGTTCATGATGGCTTCCCAGCCCTGCTTTTTAATGACGTCGATCATTTCGCCCACTTCGCCGATCGCCCAGAGCACGGAATAATGCCCATTCTCGGGGGCCATTTGAATCCAGTCCTCGCCGTATTTGGCCTGCAGCTCCTTTTGAATATCCTGCATGCGTTGAATATCCATGATCTTCATGTGCGCATCCTCCGTTTGATTTTTTTTTCAAATGCAATGATATGCTTGATCCCCGCTTCGTCCCGACTGCGCCCACAAAAGAGCGCGCCGCCGAAATCAAGCGGCGTCGGAACGAAAGGGCGCGAACAGATCAGACGTTTTGAAGTAAGGCGGCCTTATTCCGCATTCTCCGGCGGCTGCCATGCATAGCGCGGCAGCACCGCCAGCAGGCGCTTCATATAATCCAGCCCGGCGCGAATCGCCATGCGGCAATCCTCCACGCCCTCAAATTCCTGAATCAGATAGCCGTCGTAGCCCGATTGAGCCAGCGTCTTCATGCATTGCGCCAGCGGCAGGTTTCCCTGCCCGGCAATGGCGCAGCGCCAATAATCGCCGCCGGCCGTCACATACCAGCCCTCGCCGGGATACAGCCTGTCGCCGGGAAGAAGATGACAATCCTTCACGTGGACATGGCGAATGTGCTTCTTGAGCAACCGCACGGCGCGCGCGGGATCCTCGTTCGCGTCGGCAAAATTCGCAAAGTCGCACAGCAGGCCGAAGTTTTCATGATCCACCGCCTGAAAAAGGCGCTCCAGCCGTTCGGGCGTGACCAGATAGCCGCCGTGGTTTTCCGTTATCAGCACAACGTCCTTTTCCTGCGCATAATCCGCCAGCCGGCGCAGCGCCGCCAGAACGTTTTCGGCGTAGGGATGAGGCACGTCCTCATGGTAGATATCCGTGCGCACCGCCTTGCAGCCCATAGCCGCCGCTCGGTCGATCTCAGCGCGCAGAGCGGTCTCCTGGGCTGAAATATCCGCCGCGAAATTCGCCGACGTGGCCCACGAGCATAGCTCCACGCCCGCTTCACGCGCCGCATCGCACAGCTCCTCCGGATCATATGGATAGTTTTCCGTCAGGTTCGCCAGCTCCACACCGTCAAAGCCCATCGCGCCCGCCTCGCGAATCGCGCCGGCCAGCGAAAGCTGTCCTGTAGAGAGCAATTGATCGAACGAATAAGTCGATACACCGTGCTTCATTCTCTTTGTCCTTTCCGCACCGCCAGCTCGGCGGCGCCCAAAATACCTGCGTCGTTGCCAAAGCGCGCCGAAACAATGCGCGCATAGCTGTAATACTGCCGATAGCCCTGGTCGCGCTCCACCGCGTCGCGAATGCCGTCAACCACGATCTGCGCGCCGGACAGCCCGCCGCCGACGGCGATTACCTCCGGCGCGAAAATCGAGCACAGGCCGATCAGACCCTGCGCAACCTCGTGCAGATACCGCCGCCACACGTCCGCCATTTCGCCCCGGCGCACCGCCGCCACCACGTCCCTGGGCGGCATGCCGTCCGCCATACGCGATAACGCGCTGGCCGACGCATAGCATTCCCAGCAGCCCGTCTGGCCGCAGGAGCATTTTTCGCCGTCCACATGGGTAATCATGTGGCCGAGTTCCGCGTGCGCGCCGCCATGGCCGCGCAGCACCCGTCCGTTCACCATCACGCCGCCGCCCAATCCCGTGCCAAGCGTAATCATCACGCCGCATGCGCAGCCGCGAAGCGCGCCCGCGGCATACTCGGCCAGCATGGCGCATACGCCGTCGTTTTCAATGGGCACGCTTTCGCCCAGCAGCTCCCGCAGCCGCGGCCCGATGGGCGCATGCCAGAAATTCAGCTGATTTGCATCGATATAGCCCGCCGCATCAATCGCGCCCGCCGTAGAAATGCCCGCCGGCGCGCCCGGAAAGCGCTCACGCGCCGTTCGAATCATCTCCGCAAGCAGCCGCGTCATTTGCTCCGGCTCATGGGGCGACGGGCGCGTGTCGCGGTACACAATAGCTTCGCTGTTTTCCACCGCGCCAAGCTTTACCGTAGTGCCGCCGATATCGATTCCGATCACCGTCATGCCGCGGGCCCTCCGTATACTTTTTCGCCGATGACCGTGCAAACCGCTTCATACGCCGCGTTCATGCACAAAATTTCCGCCCGTGCGCCCGGCGCGATTTTCCCGCCCGGAAGGCCAAGATGCTCCGCCGGAGTTCTGGACGCCATGTCAAACGCATCCCGCGCCGGAACGCCAAGGCTTATCAGGCTGCGCGCTTCCTGCGTCAGCACCGCGCCGCCGCCCGCCAACGCGCCGTCGCGCGTACGGGATTCGCCGTTTTTCACGTAATACGTCTCCGCCTGCGAGGCGTACACGCCGTCGGGCAGGCCGGTGGTAAACACCGCATCGCTCACGATAATCATTCGCTCCGCGCCCTTGCATTTGTAAATCAGGCGAATCGCGTCCGGATGCACATGCACCAAATCGCAAATGCATTCGCAGTACGCCCGGTCGTCCAGCAGCGCCGCAGTTAAAATACCCGGCGCGCGATGGTGAATGGGCGTAGAGGCGTTAAAAAAGTGCGTCACGCCGCCCACGCCGGTTACAAAGGCATGGCGACCCTCCTCCGCCGTGGCGGCGGTGTGCCCCGCCTGCACGCGAACGCCGTGCGCCGTCAGGTAACCGATCAGCGCGTCCGCATTCTCCTCCGGCGCGAGCGTGACCAGCCGAATCATGTCCTCATAGCCCTGCGTTAGGCGGCGATATTCCGCCACGGAGGGCGGCAGCACGCTTTGCGCGTCCATCGCACCCAGCGCACGACGGCTGATAAACGGCCCCTCCAGATGCACGCCCGCAAGCAGCGCGCCGTCCGCACCGCCGCGCTGCAGGCGCATCACCTGCCGCGCCGTTTCCAGCGCCGCGCGCATCTGCTCTATCGGCGCCGTATACACCCCGGCCAGCGCCTGCGTTACGCCGCGCGCAGCCAGAAAGCGCAGCCATTCCAGCATCCGCTCCGGCGTGGTTTCCATCACGTCCGCGCCGAAGCCGCCGTGCGTATGCTGATCGATCAGCCCCGGCACAGCGACCGCGCAGACGACGTCTCCCGCCTCGCGCGGGCCGACGCCCGCAACCCGGCCGTTCTCCAGATGAATCGTTCTGTTTTCCAAGAAGCCTGTCGGCGTCAGCACCCTGTCCGCAGAAATTTTCATACGCCACCTCCTCAGCCCTTGAGAGAGCCGACCATCACGCCCTTGACGAAATACTTCTGGGCGAAGGGATACACGCACAGCACCGGCACGGTGCACACTACGATATTGGCGTACTTAATCAGCGCGTTCACGGCCGATTGATCGGCGTTCTTGGTGAGCTTTACCTGCGCGTTGCCGCGGCCGGCGCTGGCAATGGAGGCGTTGTCAATCAGAATTTCGCGCAGAATGGACTGAATGGGGTACATCGAGCGCTTGGTCAGATAAATCATCGGGTCGAACCACATGTTCCAATAGCCCACCGCGGTGAAGAGAATCAGCACGGCGCTGACCGCGCCGGAAAGCGGCAGCAGCACGCTCCAGAGCAGTCGCAGGTCGCCCGCGCCGTCCAGCGTGGCCGCCTCGCGCAAATCGTCCGGCAGGCTGATAAACTGCGTGCGCATGATAATCATGTTATACACGTTGACCGCATTGGGAATAATCAGCACCCACATGCTGTTCATCAGCCCCAGCTGATTAATCAAAAGGAAATACGGAATGATGCCGCCGCCAAAGTACATGGTGATCGTGAAATAGAGCATGATCCATTTCTTGCCCGCAAGCCCCTTGATGCTCAGCGGGTACGCGGTAATTACCGTCACGGCGTATTGCAAAAGCGTGCCCAGCGACAGATAGATCAGCGTGTTCTTAAAGCCCGTCCAGATGTTCTTGTTGTGAAAAACCACCTTGTAGGCCTCGAACTGAATCCCCTCGGGAAAGAGCATCAGGCTGTTTTTGGTCGCCACGACGTTCGGATCGGAAATGGAGCAGACAATAACCTGATAAAGCGGATAGAGGAAAATGAAGGCCAGCACCGTCAACACCGCATAGATGATCGCATCCGCCATGCGGCTGCCGGCGCGGATATGGTTCCTTTTGTTGGTTGCGGCTGAAATCGACTTCATTGCGCTCCCCCCTTACCACAGGCTTTGTTCCGTGGTCTTTCGGCTGATCCAGTTGAACAGGATAATCAGCAGGAAATTGACCACCGTTTCCGCCAAGCCGACCGCCGCAGTATAATCATATTTACCGCCGCGAATGCCCAAACGGTAGGTATACGTGCCAAAGACGTCGCCCGTTTCATAGGTCATGGGCGTGTAAAGCAGCAGAATATTATCCGTAGAAACCGACAGGAAGGAGCCCAGTCCCAAAATCAGCAGAATGACGATGGTCGGCGTAATGCCGGGAAGGGTAACATGAATCGCCTGCCTGAAGCGGCCGCAGCCGTCGATGCGCGCAGCCTCGTAGAGCTGCTGATCGATGCCGGAAAGCGCCGCCATGTAAATGATGCTGTTCCAGCCCACGCTCTGCCAAACGCCGGACCAGACGATGATCGACTGGAAGTATTTCGGCTCTGACAGGTAGCTGACGGCCTCCGTTTTGCCCATCAGCCGTCCCAGCGCGTTAAACAGCCCGTCGTACGCCAGAAAGCTTTTCAGCATGCCGCAGATAACGACGGTAGAGATGAAATAAGGCATGTAGGAAATGGTCTGCACAGTCTTTTTGAAGCTCGCGCAGCGCACCTCGTTAAGCAGCAGCGCCAGAATGATCGGCGCGGGATAGCCCACAATGAGCGTATAGAGGCTGATGGAAAGCGTGTTTTTCAGCAGCATCGGAAAATGCGCGGAGGAAAAGAACTTACTAAAGTGCCGCAGGCCCACCCACTCGCTTCCCATGATGCCAAGGTTCGGCTTGTAATTCTTAAACGCAATCACAATGCCGTACATGGGAACGTAATGAAAAATAAACAGCAGCACGATCGCGGGAATCAGCATCAGATACGCCGCCCAATGCTGCCGGAGGCTCTTTTTGAAATTCTGCATTTTTCTTCCCCTCTCGGGCTTTTGATACCGGCGCGCCGGGTTTCCCCGACGCGCCGGAGCTTACATGGCTTATTCGATGTTCATGCCGTAGTCTTCAGGCTGCTGATGCTGCAGGTTATAAGCCGTCTGCATCTTGTCGCGCGCTTCGCGGTAGCCCATGTCCAGCGCCTTTTGCGCGATGGCGTCAAAGTTCGCCAGATCCTCCGTGCCGGTGATGATCTTGAGCATCATGGGCAGGGCGTAGGTCTCGGCCTCGACATAGGGATCGTACATATCGCTCCAGCCCGTGCCGTCAAAGGTCACATAGCCGATAATCATGTCGGGGTTTGCGTTCTGACCCCAGATTCTCGAGGCCTTATACAGGTCGCTGGAAACAGTCTTTTGGCCCTCGATGGTGTGATCCGGCGCCCAATAAAGGACATTCGCGCGGGTCGACCAGTAGCAGGTCATGTTGGGCTCAAGATAGGTGTAGAGCAGCTCGTCCGCATCGCGGTGCTCATAGAACCATTTGGTGAAATAGGGCACGCCGTTTTCGTCCAGCACATAGCTTTCGTTTTCCACGCCGTACTGGCCGCGGAGAATGGCCTCCTTCGTATAGAGACGATCCATCCACTGGGCGGCCAATTCCTTGTTTTGGCTCTGCGCGGCGATGCAGGAATAGTTCGTTGCTTCGGAATTATAGGTCTGCACAAAGCGCAGCTGCTGATCCGTCGTCTTACGCGCCAGCGGCAGAGGGGACACCTTGAAGCCCTCGCTCTCGCCCACATAGCGGCCTTCATAGGTTTCGGGGGCGGTCCATGTCTCATGCAAAATGCCCAGACGATCGGAAAGGAACATGGCTTCCAGACTCTCGCCGTCGCGGTTCATGAAATCGCGGTCGATATAGCCCTTTTTGTACCAGTCGCGCAGCAGCGTGACATATTCCTTGCCCTCGGGCGTGGTCCATGCCTGCGGCTGCACCACGCCGTCGCGCACAGAATACCACATGTTGATATCGAACGCAGAAACAATATAGCCGTTATTCACATTATACCCGTTGTTGCCCAGCGACATGGGAACCACATTCTCGCCGCGCGCCTTAAAGGCCGCCAGCACCTTTTCCAGATCCTCCAGCGTTTCGGGGATGGGCAGCCCGGCCTCGTCCAGCCAATCCTGCCGGATGACCGCGCCGCAGTCGGTGGCGATTCGATCGGTCCAAATCTGCGTAATCGCCCACATATTGCCGCGCACGGTGTGCATCAGATCGGCAAAGGCCGGCTGCGGGCCCTGATAATACAGCTCCTTTTCAGGGCCCCACTCCCACGCGGAGAAGGAGCCGTCGCCGCAATTGACGGCCTCGAAGTAGTGCGGCATCAGATCCTTGAAATTGTTGATGTCGGCGAACAGGCCGTCGTCGATGGCCGCCTGCGGGCCGTCGGGAGAGGTCGGGTAATAGAGGATATCGTAATAGTTGCCGGAGGTCATCATCAGATTGAACTGCTGCTCCATCTGCTCCCAGGAGGGATGGATGAATTCAACGTGCACGCCGGTTTGCTCCTCCATCCACTGGAAGAAGGGATGCTCGGCGTACGTTTCGAAATACTGCGCGGCCTGGGAATCAATAGGAATCCAGTAGGTCAGGGTTTTGCCCTCGGCGCCCTCGATCCAGAGCGGGCCGTGCGCCTCCCCGGCCAACGCCGGCAGCGCGCACAGCGCCATCACCAGCGCCAGCGCCAGACAGGAAAGCTGCTTGAGATGCTTTTTCATGCAATGCGTCTCCTTTCAATTTCTTGAGGGAGCATTTCGCCCCCAATTGCTACGTTCAGCATAACGCAGTTCTTCTTTTCTGTAAAGGTTCAGCATTTGCCGCATTTTCCCTTTTGGCGGTTCTGACAAAGAAAAGCTTCAGTATTTTACGCGCCCTGCAAAAACTGAAGCTCTTCCAAAAACTGATGGTTCGCGCGCAGAACGCGCCGCGCTAATCCGAAGCGTGCAGCCTGCGGTATTCGCCGGGCGTCATATGATAGCGCGCCTTGAACGCGCGGGTAAAGGTCAGCGTGGAGGTATAGCCCACCTGCGCCGCAACGTCGGCAATGGTCATGCTCTCGTCCGTCAGCAGCAGCGTGCACGCCTCCTCAATGCGGATTTTATGAATGTACTGCAGCACGCCCACGCCCGTGCAGCGGGAAAAGAGCTTGGAGAGACGGTTGATCGGCATACCGAAAGCCTCCGCAACGGCGGTCACGGAAAGCTGCTTATCCGCGGCGTGCTGGCGAATATATGCCTTAACACGCCGAACCGTCTCGTCCTGATCCTGCTCGGCCTTATCCGATCGTCCGTCCATTTCCACCAGCAGGCGCTTCATCAACGCCTTAAGCTCGCCGTGTGTTTTGGTCAAAATGATTTGCCGCGATATGGTGCGGCTCAGCTCGTCCGCATCGGGCAAATCCTTGGCCCACGAATCAGCGTCATGCAAAAATTGATACTTGAGCGACGCCAGATGTAGCTGCGCCAGCGTAGTATGCGGCGAACGCAGAAATTCCTCGGGAAACAGCTCGTCCAACGCCTGCAGCGCGCCCTCAATATCGCCGTGCCACATGCAGTCGGCAAAGGCCAGTTGCTTGTCCAGATGCCGCCAATCGCGCAGAAAATATTCCGGCGCGTAGCGAATCATGTCGAAGCGCAGGATGGGCATATCATGCTTATCCAGACAATCCGCCGCCATTCCCGCCTCGCGGTACGCCGCCTCGATTTCCCCTGTGTTCAGGTGCGTCATGCTCATGCCGCAGCGCGCGCCCTGTGCGCCGCCGTCGTCCAGCCGCTGCAGCAGCGCCTCCAGCGCATGCTCCGCCTCGTTTTCGTTCATCGCGCCGGATTGCTTTTCCAGCAGCAGATAAACGGCATGTCCTACCACGGCGCTGCCGATTTCATATTGTGCAAGCGCCATATCCTGCAGCGCGGCGCGCAGCGTCTCCGCGTCCTCCTCCTCGCTTCTGGCGAAGCAGGCGACCACGTACGCCCTGCCGCTTTCCGCGCGCCCGTCGCCGCGCCCCATCAGGGCGTCGGCAAGGCTGCGCATTTCCGCCTGCGCCCGGTAACGCTCCAGGCTTTCAATATGCGCCTCATGCTCGTCCAGCATGCGCTCCACCGCATGAAAAACCAGCGACAGCCCCTCGGCGTCGTCCTCCACACGGTAATTTTTCTGAATGTATGCGACCAGCTGATTCACCGGCAGCGCGGTACGGCGCGAAAGCAGGATAATCATCAGCGCGCCCGCCAGCAGCGTAACGCCCAGCACGCTCAGGTACAAAAGCCGCAGCGACCTAGCGCCGCCGCTGAGAAAGTCGGAGGGGATCCAGGCCTGAAGCAGGTATCCTCCCTGAGCGAGCGGGCGAAGATAGACCGTCTTGTTCGCCGTATCCGCCTGCTGGGAAAGCAGAACATCGCCCCTTGCGTCGCAAAGCGCGTACTGTGCGCCGGGCATGCCGTATTCACGCGCAAGATTATTCAGGTATCCGGGGGAAAGCATCAGCACCACGACGCGGCCCTTGAGGTTTTCGCGGCTGCCTGTGCCCATGGCGAGCACATAGGCCAGCCGCTTTTCGCCCACGCGCACTATTTTTCCCGATTCCGCGCCCGCGTGCAGCGCACAAAGATCCTCCGCCGTCACATCGTTATTCCACACGCCCTTCGCCATGCCGGCAAGGCTCGTTACCGAGCTGGACGTGACGGCGTAATCCGCGCCGTTTCGGGCCAGATACACGCCCTCGATGTAGGAGGGCGCGCTGGCGTAAAACTCCTTCAGGCTTTGCCGCGCCTCATAGAACGAAAGCCTGTTTTCCGCCGTAATCGCGCTTTCCTCCGGCATGTCGACCAGGCGCATCTTTCGCCGCATGCGAACGGCCAGGCCGCTCATCTGCTGAATATCCGTGTCCAGCTTTTGCAGCGTCAGCTGCAGCGACCGCTCCACCAAGCTTTCCTGCTGCGTGCGAACGGTTTTATCCGTCTGCGCAAAAACCATCCATTCACCGGTAAGCGAAAGCAGCACGACGGCCAGCATACACAGCGCCACGGCCACCGCGGGTTTTTGGGAATACAAGGATTTATGCTTCAACAGCCGCACGTTCCTTTCCGCCGGCGAAACCCGAAAGGAATCAGATTCCCCAGAATTCCACCGCGTTCTGCCCCATGATGCGCCGGCAGGTCGCCTCGTCGAAGCCCGCCTTTTTAAGCATCGCCGTGTCCGATTCCGCCAGCTCCTTGGCAAAAATCGCGTCGTATTCGCCGGTGAAGGAATCCGAACCGAAGAGCAGCCGCTCGTTCATATGCGCGTAATCCACCTGATACAGCGTATCCAGCACCCGCTGGCGGTAGCAGGCGGGCGTGCCGGGCGTCATGTCGATATACATTTTCTGGTTCTTATACTTGGGGCTGTATTCCATGGCGCAGAACTTGCCGTAGAGCGCGATGGCCTCGTCGCACCACGGCCACGAAATATGCGCCAGCGCAAAGCGGATGTTGGAAATATTCAGCATGCATTCCCAATTGCACGGGCGGTTGTAATTGCCGTTATCGCCGTAATCCCACAGAATGCCGGAATGGAAAAGGATGGCCTTGTCCAGATCGGCGATATGCTGATAGACGGGCATGGCGCGCTCGTCGCCGGGGTAGAAGTTTTCGCAGATCACCTTGAAGCCGACCGCGCCGGCCTCCAGCGCCTGATCCACCTGCATGGAGGCTTCCGGCTCGGTGGGATCGATAAAATAGATGGGCAAAAGCCGGCCGTCGGTTTCCCGGCACCACTGCATCATCCGCTCGATACGCCCGTTGTTATGCTCGCGCAGCTTGGCGATATTGCGTTCGCTGTAAAGCGGCTCCTCAGCCAGCATCGCCAGCTTGCCGATGCCGTGCTGATCCATGCTCCTGAGCAGGCGCTCGGGCTCGGGCTTGGCGAAATTATCAATGTGAATATGCGTGTCCAGAATCATACTTTCTTTCTCCTTTCATCATCAAACGCTGAACGTGCGCTTACGCTTTTTCCAGCGCGCGCACCAGTTTTTCGCGCGCCGCCTGATAATCCGCGTCGTTCAGGCTCATGTACTTCTCGCGGCCATGGTAATCGACAAAATCCCATTTGGACAGATCGCCTTCGTTCAGCACGCCTTCCACCGCCTCGTCAACGATTTTTTCGCCGTCCCGAACGCGCGCCTTGACCATCTGCGCCAGCTCATAGTCCTCTATCCCGCGCTTGAGCGCCAGATACCGAAGCGACAGCAGGCATTGGCCGCCGTTGCCGGGATAGACGAAGCAGGTATCGCCCGCAGGCCAGCCGGGCGCGTGAAAGGAAAGATCGGCGCGCGGATCATCCGGCCAGACGGTAAAATTCCAGCGGATAAAGCCGTCCAGCTTTAGCTTTTCGGTTATCAGCCCATGCAGGCGCACCTCGCACAGATTCGTGTACAGGAAGGAATTCATCACCGGCGGATAACAGCAGACCGACCAGAGATACCTTCCGCCCGGCTGCAGCCGTTCGCGCGTGGCGCGCAAAAGCTCCGGCTCGGCAACCGCCAGCAGGTCGATCTGCGGCGTATAAACGTCCACGCGCTCGTTCCGATACGTATCGTTCATGATATCCTTGGGCCCCATGTCCCAATCCATGCGGATATCCGGCATCAGGCGATGAATTGTTTCCAGCGCCCGCGTCCATTCGCCCGCCGTGCTGCCAAGGTTTACCTCGTCGCCCATCAGATAGGAATGCGCCAGCATGCCGCGCGCAACGATCCAATCATAAACCGCGCGAATATAATCCTCAATTTCCTCCCGCCTGCGCATAAAGCACAGCGCGCCGGTGCGCTCGTCGATATAGCTGACGCGAATCGCGTCCGGCCACCCCTCCACGAAGCAGTCAAAGCCTTCCTTCTCGTCCACCCACACGCCGTAAAGCCCCGTGAGCATCACATCCGTCGCGCCATAGGCAGCCATAAGGTCGATATACGCTTCGGCAAAGGAAAAATCATAGCGGAACGCGCCGTCCTTGCCCCGGCGGATGCGAACATAATTGTATTCGTACAGGTCGCAGGGGGCCTCCGCGTCGTTATAGCATTGCTGGCCGCGCCACGGCACATCGCTGAGCACCACGGTGGTCACGCGATTTCCCAATTCTCCCAGCGCCCTGGCGTAGGGACGCAGCGCTTCAATGTGCGCCGGCGTGTAAGCCTCCACCTCGCATTTACGGGCAATGTTGAACACATGCTGCCACAGGTTAAGGTAAAACCTTCGCTCGGGCGCGGCGGGTAGCTCCACATCCGCCACGTGGACGGTAAAGGTAATCTCCCGCGCCAGCCGCTCGTCGTAAAACATGCTGTGGGCGAAAAAGCGAATGCTGCCCTGATAATCGCCCGCAGGCGTGCCGGCGGGCACGTCGATCAGCGCGACCATCTCATTGGTCTGATACGCCCTGACCTCCATTTCGCCGTTTTCCAGAAGCACATCCGCCTTGGCGACGCCGTCGTCGTCGTTCACGACGTCCACAAGGCGAAGCCTGGCGGAAAGCCCCGCCGCCGTAATGGACGCGCGCAGCACGGTTACGTCGCCGATAGGCAAATGGTGGGCGAAGGCCGGCCGCTCCTCCAGCAGCAAAGTCGCCCGGCACGGCATACGAATCGCCAGATTAATCTGCGCCCAGCTGTTTTTCACAGCGCCGACGTCCACATGCGTTTGGCCGGTCGGGGGAGTATACTGCCCGCGCACGGCCTTGTAGCTTTCCGGCATGGGCGTGATTTCAAAGGTTCGCATATGCTCCTCGTACCAGTCCATCTCATTTTCCTCCCATATACTTTTTCAGGAAGTCGATGGCCAGCGCAATGTCCCGCGCAGGGTCCTCGCCCACCTCGCGCTCAATCGTCAGATAACCGTCGTAGCCGATCGCGCGCAGCGCGGGAATATAGGTTTCAAAATGCACCTGTCCTTCGCCCAGCGGCACCTCCAGGCAGTACGCGCTCTCGTCATAATCCGCCGGCGCGAGCGTCATGCCGTACATCACGTCCAGATCGCCGCGCTTGAACATCACGCCGTCCTTGGCATGGGTATGAACAATATAATCGCGCAGCGTATTCACCGCGTCCACCGCGCTGTCGCCCGTGCACATGACCAGATTCGCCGGGTCAAGGTTCACCTTCACGCCAGGGCTGGCGACATATTCCAGCATGCGGCGCAGATCCGCCGCGGGCTCGGGCCCCGTCTCGATGGCGAACGCCGCGCCGGCGGAAGCCGCGAAAGCGCCCAGCTCCCGCAGCGCGTCCGCGATGACCTGAAAGCGCGGATGGTTAACGTCATGCGGCACTACGCCGATATGCGTCGTCACGATCCGGCAGCCCAAATCCACCGCCAGCTCCACGATTTTTTTCGTATAATCAATTTTTCCGCGGTTCTTTTCCGCAAAGGCAAAGCCGCCCTCGCCCAAATCGCCGCAAATGGCGCTGATTTCAATGCCCGCGTCCCGAACGATCCTCCGCGCCCAAGCCCGCTTTTCGGTAGACATATTTTCAGGAGCCAGCTCGCCCTCCACGGCATAAAGCTGCACGCCGTCCGCGCCCAGTTCCGCCGCCCGGCGCACGCCGCCTGCAAACCCCAGCCCCAGACAATCCGCCAAAATGCCGATTTTCATCTCACAGCCTCCTATATATACATATTCAGCTTATATTCTATCAAATCGGATATTTTCTGTATTGCGGATTCGTATCGCGATACAAATTCACGGTTTATTCGCGCGCTGCTCCCGGCGATAGTCGCTCGGCGTCAGGCCGTTATACCGCCTGAAAAGCCGGGAAAAATGCTGGCTGGAGGAAAATCCCAGCCGCATGGCGATATCCGTCGCGTTCTCGTCGGTTTCGCGCAGCAGCCTTTCCGCCATGCGCACATGCTCTCTCGCCACATATTCCGCCGGCGGCACGCCCGTACAGCGCTTGAATTTTTGCTTAAAGCGCGCGTCGGAGAGCCCCGCCGCCTTCGCCAGCTGCTCAACGGAAAACATTTCGGCCGGGTTATCCGCCACATAGCGCAGGCATTTGGCGATATCGGGCGGAATCGCCTCGCCCGGCGTCGTGCAGCCGGACAGAATTTCATCCAGCAGCAGCACCAGCAGCGCCTGCAGCCGCGGCAGGGAGAAATCGTCCTCCGCCTGATCTGCCGCAACCGCACAGGCGGCGATGCGGCCTAAAACGCGCCGCGTCTCCTCGTTGGTGCGAATCAGGCGCAGGGAAAGCAGCCGCGCCGTAAGCTTTTGCCGAAGCGAAAGAGGAAGCCCCAGAAAATCCTGCGCCGTTTCGGGGTTTTCCAGCAGCAGATACTGCATGCTCGAGCGGTTTTGCACGCAGTCGCGGTTGCCGTGCGGCTCGTCGGGGTGTATCACCAGCATATCCCCTCCGTGCAGCAGGTATTCCCGCCCGGAGGCCAGCAGCTTTTTTTCGCCCGATTGCAGATACAGCAGCTCGAACGTGTCGGGATGCCGCTCCGTCTGCATGGGCGCGTACGCGTTCTGTACGCGGAAAAAGCCGATTGCGCTCACGCCCGGCAGCGGAAGCTCGTATTCCTCCTGGCGATAGTTTTCCTTCATTTTTCTTTTCCCCCGTCGATCGCACGCAGGCTTTTTCAAAAGGGAGACGCTTTCCCGCCTAAGGAGGGATTTTCCTCAATACGCCCCCAATACGCTTGCTTTCCGCACCCGCGCAGACGCCTCCCGACTGCCGCCTGGATGACGCGGCATATATTGATGAAATTGCACGGCGGCATGCTTGGCGAAAACAAACGTCCGCTCAATCGGCGCGCCCATGCCCGGCGCCGGTTTTCCTCATCATTATATCATCTTAACCGGAAAATACCAATGGGAAAATTGGCGGGGGAGAGAACGAATCGAAAACCAAAGAAAGCCTTCCGGCAGAGGGCGGAAGGCGTCGGCCCTTTTCAGGGCTCAGCTTTTTTCGCTGATAAGGGATTTTAATTCCTGCATGAAGGTGGGAATATCCGTGAAGGAGCGATACACCGAGGCGAACCGGATATAGGCCACCTCGTCCAGCGTGCGCAGCGCCTCCATCACCATTTCGCCGATCTGGCGGGTGGTGATTTCTTCTTGCAGGCTGTTATAGGCCCACTGCTCGATGGAATTGACGATTTTCTCAATATCCGCCGCGGAAACGGGGCGCTTATGACAGGCGGCAATGATGCCGCTGCGCACCTTCTGCGCGTCGAACAGTTCCCGGGAGTTATCCTTTTTGATTACCAGCAGCTGCTGCACTTCGATTTTTTCATAGGTGGTAAACCTGCGGCCGCAATTGATGCATTCCCGGCGGCGGCGGATGGAGTTTCCATCGTCCGTGGGGCGGGAATCCACCACGCGGCTATCCGCGCAATTGCAGAATTGGCATTTCACTGGGCATCATTCCTTGCTTTTTGTGTTTCTCAAACTCCATTATAGACAATCCGGGGCGATTTGTCCAGCGTCGCGGTGGGAAAATATCCGCCCAAAGCGCCGAAGCCCTTTAAAGGCGCGGGGGAAGCGGGGAGAGGAAGCTTATTCCTCGGGCAGATCGCCGGGATCCAGCTGCACCAGAATCACATTTTCCCCGATCTTGCAGATTTTCTGCCAGGGGATTACAATGCCGCATTTTTCGCCCCGCAGAAAGCTGGACACCTTGAAATCTCCGGGCACCACCAGGGCCTCCACATAGCCGGTCTGGTTATCGAATTCGATGTCCATCACCTTGCCCAGCCGCCTGCCGTCCAGCGTGTTGACCACATCCTTGGTGCGCAGTTCAGAGAGGCTCATGCCTGCATCAACTCCTTTTACTTGCGAGGGTATGCAGGCGGGCGAAGAAAGTTGCGCCCAGGGCGTGGCTCATTCTTAATTTTCTTCGATACCCCGCAGAATTTCCGGCTCCCGGATGTCGCGAACGGTGGTGAACACCTTGCGGGTCAGCAGCGCGCCGCAGCGGTAATAGAGGCAGACGAAGGGGCAATCCTGGGCGAATTGATCCTGAATCTGATGCAGAATGGAGGCGTAGGCGTTTTCATCTATGGTTTTGCGCAGTTCCTTAAACAGCTTGTCCATCGCGTCGGATTTATAGCGGCCGTAATTCCCCGTGTTGCCGCTCATGAGCAGAAAGCCGGGGTCAGGCACGGTATCCATCTGGAAGGCGATGAGCGCCAAATCGAAATTTCGGGCGGACAGACGCGCCTTCGCGTCGGTAAAGGTGAGGGATTCCACGTTTCGGTTCGCGTCGCCCGCCTTGATGCCCACGGCCCAGAGCATATCGGAAATCATGGTGGCCGCCTGAACGCGCACGGAATTATCCTGCTCCTCGTATACCAGCAGGCGGAGCTTCAGATTTTTCTGCTTCCCATCCTGCACGGTATCCAGCATGCCGTCGCCGTCCGAATCCGCCCAGCCCGCCTCGGCCAGCAGGGCCTTAGCCTTTTCGGGGTTATATTCGTAGGCTTCGTCGTTATCCTGATACATCCAGGTGCCGTAGGGGAAGGGGGTGTCCGTGCGTTCCGCCGTGCCGGCGTAGACCGCGTTGGCGATGGCGTCCACGTCGATGGCATAGCGAATGGCCTTGCGCACCCGTTCGTCATCCAGGGGGTAGGCGTGGGTGTTCATCATCAGCAGTTCCAGCTGCCGGGTGCGGTAGGTGATATTCAGGTTGGTCAGGCTGGTGCGATACTGCCCGGCGGCGGCGGAGCGGGAAATGGCCGCGTCCACCCGGTTAAATTCGTAATCCTCGATCAATTCCCGGTTGGTGGCGCGGAAAAGCACGCTGATCTGCGATACTGCGGGCGTGCCGTTCCACCAATCGGGGTTAGCGGAAAGATAAAGATAATTCTTGGGCGCGAATTGATCCGCCCGGTAGGGGCCGGTGCCCACGGGATTATCCGCCTGCACCTGATCCTTGGGCAGGACGGGGAAGGTGAGGGCGTAATACACGCCGTAATAGGGGCGGCTCACCTTGATAATCAGCGTGCTGGCGTCGTTGACCCGAACGGAGGAAATCATGTATTTCAGCTGAGTGTACTGCCCCTTGCCCTCCTCGGCCAGGCGCAGAATTTCCTCCAGCGTGGCCGCCACGTCATAGGCGGTGCAGGGGGTTCCGTCGTGGAACACCGCGTCCTTGCGCAGGGCGATGGTCCAGGTGGAGCCGCTGGCGTCCGGCGCGCAGGATTCCGCCAGACAGCGCACGGGGCGGTAATCGTCGTCCAGGGAATACAGGCCTTCGTAGATCAGGGCGGTCAGCGATTGAAATTCCCGCTCCTCGGAGATAAGGGGGTTTAGGCGAACGGTTTTCACGGAAATCATGCCCAGGGTGAGGGTATCGTTTTCGGCGGCCAGGGCGGAAAACGGAAGCAGGGCGAGCGCCAGAAGCAGGGCGCTAATTCGTGTAATAATGCTGCTGATAGATCGCATAGGCGTTCAGCACCTTTCCCGCGTAATAGCGCGTATCGTCGGTGGGAATTTCATCAATGGAGAGCGTTTTTCCATCGGGGGAATATTTTTGCAGCCAGCTGCGCACATTACCCTGCCCTGCGTGATAGGCGCAAGCCACGAGGACGGGATCCCCGTCGAACAGGCGGCTTAAATAGCCCAGATACCAGCAGCCCATCTGGATGGAGATTTCAGGCTCAAAAAGCCGCTCCACCGTATAATCGGCCAGGCTGATTTTGCCCGCCAGCCATTCGCCGGTATCCGGCATGATCTGCATCAGCCCCCGGGCTTGCACCCGGCTGACGGCCTGGGGATCATAATCGCTTTCCCGCTTGATAACCGCCGCCACATAGGCGGGGTCGATACGGTTGACGGCGGCGTAGTAGGTGATCAAATCCCGGTATTTCACCTGATGCCGGGCCACTTCGTTTTCATAGGCCCGCCGCGCTTCCTCCCGCCGGGCCAGCAGGGCGTTCATCTGCCCGTTTGCCTGGCTCCAGGAGAAAAAGGCGATCAAAGCGCCGACGCACAGCGCGCCCAGCACCGCCCATTGCCACCAGGAAAAAAAGACGGCGCTTTTCTTGGGCTTCCGGGCGGCGCGGCGTTTGCGCGGGCCGGCCTGCCGCAGCGCAGGGGAAGGGGGAGATGGATACTGATTCAAGGCTGTTCTCCTTTTTGAAAATCATTCTTTCGTTGGTTCCACAAGGATAGAACGCGGCAGGCGCTCTCTTCCCTGCTGCCGTCGGTGCGAATAATTTGATTTGCGCGGCGCTTTTTTTCCGCAAGGGGCATCTGCGCGCGGATTCTTTGCAGGGCCTCCCGGTAAGTGAGCCCGTCCCGCTCTCGCAGCCGCCGCAGCTGTTCTCTTTGAGGAATATAGGCGCACCACACCTCGTCGCACCAGGCGTCCAGCCCGCATTCGTAAAGCAGCGGCGCAACCAGCACCGCAGGGCCCGGGGCCTCGTCCAGCATTTCCCGCAGCCGCCGCAGAATCAGGGGGTGCATCAATTGGTTCAGCGTTTCCCGCGCCGCCGGGCTTTCAAAAACCAGCCGGCCCAGCGCCCGGCGATCCAGCGCCTCGCCCTGGAAAACGGAATCGCCCATTTTCGCCCGAATGGCGGGCAGGGCCGCGCCGCCGGGGGCGGTTAATTGGCGGGATACCTCGTCCGCGTCGATCACGCGGGCCCCGGCCCGGGCAAGCGCGTCGGACAGATTGGTTTTCCCGCAGGCGATGCCTCCCGTCAGGCCGATAACATAGCCGCTCATTTGGTTTCGTACCAGCTTTCGCCCGATTTGATTTCAGCGGTCAGCGGCACGGCCAGCCGCTGCACCTCCTCCATGCATTTGCGCAGCAGGGCGCGCACGGCCTGCTCCTCCTCCTGGGGCGCTTCGATAATCAGCTCGTCGTGCACCTGAAGAATCAGCCGGGCGCGCAGCCCCTCCTTTTTCAGCGCGTCGTGCACCCGCACCATGGCCAGCTTGATAATATCCGCCGCGGTGCCCTGAATGGGGGTGTTCATGGCGGCGCGCTCGCCGAAGCTGCGCACGTTGGCGTTGCTGGATTTAAGCTCGGGCAATTGACGGCGGCGGCCCATCAGCGTCACCGCGTAGCCCGCGTCGTATCCCCTGCGCACCGATTCATCCATGAATTTCTTCACCCCCGGATAGCGGGCGAAATACCGGGCGATAAAATCCGCCGCTTCCTTGCGGGAAACGCCGATATTGCGGGAAAGACCGAATTCGCTGATGCCGTATACCAGGCCGAAATTCACCGCCTTGGCGCTGGAGCGCATGGCGGACGTTACCTGCTCCATGGGCACGCCGTACACCTCGGCGGCGGTGCGGGTGTGGATATCCTGGCCCTTCTGGAAAGCGTCCACCATGGCCGCGTCCTGGGAAAAATGCGCCAGCACCCGCAATTCGATCTGGGAATAATCCGCGTCCGTCAGCAGGCAGCCCGGGGCGGCGATAAAGGCCCGCCGGATCTCCCGGCCCAGCTCGGTGCGGATGGGGATATTCTGCAAATTGGGTTCGCTGGAGGAAATGCGGCCGGTGGCGGTGCCGGTCTGGTCGAAGAAGGTGTGCACCCGGCCCTTCGCATCCATTTTCCGCAGCAGCGCGTCGATATAGGTGCTGTTCAGCTTCACCACCTGGCGATAGCGCAGAATGGGGGCGATGCAGGGGTGCTCGTTCGCCAGCGCTTCCAGGGTGTCCGCGTCGGTGGAATACCCCCGCTGCGTTTTTTTGCCCGCCTTGAGGCCCAGCGTTTCAAAAAGCACCTTGCCCAGCTGCTGCGGGCTGTTCAGATTAAAGCCGTGTACGCCGGTGAGACGGTAAACCTCCGCCTTGAGCGCCTCCGCCTCCTGGGAAAAGGAAGCGCCCAGCGCGGCCAGCACCCCGCCGTCCACCTGGAAGCCCGCCTGCTCCATATCGAAAAGCACATACAGCAGCGGCATTTCGATTTCTTCCATCAGGGGCAGCATGCCCTCCTGCTCCAGCAGCTTTTTCTGCCGAAGGGCCAGGGAAAGCACGCCCTGGGCGTTTTCCCGTTCGAATTGCGCAAGGGCGTAGCTTTTCTCCTGGGGATTATGCAGATAGGCTCCCAGCATGCTGTCCCAGGCGAAGCGGGGCAGCGGAAGCCCTTGATCGGAAAGCAGATGCAGCAGCCGCTTGCCATCATGCACATACAGGGGCCGCTCCAGCGCGGGGCGCAGCGCCTGCCAGGCCTCCTCGGGCAGCAGCCCGCCGGAGAGCATGTCCTGCTGGAGGGCGATTTCCGCGCTTCTTTCGGGGGTGGCCAGGGTCATGCTGGTGGGGGTAACGTGCAGGGCGGTTTGCTGCCCCGCCGTGGCGGAAAGAAAGGCGGCGATTTCCGCCTGGATGGCAAGCGTTTCCATGGGGGACGAAGGAAGCGTCTCGGGGACGGGCTCCACTGCCGCTTCCGCATTGCCGCCCAGCTTTTCCAGCCGCCCGGCAATGCCGTTTAATTGATATTTCCGCAGGGTGGGCAGGCCGTCCGCCATATGCCCCGCTTCGAAGGCGGAAAGATCAAAGGCGATGGGGGCGGTGGGGCGGATGGTGGCCAGATCCTTGGAAAAGCGGGCAAGTTCCGCATGCTCCCGCAGCTTTTCTCCCAGCTTGCCCTTGATTTCGCCCGCATGCGCCAGCACGCTTTCCAGCGTGCCGTATTCGCCCAGCAGCTTTACGGCGGTTTTTTCGCCGATTCCTGGCACGCCGGGGATATTATCGCTGGCGTCGCCCATCAGGCCCTTCCAATCCGTCACCTGCTCGGGCCGAACGCCGAAATACTCCTTCACGCCCGCCGCGTCGAAGAGTGTACTTTCGCTGATGCCCTTTTTTGTGAAAAGAACCCGCGTGCCCTCGCCGATCAATTGCAGCGCGTCCCGGTCGCCCGTCAGCAGCACGCAGTCCAGCTGGTTTTCCCCGCATTTTTTCGCCAGGGTGCCCAGAATATCGTCCGCCTCATAGCCCTCAACCGAAAGTACGCCCAGGCCCATAGCGGCCAGAATTTCTTTGATAACGGCAAACTGTGGGCGCAGCTCCTCCGGCGTGGCCCTGCGGCCCGCCTTGTAATCGGCGTAGGCGATATGGCGAAAGGTGGGAGCGTGCTCGTCGAAGGCCACGGCGATATAACGGGGGGAAAGCTCCTGACAGGCCTTGAGCAGCATGGAGAGAAAGCCATGCACGGCGTTGGTGTACACCCCGTTCACATCCATCAGGGGCAGGGCGTGAAAGGCCCGGTGCATCAGGCTGTTTCCGTCCACGGCCAGAAGAATTTCGCGCATGGAATCACCTCGTAAATCATTAATCCCGCATCCGCGCTGCTTTTCAGGGAAAACAGGCCCCGCCATACCGCGTCCCGGCCTTACTCGCCGCCGAGATAAGCGATATATTCCTCCAGGCACATATCCAGCTCGCGCATTTTCTGGCTGTGCTCCAGCCCGACATAGCGAACATGCCATTCCTCGCCCAGAATGCCCGTAATTTCCTGCTTTTCATCGGTATAGCGCATGATAAATCCATAATCCCAGCAATGCTGATTCAGCCAGAGATACTGGGCGGTATCGCCGAAAAATTGGCCGGGCACGTTCAGATCAAAGGCCAGGCCCGTCTGATGCTCGCTGGTTCCGGGGTCGGCCACCGTCTGCCGGGTGGCGGAAACGGCCTGGGCGCGGCTCATCTGCTGCTCCGAAATATAGCTTTCCACCTGTTGATTGAAAATTTTCTGCTGATCTGCCTCCGTGCGGAAGCCCTCCCGCAGCTTCCAGGGGGACACTTCGTCCTTTTCCGCCGCCTGGATCATGCGAACCAGCGCCTCCACGGCCTCCCGCGCGCCCTGAATGCCCCCGTCGGCATAAAGCAGCGTATCTCCCGCCAAATCCTTAACCGTCACCAGATCGGCGGGATAATAATTATCCGGCAATGGGTGCGATTGATTCACAAGCAGGGGCTGCTCGCCGGCCAGGGGATCGCTGGCGGCGGGGGTGGGGGTGGGCGCGAAGGGCTGGGCCTGATCGGAGGAAAGCATGGCCAGGGTTTTCGCCCCGGCGATGCCATCCGCGTCCAAACCGTGCTGGCGCTGGAAAAATTCCACGGCCTTTTTCGTGCCGGGGCCGTATTGCCCGTCGATGGCTCCCGTATAAAAGCCCAGGGCCTGCAGCCGCATCTGCAATTGCGAAACCATTTCCCCCTTGGAGCCGCTGGATAAATAGCTGGGGGTGGCGGTGGGGGCGGGGGTGAAGGTGACGAGGGAGGGATCGGCCGTGACGCTGACAGGCCGCACGGTGGGCGAGGGCGTGGGCGTTATCGCCGCTTCTTTTTCATAAGCGTTCCATGCGTTCAGCGCGCGCATGGCAAAGAAAAGCAGCACCACCAGCAGCAGGGCCGCCAGGGCGATAAACAGATAGGGCGCCGGACGCTGCTTCCGGCCCGAGGATGCATCCTTTCGCGGCATGGGAACCTCCCTGCGTCAATTTTAATGAAGCTACGCAAAGAAAATTATACCTACTTTTCCGTGCCCTGTCAATGCCGCGCCCCGGGCGGAGGCAATTGACAAACGCGGAAAGCGGCCGTATATTGAAAGGGCGAACATCACGCGAAAGGATGCGAAGAGAATGCTTTGCTCTGATCTGGCGCGGTTGCTGAACGCGACGGAAAAAACGCCCGGCGCGGGCCGGAACGTTAGCTGCGCTTACGCCTGCGATTTGCTTTCCCATGCGCTGGCGCACGGGCGCGAGGGAATGGCCTTTATCACCGTTCGCCCGGGCATGAACACCGTGGCGGTGGCCGTGCTGACCAAAAGCGTCTGCATCATTTTGCCCGACGGGGTGGAAATGGAGCCGCCGGTGCTGGAAAAAGCGCGGGCGGAGGGGATCGACGTGTTATCGTCGCCCCTGACGGGCTATGAGATTTGCGCCCGGATGGCCGCGGCGGGCGTTCCCCCCGTCGCCTGAAACCGCTTTTTTCTTTCGCTGGGGCCAGCAGATCATCAAAAGCGAGAAGAAGCCCAGAACGGGGTAAATCACCGATACGATGCGCTCAAATCCGCACAGTGCGGTGAGCAGCGTGGCCGCGCCCGCCAGGGTCTGCCGCCGCCCGTCCGGGGCCAGGGCGCGCTGCGCCCGCAGCACGGCGAACAGCGTGGTAATCACCGCCAGATACAGCACGGCGGCGGATAAATAAAAGCCCGCTTTGCCATACCCCCGCAGCAGCAAAACCATGGGCAGCTCCGCCTGGCGCGCCTCCATGGGCCCCCGCAGCAGCGCCTCGTTAAACAGCAGCAGAATGCCGCACAGCGCGCCGCCGCACCAGGCGGCCCCCCGGCAGCCCGTGCGCGTGTCGCAGCGCGCCCCCGCCTCGCACAGCACTTCCGCAGATAGCAGCACGTTCATCCCCGCGTAGCACAGCGCCTGAAGCGCTCCCAGGAGAAGCGATTCCGCCGGCGTTTCCGAAGCTGCGATTTCGCCCGTCTGCGTTTTGCGCAGGCACAGCAGAATGGCTGCCAGCAGCAGGGGTAACAGCAGGCGGCTGGCGCATTCCAGCGCAGTCAGCGACCGCCGGGCCAGCAGCAGCCCGGGAAGCAGCGTGCAGAGCATGCCCAGGGAACGGGCGTGACGCAGGGGAAGCGTGAGGGCGAATAATTCACCTGCCGCCGCCGTCATGCCTCCGCCCGTGCCCAGCAGCAGCGCCCAGAACAGTATTTTTCCCGCCGTGCCGCCCGCCAATGCGCCTCCCAGACCCAGCCGTCCCCGGCGCATCAGCCGGGCCATCAGCGCCGTCATCACGGCGCAGCTCAGCAGGATCAGCGCCTGGGAAGCGGGGCCGTACTGCGTGAAGAATCGCATAATCTCCCGCCCGGAGGCAAGCCCCGCCCCCACCATAGCCCCCAGAATACACAGAATCAGCCGTCCCGTTTCCATCGCCATCCCTCCCCGCCCCATTGTATGCGGGCATTTTTTTATTCTTTCCATAAAAATGCCGTGCTTCCCCGCCGGGCCGATTGACTGAAAAGCCGCCCTTGTGCTATACTGATAGACGTAAAATAATGCATGAATTTGGCGGGCGGGGCCCGCAAAGGGAAGGAAATTGAAAGCGATTATGAGCACATTGGAAGAGCAAACCGGGTTTGAAGCGCTGGATCTATCGGATGAAGTGTTAAAGGCCGTTAAGAAAATGGGCTTCACCTCCACCACCCCCGTGCAGGCAAAGACCATTCCCCTCATGATGGAGGGCCACGATATTATCGCCATCGCCCCCACGGGCACGGGCAAAACCTGCGCCTTCGGCATCCCCATGCTGGAATACATCTCGCTGACCGATTCCCGCATTCAGGAGCTGGTGCTGGCCCCCACGCGGGAGCTGGCCGTGCAGATCGGGGAGGAGCTGCAAAAGCTGGCGGCCTTCATTCCCGAAATCCGAATCGCGGTGCTCTACGGCGGGCAGCCCATCAGCCGCCAGATGAGCCAGCTCAAGCGCAGGCCCCAGATCGTGGTGGCCACGCCGGGGCGCATGCTGGATCATATGCACCGGGGCACCGCCCGGCTGGACGCGGTGCACACCCTGGTGATCGACGAAGCGGATGAAATGCTGAAAATGGGCTTTATCAAGGATGTGAGCCGCATTATTGAGGCCGTGCCGCCCACGCGGCAATTCGTTCTCTTTTCCGCCACCACCAATCAGGATGTGCTGACCATCTCCTGGAAATATCAGCACGACCCCATCGAAATCACTATCGAGGCCACGAAAGAAAACCGGCCTCAGATCGCCCAATACGTCATTCCCACCACCCGGGAGGAAAAATACGAGCGCCTGCTTTATTTGCTGGATGCGGATGTGTACGGCCGGGTGATGATTTTCACCAATACCAAGGATATGGCCCGGCGGCTCAGCGAACGGCTGAACAAGGCGGGCTATCAATCCGAGGCGCTGCACGGCGATATTCCCCAATCCAAGCGCAATCAGGTGATGACCGGGTTTAAACGGGGTAAGTTCCCCATCCTGGTGTGCACCGACGTGGCGGCCCGGGGCATCGACGTGGACGACGTGGAGGCCGTTATCAATTACGATCTGCCCACCGAAAACGAATATTACATTCACCGCATCGGCCGCACCGGGCGCGCCCGGAAGCACGGCGTGGCCTTCACGCTGCTGTGCTTCTCCGAAAGCGTCCGGCTGGATGAAATATTGAAATATGTGGCCGCGAAGCCCACTTATCTGAAATTCGACGAAATGGGCGTGCTGCGCAACGAAGAGGGGAAGGCCTTCTTCGATAATATTTAAAAAATAGGGAGGAAAAACAAATGAAGGTAGCTGTCATCGGCTGTGGATGCATTGCAAACGCCGCGCACATTCCCGCGTATATGAAAAATCCGGATGCGGAAATCAAATATTTCTGCGATATTATTCCCCAGCGCGCGCAGGAGGCCGTGGAAAAGTACGGCTGCGGCACGGCGGTGACGGATTATCACACCGTGCTGGCCGATCCCGAAATTACGGCCGTTTCCATCTGCACGCCCAACAACATGCACCCCGTCATCGCCATCGACGCCATGCGGGCGGGCAAGCATGTGCTGTGCGAAAAGCCCGCCGCCCGCACCTGGAAAGAGGTGCAGGAGATGCAGCGGGTGCAGCATGAAACGGGCATGACGCTGAATATCGGCGTGGTGAACCGCTTCAACGACAGCGTGCGCCGCATCAAGCAGTATATCGACGCAGGCAAGCTGGGCGACGTTTATCATGTTTACGTTTCCTTCCGCGCCCATCGCTCCATTCCCGGCCTGGGCGGCGCATTCACCACCAAGGCCATCGCCGGCGGCGGCGCGCTGATCGATTGGGGCGTGCATTATCTGGATATCGTGATGTACTGCACCGGCGATCCCCAGACGAAAACCGTCAGCGGCGAAACCTTCTGCAAGCTGGGCAAGGATATGCCCAATTACACCTATAAGAGCATGTGGTCCGAAAACACGAAGAACGTTCACGGCACCTACGATGTGGACGATTCCCTCACCGCCCTCATCCGCACCGCCGGGCCCACCATCACCGTTCATGGCGCCTGGGCGCAGAATATCGGCGTGAACGAACAGTATATTGACTTCATGGGCGATAAGGGCGGCATCCGCCTTAATTACGGCGGGAATTTCACCTACTACACCGCCGAATTCGGCAGTCTGGTTTCCTACACCCCCGAATTCGAAATGAGCAATATGTTCGAGAACGAAATCAACGCCTTCGTCGATTGCATTAAGACGGGCGAAAAGCTGCCTTCGCATATCGACACCGTGGCTATTACCGCCCGGATGATGCAGGCTATTTACGATTCCGCCGAGAAGCATGAGGAAGTGAAGCTTGGCTAAGCGCCCGGAAGCACGAAAAAGAGGCTGTGAAAAAAATACGTCTCCAGCGACGAGGAAGCTGGAAACATTGTGAGAAGCATGTTTTTCTTTGTTAGCGGAGACGCAAATAGACCGCCTGCGTTTGCTCAACCCATACAGCTTTCTTGGAGGGGGCGAAACGACCGGCCTGCCAGTGGCAGGAGCGGCCTTCAGGCCGCAGGAAGCCCCGCGAGTCAACCAACAAGCGGTGAGAGCGGCAGCGAACCGCCGCGCTGATTGAGGCTGCGGAAGGGGGAACCGTTCTTTGGCTTACAAAGAACGGTTCCTCCGCAAATTTTTTTTGCTTTTTCACGGCCCCTTTTTTATTCGGATCAACGCAGTGCCGCCGCGCTGAAAAACGCCGTTTATTCGCCGCGTCTTTCAGCCGTCCACGATTTGCAAAAGCTCCGCCGCGTTTTTTGCCAGGTGCTTCGCGCCGCTTTCCGTCAGTTCGGCCCGGGGCCGGAAGCCCCACAGCACTCCGATGGTTTCCATGCCCGCCGCATTGCCGCAGAGCATGTCCATCCGCGAGTCGCCCACATACCAGAAATCCTCCGGCGCAATTTCCAGCGCCTTGGCGATCAGCAGCGCACCCTGGGGATGGGGCTTCAGCGCCACGCCGGGCACGCGCCCCCGAACGGCGGAAAAATGAACCGCGGGGAAATAATAAGCCAGGATGTGCTCCGCGTCCGATTGATCCTTGTTGGTCAGCACGCAGATTTTCAGCCCGCGCGCCGCAAGGCCCGCCAGCGCCTCCGGAATGCCCGCGTAGGGGTGGGTGTTCACGCGGCAGTTCTGGGCGTAATCGGGCATGTAATCCGCCAGCACCTGGGGCGCGAGTTCGGGACGCGCCCCTACGGCCCGCTCCGACAGCTTAATTACGCCGTCTCCCACCAGGTATTTGTAGGCCTCCTCCGGATGAACGGGCAGTCCCGCCTTGGCCAGCGCGCGGTTCATGGCGGCGGAAATATCAGGCAAAGAATTTATCAGCGTCCCATCCAGATCGAAAATGATCCCCTTCTTCATGGGTTTATCCTCCTTACGGCGCGTCTGCGCGGGAAAAATTGTAGCATAAGAATGCGATTCGCGCAAGCGGGGCATGCTGGCAGGGGAGGAATGCAAGCATGAAAAAAAGAAGATGGCTTTTCCTGGCGCTGATGTTCGCCCTGACTGCGGCGGGCTGCTGGCGATGGGCGGGCCCCGCGCCGCAGGAGGAAAGCGCTCCCGGCCCCGCCGTTTCCGCCGCCCCTGCGCAAAACGCCGCCGCGCAGGGCGAAAAATTGCAGGCGGGGTGCGCCTTGATGCAGACCATGCGCTTTACCCGCTGCGGCCACAGCGTGAGCCGCCGCATCGATGCCCCGGAAGCGCTGACGGGCGCGGATTTCGCCCAAACGCAGGCGCGCTACGATCTTTGGAATTTGGATAGCTTTTCCCCCGAGTTGGTGGAAATGAGCCGAGAAATTCCCCTTTTCTGCCCCATGCATTATGTGGCGGCGGTGAACGAGGCGGGAGAAATCGTGCTTTCCCAGAATCAGTACGGGGACGGCATGGCGATTCTGCGCGTGTATTCCATGGCCTACGACGAATTGCCCGAGGAAACGCGGGCGGAGCTTTCCTTGGGAATCGGCTTTGACAGCCAGGCCAAGGCGGAGGAATGGCTGGCGCGGCAGGAGGATAAGAAAAACCGTTGACGAGCGGCGGAAAATGGAATATAATATCCGCTGTGACAAAGGCGGTTGAATGGCCGCGTGCCCCTTGGGCATGAGGAAAGTCCGGGCACCGCAGGGCAGAATGCCAGCTAACGGCTGGTGGAGGCGACTCCAAGGCAAGTGCAACAGAGAGATACCGCCGCGGGAAACCGCGGTAAGGGTGGAAAGGCGCGGTAAGAGCGCACCGGCGGCCTGGCGACTGTGCCGTCCTGTAAACCCCATTCGGTGCAAGATGAAGGAAACGCATAGGGCTGCCCGTCCTGTTTCCGTAGTATCGCTGGAATGCGTTGGCGACTTCGCATCTAGATAGATGGCCATTTTTAACAGAACCCGGCTTACAGGCCGCGCTTTGTCACAAACACAAAAGAAAAAGCCCCTTCCCCGCCTTGGCGCGGGAAAGCGCGCAAGAAACGCGCGGCCGCTTTCCGTAAGCGGCCGCGCTTCCTTATGCCTATGTCCTTTTAAAGCTAAAAAATGTTTCCCCCCGGCAGTCGGCGCGGCGTTCGTCTCAATTTTCTTATCGGCGAGAAGCGGGCCGGTTTTGTAGAAAGAACGGGGGAGCCGTTCATTTCTTAACGACGGCTCCCCCGCAATTCATTTGTATTTATTCAATTCAATCCACCGTTTCGCCCGTAAGCGCTTTCCAGGCGCTGCGGAGCGTTTTTTGATTGTTCACGCCATAGTTTGGGTCATTCTTTTGGCATTCGTCCATATCGCGCAGGAAATGCACGCACAGATGCCCGCCGAAGCCGTTATCCGTAATGCTGCCGTACAGGTGAGGCCGGTTATGCATGGTGGCCATCGTCCAGCGCCCGTCCGGCAGGCCGACATAGACGGGATGAATCGTCCAGGAGCCCTTGCCGAAGGAGCGGTTCATGATCTGCGTATCGCGCCAGGTGGCGGGCTGGCTGTCGGCGTGCCTGCCCAGCGAATAGAATTTCAGCTGCCAGGAAAGGCCGGTGTTGGGATCGTAAATGGTGTAGCTTTGCCCGGCGCTCACCGAGGGCTTCACTTCGTTAAACCAATGCAGCAGTTGAATATTTCCCGGGGTCACGCCGCGCCCCGCGTCGTCGGGCAACGCTTCCACAGCAGTGGAATAGCTTTTCCCGTTCCCGCCGTAGAGCACCTGCTGGGTCAGCGCGTCGGCAATGCCGCTGATGACCAGGCCGTTGCGCTGCTGGAAGGCGACGACGGCGTCATGGGTGGCCACGTCGTAGGTGCCGTTCTGGGAAACGGAATAGCCCAGGGCGGCCAGGCTCTTTTGAAGGGCGGATACGCCGCTGCCGGTGTTGTCAATACGCAGAGTGGTATAGGAAAGGGGCTGATCGTCCGCTCGGCGGGCGTTGCCGCTCTTGAGCAGGGAGAAGGTCTGCGCCCCGGCAAGGCCGTCGCAGGAGAGGCCGTTTTGCTTCTGGAAGGCCTTCACGGCGGCGATGGTGGTGCTGTCATAGCGCCCCGTCGCCGTGGCGGAATAGCCAAGGGCGGCCAGCTGTGTCTGCACCCAGCGCACATCCTCGCCCGTCATGCCGCTTTTAAGCACGCGGGTGAAAGCGCTGGGATCGCTGGGGGCGGGCATGGCGGTGGGGGAGGAATCGGGCGTGGAAAGGAAGGTGATAAACTTGGTCATTACATAGCCGGAGGTTCCCTGATAAATCACGCCGCACCAGGCGCTGCCCTGGGAAACCACCTGCAAAGCGGCGGCGTTGGGCAGCGTCATGATCACTCGGGCGGTGGAGGAAGCGGCGGCGCGCAGGTTCAGCGTGCCTCCGGAGGTGGTGACGATGGCCTGGCGGGAGACAGGGGTTTCGTCCGGCGCGGCGGTGGGCTGCGGCGTTTGCGTGGGCGCGGCGGTGGGGGCCGCATCGGCAAAGCGCAGGAAGGCGGTCATCACATAGCCGCTTTCCCCGGCATAGGAAACGGCGCACCATACCGCGCCCTGGGAAGAAACGCTGATCGCCGTTCCGTTGGGAATGGTACGCAGCACCCGGGCGTTGCCATTGGCGGCGGCGCGCAGATTCAGGGAGCCGCCCGTGGTTTTAACCCAGGCGGTCAGTCCGCTTCCGGGATTCTGGGTAGGCAGGGGCGAGGCGGTGGGCTGCGGCGCGGAGGTTTCCTGGGCGTAAAGCAGCGCCAGCGTTTGGCGGCCTGCAATGCCGTCCGCTTCCAGGCCGTTCTGCCGCTGAAAGGCCTTCACGGCCTGCACCGTTCCGGAGCCGAAATTGCCGTCCTCCTTTAAGGAAAAGCCCAGCTTGTTCAGCGCCTGTTGCAGCCGCAGCACCTCGCTGCCCGTATCGCCGCGCTCCAGGCGCGGGGCCGCCGTGGCGGCGGGAGGCTGGGTGGGCTGCGCGGCGGTTGGGGCCGCCGTGGGCAGGGGGGAGGCCGTCTGCTGGCCGGAGAGCGAATCAATCAACGCCCGGGTTTTGCCGCCCACAATGCCGTCTGCCTGCAGGCCGTATTTGCGCTGCAGGGACAGCACCGCGTTCAGCGTGCCGGAGCCGAAATTACCGTCTTCTTTTAAGGAAAAGCCCAGCTTATTCAGCGCTTTTTGCAGGGCAAGCACCTCGCTGCCGGTATCGCCGCGCTCCAGCCGTCCGCTGGAGGCGGAGGAGGAGCCGCCGGGGGCCGCCGTAGGCGCGGCGGCCTGCGTGCCCGCCTGGGCGTAAAGCAGGGACAGGGTGCGTTCTCCCGCCACGCCGTCCACCGTCAGGCCGTTCTGCCGCTGAAACGCCCGGACGGCCTGCTCGGTGGCCTGACCGAAGCTTCCATCCGCCTTCAGGCCGTAGCCCAGGCGGTTCAGCGCCTGCTGCATTTCCAGGACGGCCGCATCCTTATCGCCGTATTGCAGCTTGAAAGCGGCCAGGGCGGGAGCGACGGCGAGGGCGAAGATTGCGGCGAATACCAGCAGACGATACAATAAACGTTTCAAGGAAAGGTCCTCCTCCGTAATATTGGAAGCGCGAAGGCAAAGGAACGCTCGATTTTTTGCCCGCGTTGCATGCATTATAGCACCAGATTGCAGAAATGTAAATATATATTACGAAACTGTTACAAATTCATACCACAAATTAACAATTTTATCCATTTCCCTGCGGTATGCCATAAAACGACTGGGTGAAACAAAAAAATACTTGATCTCCCGATAAACGCATGTTATTATGTATAATTGGGAAGGTAAGGCGATTCGCTTTATTTTTCCCGGACAAGCGAACGCTTGAATAAAGACATGGCAGAGGTGCGGAGGCCCTTTTGCATGAACGGAAAAGGAACTTGGACGGGGCAGGATCTATCCGATTTAACGAGCCTGTGCGCGCCCTGGACGATCACTGGCGGGCAGCTGCGTCCGCCGTTTTCTCAGGCTGCGGCGCGGCTTTCCCTGGAATTGGCCGCCAGCGCCTACGACCTGCAATTGGATTGCTGGCGCGAGGCGGGCTGGCGGGACGTCTCCTATTTGGTGGATAACACGCTGCTGACGGGAGAGGAGGCCAACGGCGGGGATGGGCGCAGGCTGGCCGGCGCGTTCAGCGAATATCTGCAATATATGGCTCGCGCCCGGCTGAAGCGCAAAAACCCCATCAGCCAGCTTCGGGGGGCGCTGCGCCAGCGGGAAAGCAGCGATACCTGCAAGGCCGTCGTGATGCTGCATCCGCGCTCCCGGCCGGGGCAATATCTGGTGGCCGTCGGGTTTATGGGCACGGGTAAGCGCATTTACGATTGGTTTTCCAATTTCCGCCTGATTCAGCAATCGGGGGCGCACCAGGGCTTTTTGCAGCTTACCCAGGAATTCAGCGAAAACTGCGCCCGCATTCAATTCCCCGAAACCGCCCGGGAGCTGGGGCTGGAAAGCCTGACGCTGCGGGATATTCTTTCAGAATGCCGCCGCCCGGGCAGCCGCTTCCGCATCTGGATGGCGGGGCACAGCCAGGGAGGCGCGGTGATGCAGCTGTTCGCCTTCCAGGAGATCCGCAGTGGGCTGCTGCGGCAGAATATGCTGGGCTACGGCTTCGCTTCGCCTTGCGTGCTGTATGATGAAAAATGCTGCGATCTGCACAATTTTCCTCTGTATCACATCGTCAACGGAGACGATGTGACCCCCCGGGTGGGCGCGCTGCTGCACATTGGCCGGTGCATGATGTTCCGAACCGACGATAGCCTGCGGGAGCGCTGCTACGCGGAGGCCTGGCAGCAGCCCCTCTTCCGGGAAGCGCTGCGCCTTTTGCAGGGGGTGCGGGATACCAACCACGCCGTGCTGTTCACCCTGGCGCTGCTGCGGGCCATGAAGGCGCGGCCCACCGGGGATACGATCGGAGTGCTGGCCGGAATGACGGGAAAAATTCTGCCGGAAAGGCTGACGGACGCCCTGAGCGGGCAGGTGGACGGCGGATTGCAGGCGCTGATTGGAAAGCTGGAGCAGATTTATTTCCAGCTGACGGCGCGCCCCGTGGCGGCGGAGGGGCTGATCGGCCTGTGGCAGGCGCGGATGGAGGGGCTGATTGCGCAATGGGGGCTGCGGCCGTTTTTCCGGGCGCTTCTCCTTTCGCTTTCGCTGCCGCACAAATTGCGCGCCCCCCGAGAGCGGGGATTGATCGCTTCCTATCAATACATCACCCTGGAACGCTTCGACGAATTAAGGCCGCAACTGCTGAATCGATACGCCGCCTTTAGCCTGGCCGCGCCGGTGAAGCCGCCGCAGGGCCGCGCGCCCCGGGGGCGCTTCGGCCTGATCGCCTTTTCCCGCACGCGCAGAACGCGCGATCGAAATATACGGGAGGATAAAAATCAGTGAATATCAATCAGGTGATTTCTCTATTCGGCGGGCTGGCGCTTTTCCTATTCGGCATGCGCGTGATGGGCGACGGCCTGCAGCGCGCGGCGGGGCCGAAGCTAAAAAACATTCTTTCGCTCATGACGCGCAATCGTCTGATCGCTATGCTGACGGGCCTGTGCGTGACGGCCGTCATCCAATCCTCCGGCGCGACCACCGTTATGGTGGTGGGCTTTGTGAACGCGCAGATGCTCACGCTGGCCCAGGCGGTGGGCGTGATTATCGGCGCGAATATCGGCACCACGGCCACCTCGCTGATTTTATCCATTAAGTTCGATCCCGGAGCGGTGTTCGCCTTTGCGGGCATTCTGATGGTGATGATCTTTGAAAAAAGAGAAGCGGTGAAGCAGACGGGCTTTGTTTTTCTGGGCCTGGGCGTGCTGTTTACCGGCATGAACCTGATGAAAGCCGCCATGGCCCCTCTGCGGGATTGGCCGGTGTTCCAGGATCTGATGCGCGGGGTGCGCAATCCGCTGCTGGGCGTGCTGATCGGTATGGCTGTAACGGCGTTGCTGCAAAGCTCCTCCGTCTCAATCGGTATCATGCAGGTGATGGCGGAGGCGGGGCTGCTTTCCATGGAGGGGGCGCTGTTTCTGGTGCTGGGGGCGCAAATCGGCGCCTGCACGCCCACGCTGCTGGCCATGGCCAATACCAATCGCTCCGCCAAACGGGCCGCCATGGTGCAATTGATTTTCAACCTGCTGAAAACCGCAATTATCCTGGTTCTTTCCTGCTTTCTGCCGCTCTCTCAGTGGTATGAAGCGCTGGTGCCCGGCAATCCCAAGCTGTGCATCTCCTGCATGCATATCACCTTCAATATCGCTGCGGCGATTCTGTTGCTGCCCTGCGGCGATCTGCTGATGAAGATCGCCTATCTGTTGATCCCCGGCGAGGATCCCAGCGCCGAGGCCATGAAGATGCTCTATTACGACAAGCGCCTTTTGAAAACCCCCTCCTTCGCCGCCGAGCAATTACACAAGGAGGCCTGCCGCATGGGCCGCGAAGCCCACGCGCATATCTGCATGGCGGCGGAAGCCCTGCGCACGGGGGATCTTTCCAAGGAGCAGGAAATCAATTATCATGAGGAATTATCCGATTATCTGGAGGAGGCCATCACCGAGGGACTGGTGGCCGTGATGCCGCTGGAGCTGAGCGAGCATGAAAGCCGCCATATCGCGGGCCTGTTCCATGTGGTAACGGATATGGAGCGCATCAGCGACCACGCCATGAACCTGTTCGATCTGGCTCGGGAGCGCTCCATCCGCAACGCCAAGCTGTCCGATAAGGCGACGGAAGAATTGGAGGAATTGTTCGGCCGGGTGATGCGCGTGCTGGATTCGGCGCTGGTGGGCCTGGAGGAATGCGGCATGCCCCCATCCATTATGGCGTTGCTGGAGGCCGAGGAGCAGAAGGTGGACGATTTGACGGACACCCTGCGCAAAAAGCACATCGAGCGGCTGAAGGAGCATAAATGCGCCCCCAAGAGCGGCGTGATTTTCCTGGAAGCCATCAATAATATGGAGCGCGTGGCCGATCATGCCATGAATATCGCCGCCATCGCTCAGGAAAACATCTCCACCCACATTCATCCCCATCCCGCCGAGTCCGGGATGCTGCCGGAGGGCGGACATTAATAGAATATAATGCGGGGGAACCCATCTTTGACTGCCAAAGACGGGTTCCCCCGCGCCCCTTCTCAGAAAGCCGAATGGATAGGAGCGAGCGATAGAAAACCAGCTCGCATCTCCGCTGGGAAAAAGACGGTATTTATCAGATTTACATAAGCAACCGCTTAACCAGGCTTTCCACGTGCTGCCGGGCGTAATTGGCCCCGGCGGCGCTTTCTTTTTCGCCCTGTGGTCGATCGCCCATCAGCAGCTGGAACTGGCTTACCTTCAGGCCCAGCGCCTCCTGCATCTGCGCGTCGCTGCCCCGGGGAGAAACCAGATAATAGCATAGCAGCGAATCCCGCTGGCCGATACGGTGAGCCCGGTCCTCCGCCTGGGAATGCACGGCGGGAGACCAATCCAATTCCCCGAACACCACGCAACTGGCCCGCTGAAGATTCAGCCCGCTGGCGGCCCGCAGGGAAACGCAGCACAGGTTGGTTTTTCCAGCCATAAAATCATCCACCGCCCGGGCCTTCTGCGCGTCGCTTTCACGGCCGGTAATGAATACGGGGTGTTCGGCCTTTAATTCGCGCTTATAAAAATCCATCACCGCGTGGTGATGCGCGAACAGCAGCACCCGCTCCCCGGCGGAAAGCAGCGCCCGCACGAACTGGCACGCATAGGGAGCCTTGGCCAGGCCGGTCGCCTGGCGCTCCTCCTGGGAAATCTGATCCTCCAGTAACGCCCGGGCGGAGGGGGATAAATCCTTCTCCCGCTGCCAGCGCAGCAGCTTTTCCCGCACGGGGGCCATTAGCTGCTGATACAGCGCGTCGTCCGCGTCGATTTGCTGCACCAGGCGGCGCTTTTCAGGTAATTCGGGCAGCACCTCCTGCTTGGTGCGGCGCAGCATCAGCCCCTCCCGCCGCAGGTGCTCGCCCAGCAGCTGGGGCTTTTGCACGATACGGTTGCCATAGCCCGCGCACCATTCCCGGGAAAAGGATTCCCAATCCCCCAGAAAATGATAATCCAGGATGTTCACCACGTTCCAGATTTCGCCGCCGTAATTGTAAATGGGCGTTCCAGACAGGCCGATCACGCGCTCGCAGCTTTCGGAAAGCAGGCTGGCGGCGCTGTATTTTTCGCTTCCGGCCCGGCGCAGTTCTTGAATTTCATCGAAAATCACGGTATGAAAATTCAGTGCGGGCAGCGTTTCTTTCCAGCCGCGCAGTAAAAGATAATGCAGAATATATACGTCAGCCGGGGGCAGGGGATAAGGGGTGAGCCCCTTGACGACGTGCACCCGAGGCGGCTTTCCATCCACGCGCAGAAAACGCTCCGTTTCCGAAAGCCAGTTCCGCGTCAGATGCGGCGGCGGCACGATCAGCAGGGGGAAGCGCCCCTCGCAGGCGACGCAGGCCAGGGCCTGCACCGTTTTGCCCAGGCCCATTTCATCCGCCAGCAGCGCCCGGGGCGTGAGCTGCAAAAAGGAAAGCCCGGAAAGCTGGAAGGGCCGCAGCTGGCCGCAGAAAACGGCGGAGGAAGGCGGGCTGGCGGGAAGCGCCATGCGCGCCCGCTCCCGATCCCGGTAAAAAGCGCGGGCCTGGGAAAGCGCCTGGGCCCAGCGCGCCTGATCCCGGGGGGCCACGGCCAGGGGATAGCGCAGCATCAGCCAGTTCACATCCCCCACAATGCGGCGATGGGCGGTAAAACGCGCTTCGCCGCGCCGTCCGCCGTCGCTGCCGGGAAAAAGACGCTTGGCCAGTTCGGTGACGCAGGGCTCGCCTTTAATCACCCAGCATTTGCGCCGTGCGTTATAAGAGAGGGTTCCATAGACGGGGCCGCCCGGGGCCGCGTCGCGCAGGAAGGGGGGCGTATCTTCTTGATCCAGTTCCCGAAGAATGCGGCTTTCCAGGGCGTTCGCATCCACAACGGCGGGGGCGGCCTCGGCCTGCGCCGGGGCGGACTGCTTCGCAGGCGGCGCGGCGGGCGCGTCGAGCGTATCGGGCGCGGACGTTAATTCCTGCGCCGCCTGGCCGTTTCCTTCCACCGCCAGGCCCCACAGCCGTTGCAGACAGAGGGCGTAAAGGGGCACCCCGGCGATTTCGGCGGGCAGCGCCGCCTCTTTTTCGCTGATTACAATCAACGTTTCCAGCTTTCCCGATTCCGCATAGCGGCGAAGCTGGCGCAGGAGGGCGTTTTTTTCGGGGCGGCCACGCTTTAATTCAATACCCGTGCGCCCGCACAGAAAATCAATCCGGCATCGGGGCGCCAGGGGCGCTTCATGCTGAAATTCAATTTCCGCTTCCTGAAGCGCCGCCGCCGTCAGGCCGTGCAGATCGTATTCATCCTGAGGCTGCGGCGCGCGCAGCGCGCGTAGGGCGTTTAAAACCCGCTGGGCCTCCATGCGTGCTCCCCCTTGCGTTGAAATACCGGCGGCTTTTATCCCGGCGCGCCGAAAAATCAACGCGCGTCCGAGGGCAGGGCCGTCAATTCGTTCTCGATTGTAGCATTCCGGGCGGGCGGTGTCAATCCCGGCAGGCGGCGCGAAAAGCGCTCCCGCGGCGGCGTTTCCCTCTCCCGGCGCGGATGAAAAGCTAGCATATTAAACAAAAGTAAAAACTATGATGTTGCTGAATAAATTCCGCCCCGGTATAATAAATTTGCGAGGTGGAAAAGAACATGTATCGTTTGGTGATTGTCGAGGATGAAATTGTAACCCGCCAGGGCATGGAGCGTTATTTTGATTGGAAGCGGTACGGCTTCGAGGTGGTCAACGCTTTTCCGGACGGCATGGAGGCGCTGGCGTGGATAAAAAATAATGCGTGCGACGTGGTGATAACCGATATTATGATGAGCCGGCTGGACGGCCTGGAGCTGGCGGCGCGGCTTCGGCAGACGCGCCCGGAAATCAAGGTGATTATCCTCAGCGGATACAGCACCTTTGATTACGCAAAGCAGGCGATTCAAAATAAAGTTGTGGAATATCTGCTCAAACCCATCGACGAGGACGATTTGGCCCGGGTGCTCCAGAAGCTGAAAAAGCAGTTGGATGAAGAAAACCAGGAAAAAAACACCCACCAGACAAAGAACAGGGAAATATTGCTCACGCTGCGCCAGAGCTTTTTTAAGAATCTGCTTTCCGGCCAGATCAACACGCGAAGCGAACTGAACACCTATTTTCGCCTGCTCAATATCGCGCCGTCGGTGATAGAGATGCCGATCCTCGCTTATGAAATCAGCCTTACTTCCCGGGAGGAGGACGGCCTAGATGACGAAGAAGAAACGGAAACGCGGCAGATGAAAAACGTCGGCGCAGCGCTGCGGCGGCAATTCGAATCGCGGGAGGGCGAGGCGCTGTATTACGTCTGGGATTATCAGGAATTGAAATGGAGCGTTACGGTAATCGCCCTGAGCCAGACGAAAATTGAAGCACTGAAACAGCTTTTCTGCGAAAAACTGCGCGCCTTTTCCAAACAGGTGGAAACGGAATTTGGGGAATGCGCTTCCTTTCGGCTGACCCACGCGGTTCAGCGAATCGGCGATTTGGCGGGCGAGGCCAGGGCTGCGGCGGCTGTGGACGACGCCTCGGGGATAGACGGCGAGGTGTGCGAAAGCCTGCTGATAAAATACAGGGTGTGTATTGTGGAAATGGATCTGGAGCATGATCGCCAGCTCCTGGAACTGCTGGATCATTTGGAACGCGAACTATCCGCCTTCCCCCTGGAGCAGGCGCGCTTTGTGGTTAAAAATCTGTATTCAACGGTTATGCAGGAATACCAGGGCCGCGGCGTCGACGTGGGCCGCTGCACGGGAGGGCGCATGGATTTGGCCGCGCCCTATCAGGTGGAAAATATATCGCAGCTGACGCAGGAGGCGCGTGCCGCGTTCTGCGCGCTGCACGACGGCCTGAAAAAAAGAAAAGCGGAATTTAACGCGGATATTGTGGGCCTGATTATTCAGTATATCGATAAAAATATCGACGGCGAGCTTAGCAACGATACGATGGCGGCGAAATATCACATGCATCCCGCTTATATGAGCCGTATATTCCGCCAGCGGACGGGGGAGCGGCTTTCGGATTATATTCTGCGCATCCGGATGGAGAAGGCTGTTTCCTTGCTCAAGGATGGGCGGCACAGCGTGCAGAAAATCAGTCAGATGGTCGGCTATAACACGGCCACCTATTTCTCCACGCAGCTTCGGAAATACACCGGCTATTCGCCGCGCGAATACTGCCAGAGGGTTTTATCACGATGAGAAAGAAAGCGACGGCTTGGCAATACATAAAGCAATATAAATTCCGCAGCCTGCTGCTTCGAAACTTTGCGTTCATTATTTTTATGATGATTCTTCCGCTGGCGATCGTTATTGCCTCCGGCTATGGAAAGCTGGATAACGAGGTGAACGAACGCATTATGGATATGAACGAGGATTTACTGCGGAAAAACGCGACGGTGACGGACAATGTGATCCTGGATATCCAAAGCCTGCTGAACCAGATCGCGGAGCAAAGCGAGATTCGGCAGATTTTGCAGGAACGGGACGAGCGCCTGATTGGGCCGATGGCGCAAGGGCCGGTCTATCAGCTGATCCGCGAATACACGCAGACGAACCGGTATATCCGCGGCGTGTATCTTTATTCGGAGGAAAACGGCTTCATCATTGACGGCAGCGCGGGAACCTACCGGCGCGCCGCCGATAGCTGGGAAAAAGAAAAGTGGTATTACATCCATAAGCAAATTCCCATGGACGATATGTATGTGCTGGTGAATCACGCCAACAGCATTTTCCTTTGCAGGCCCGTTTTCTCGGCGCAGGGCCAACGGCTGGGGCTGACGGTGTTCGACGTGCAATTGCAGCGCATTCACGAACTGCTGGAGGATTATTATCTGACCACGGACGGGATGTATATCGACGCGTTCATGCAGGATTCGCGCCTGCCCGGCCCGGCCTTTCCGGATAACGGAGGCGGAAATGAAAAAAGTATCCCTTGCGCGTTTTCCCGGGCGCGGCGAGCATTTTTCGGGCCGCCTTACGCGGCATGACGACGGCGTGGTGCGCTGCCACGGCGGCCTTCCCGCCTGCGAAGCGGGCAATGTGATCCGTATAGAGGGCCTGGAGCATGTGAAGCATATCGCGCCCGTTCCCTTCCGCCTTACTCCGGAGGAGGCGGCGGAAATACAAAGAAGCGTGCAAGAGGGCGCGGCGCAGCCGCAAAAAAAGGAAGCGCTGCGGGCGTTTCCGGCAAAGCATCCCTTCGCCTGGGAGAACGTGCCCGGCTATACGATTCAAAAGGACGGGCTCCCCGCAAAGGGGATGGTTTGCCTGGCGTATGACGCGGAGAACCTGTACCTACGCTATACGCTGTCGGGAATTCGCTGGGTAAACGGCGGAAACGAATGGCGCGCCCTGTTTAAGACCGGGGACTGCGTGGATTTTCAGTGCAGCCCCGCCGCCAACCGAAGGACCGCCCCGGCCCCGGGAGATTTCCGGGTGCTCATCGCCCCCTTCAAAGGGGAAAACGCCGTTGTGCTGATGCGGCAGGTGGAAGAAAGAAAGGCCTTCGATCCGGCGGAAAGCTATAAATATTCCTCCCCCGTAATGGATGTACGCTTCGATACCGTTCGTTTGCTGCGGGAGGCGCAGGCGTGCGTTCAAAAAATAAAGGATGGGGTGCGCGTGGAAGCGGCGCTTCCCTGGAAAGCGCTGGGGATTACGTCCCCCACGCAGGGAACGCGCCTCACTGGCGACGCGGGATTTATTGTCGCCGATCAGGCGGGCCGGGCCAATAGCGCGCGCGTTTACTACTATAACGAAAAAACCAACCTGGTAAACGACCAGGGGGGCGAGGCTCGGATCTCGCCGGAGGAATTCGGCGAAATTGCGTTTTAAACAACGAAACGGAGGGAAACCATGCAGGAATTATCAGCGCTCCGCCTGGCGAACACGCGCTCCGACACGGTCAGCCATTTGGCGCTTTCCCCGGAAACGCAGACCGTTACGATCTCCACCAACGCCTATAACAGCTGGGAGCGGGAATTGGAGGATAATATCACCTTTCTTTATCGCCCGTTCCATCTGCCCCACGGGGAGCATGTCACGCTGACTGTGGAGGCGGAGCTTACGTCCGTTGAGGCGTTTCATTCCGTCATGCCCGCGATGGCGGGGCTGATGATAATGGAGGGCGAAAAGCCGGGCGGGAAAAGGCTGCTTACCTTCCTTGCCATGGGCAACGATTTGCTTCAATACATGCTCAGCCGCGTGGAGCCGGGGCTGCAGGCGAATAATCTGGTTTATCCGGGCGCTGTGCCGGAGGGCAGGCCCTATCCAATTCGCCTGCGGCTTCAGCTGCGCGGGCGCTATGTGATTGCCGCCTATCGCACCGCCGCGACGGAGGAATGGATTCCCTTAGCCCCGGAGGCCACCTGGAATCTGCCTGCGCAGGGCGATCACGTTTGCTGCGGCCTGTTTGTGAACACCGGGATTATCGGAACGGAGGCCAGGGCGGTCTTCAAAAATCTGCGGATGTATACGGAAGAACTGCCCCGCGAAACGTTGCAGGCGCTGCCGCCAGAACAGAAGCGGGAGCCGCCGCTTCTTTTCCGCGAGGATTACCGCAGCGGCGCGCTTCATGTGGATCCGGAGGACCCGATGGCCTGGACGGATGTGGATCAATACGCCAATCTCTGCACGCTTCCCGAGGGGGAAAACGCCCTTCGCCGCGTTTGGTATAAAAATTGTATGCCGGGACGGCATTTTGCGGGAAGCGTCTGGTGGGCGGATTATTCGCTGTCGGTTCAGGTGCGCCTGGACGTAATGCCGGAGGACGCGCTATTTTTTGTGGTGCGCCACCGGGTTACCAATTACTACGGGTGCTTCGGTTATGCCGTGGGGCTGGAAAAAGAGGGAATCGCGCTGTATCGCTCCGCCTATGAGCGAAACTTGAAAATCCCGGAAGTAGAAGCGCGTTTGGATTGGCGGCCGCTGCTGGGACAATGGCTTGATCTGCGCATCGACGCGTTGGATCAGCACATCGGCGTATTCCTCAACGGCCGGGAAATTTTACGATATTGCGATCATAACCCGCTGATAAGCGGCATTGGAAATATCGGCATTGTGGCCCAGGCGCGCGCGCGGGCGTATATTGGGAAAATAGAGGTTCGGGAGCTGCCCGATCCCCAGGGCGGCGCGTATGATAACCTGATCGGCGGCAATTGGGACAGGCCCGCGCCCGGGAATTTTCAATACAGCTATGATTATGGGCCGCGTTTCGAGACTGTGGAGCAGGTGGATAATATCGAAATTTAAAAAAGGGGAAATGCAAAAATGAGCGTTTTCTATACCGGCAACGTGTGGCAGCGCAAGGGCGACGTGGTTTCTCTATCCGGCGACGGCATTGGCGCGGGCCTGGCGCGGCTTGCGCTGTTTCGCTTTCCCGATGCGCGCGGGGGCGCGCCGCAATATTTTCCCCAGGTTTCCTTTGACGCGGGGGCGTGCGCGGCCCGTTTTATGGCGCGCGCCGTTCCGGCTGCCCAAGGGGAGGCAGCGGAGATTCTTCAAATCTCCCAGGATTCTGTAAAATACCGCATGCCGGAAACGGGAATCTATCAGGCGACGCTCCTGGGGGAAGCATATTACGAAACGGCTTATGTGAATCTGCCGCAGCTTCGCGTGATCCTGGGCGACGACGGGGATACCCCCTTCCCGGGCGGATTGCTGCGCTTGGCGGGCAGCAATCTGTGCCCCGAGGGCGCGCCGCAGCCGCCGCAGGTTTGCCTCTGCGGCGCTTCAAGCGTCTATTATTTAACCGTCGAGGAGATGGATCCGCCTTATGCGCTTCGAGCGCGCCTGCCCCAGGATATCCCCTGCGGTTCGTATGAACTGTCCGTTCATAACGGATACGGAGACGGGCGCTGCTGGGCGCAGCCTCGGCCCATAGAGGTGCGGGAATCCTTCCTGCGCCAGATTCCGGACAAGGTGTTCAATGTGAAGGCGTATGGCGCGCTGGGTCAGGGCCCCCATGCGAGCAACGATACGGCGGCGATTTTGAACGCCGTGGAGGCCGCCCGGGAAAACGGCGGGGGCGTGGTATATTTTCCTGAGGGAAATTACCAGCTGACATATGTTCTGGATATTCCGCGCAATGTGGAAATTCGCGGGAATGGGAAAACAAAAACAGGCGTCACGATTCTTCCGCATCTCTGGGATTGGGGCGAGCTTCCGCCGCGCTTTTTTCATCTGAACGGCAATAACTATATTCATGATTTGGATATCAGCGGAACGCGCGTTTCCACCGTTTTCGGTGCGGAGGAAACGGAAAACCTGATTATCGAGCGGTGTTCCTTCACATTTATTCCCCTTTGCGGCGCGCCCAGCAATACCACGCCGCCCTTTGCCCGCTGGTCTGTGCACCGGCTGAGCGGAAATACGCTTCGCGAAGCGGATTATTATTATAATTCGTTCGGTCAGACGCTTTTTCGGCTGCGCCGGTGCAGTAACATTCGTCTGGAGCAGGTTTCCATGCTAGGCCAGGAAATGACGTGCTATCAGCTTCCTGGAAGCGCAAACATTTATATCGGCGATTGCCATTTCGAAGGCAACAACGCCGCGACGCTGGGCGCGCGAAACGTGATGGCCATACGGAGCTTTTATCAGCAGTGCTTGAATTTGGGCGGCGCGTCCATCTACTTTGCGCATAACACGATCATGAACCGCATGCTCAATAACCGCGAATTGATGACCACCGACTGCAAGGGCTGCTATTGCCGATCGGAAAAGGGCGACAGCTATTTGAAGGCGCTGGATGCGAGCGGCATGCGCTATGAACTGGATGTTCGCTTTAAGCCGGGTGCATTGAAGGGAAAGATGGTGCTGCTGGGCCAGGGCCCGGGCGCGGGCCAGATGCGGGAAATCGCGGAGAACACCGAGCGGGAAATCACTCTGACCGAGCCCTTTGCCGTTTCGCCGGAGGACAACGTCACCAAGGCGATTATATTCAGCCTGCACGCCCATCTGATCTGCTGTCGGAATCATTTCGAAAACGGCGCGACCTTCCAAAGCTACGGTACTTATCTGGGCGTAATTTTGGATGGAAACACCTTCAAAAAAATTCTCGCGGTGCGTATGCTGGCGCGCTTCATCTATCACACGGTGCATTTTAACTGGTATAATTCGTTTCAAAATAATCGCTTTTTTGATCGAACGTACCTCGATCGCGTGAGCATCCCGGATTGCCATGCGGACGCGGCGGGGCGCGGCATGGTGCTGGAGGGCGGCAAATGCGCTGTTTCCAATCTTCAAAGAAGCGTGACGATTCGTTATAACCGCATGGAGGATGGATTTTCCATCCTGCTGCGAGGGAATGACCTGCAGGAGAAGAATTGGAACGACATAACCCTTCAGAATAATCAATTTCTCGGAGAAACCTCGCGCCTTGAAATCAGCCTGCCCTCCACAGCGGAGGGGGTGTATTGCGAGGAAGCGAAGGGCTGACCCGCTTTGCGCGTGTTCGCCGTCGCCCGGCGCGGCTAACGCGCTGCATTTTGTGTTGCATACCCGCTTAAAAATATCTTTATGAAAGTATCGTGTAAGATACTGCGCAAACCCAGGAACCACAAGGAAAAATTAAGGGACTGTGAAAAAACGAAAACTAAGTATTTGCGGGGGAACCGTTCTTTGTAAGCCAAAGAACGGTTCCCCCGCGCCCCCTCCAAGAAAGCTGTATGGATTGGACAAAAGCAGGCGGTCTACTGGCATCTCCGCTAGCTAAGACTAGCAAAGAAAACCATACTTCTTACCGTGATTTCAGCTTCCTCGCTGCTGGAGACGTGTTTTTTCACAGCCCCTTGTTTGTGGATTCAGTTAAGTGATACAAGTTACGATTGCCTTTTAGGGGGAAGGAATGTGCATCAACTGATGGCAGTTTGTTAGCGGCGCACCCCCTTTGTACACCCTCTGACTATAGTTTTTCGCGTCGTCATTGACGCATTCCGAATTGATACAAGATATCGCGCCCAATCTTTCTCGAATGTAGTAAGGGAATTCTTAATAGAGGGCATTGTAACTCGATACTTATGCAGAACAGTCAGTTCTTGAGCGGCGTGACGAATCCTCTATCGCGCGTCTTAGGGCCGCTTGAGGCGTTCCGTGACGGGCCCAAGGGTGCGCGTCCAGGTGATTCCAGCAATATTGTTCCTTCACCGGTAATTCTTGGCCTGAGCTTCCCACATCCGGGCGTACAAGCCCTGCCTTTTCAGAAGTTCTTGATGCGAGCCTTCCTCGTAAATCCGCCCATCCTCCAATACGATCACACGATTGGCCATGGTGCAAGCCGTTAAGCGATGAGAAACTATGATCAATGTATGACCATCCGTCTCGTTCAGCACATGCTCGTTCATTTCTCGTTCGGCAATAGGATCCAGCGCGGCCGAAGGTTCATCCATGATATAGTAGGGGGCATTCTTGTAAAGTGCTCTCGCAATGGCTATCTTTTGCTCTTCGCCGCCGGAAAAAAGTATGCCTTCTTCGGACAAATGCCGTGATACCTGCTTTGCCAGATCTATATCGCTTTCCGCATGAAAACCCGCCTTGACTAAAGCGCAGCGAACCCGCGTTGCATCGGGCTTTTCTTCAAAAGCGGCGACGTTGTCCGCAATTGACGCCGCAAACAGGCGGTAATCCTGAAAGACTGTGCTGAACATAGCAAACAGTTCCTGACCATCCAAGGTATTGATGTCTTTGCCATCGATAAAAATGTGTCCTGAATCCACCGGGTACAGTCCCATCAGCACCTTGATCAGCGTGGATTTTCCCATGCCGTTTCTGCCGACAATCGCTATCTTCTCGCCCGGCCGAATGGTGAGGCATATATTCCTCAAAGCTTTTTTTTCGCTTCCGGGATAAGAAAAGGATACGTTGTCAAAAACGATCTCCCCGCACTGCTTGGGCGACGCCTGCATCGGCTTCTTATCCGCATGGTTTGTATAATGCTCCCTGGCCCATAGTTTGGGGTATCCTTTGTAATACTTTGCGGCGATCCGGATTTCTCCATACGCGCGAATCACCTCTGACAAGGCGCTCAATCCTTGCGTCAGCGCGTTTGTATACAGGTAGAACCCTCCTATCTCAATCGCGCCAAGAAGCGTTTTACCAATGATAAAACCATAGATCGCAAACGTTTGGATGCCCTTGAATACGCTCAGGATAAAGTCCGCTTTGCCCTGGAATCCATTTAAATGAACATATATCCATGTACGCAAAATGCCTCGCCACAAGAGTACGAGGCTCAAACAGCGAGGGATTTTAGGGACAGCGTACCCTTAAACTTGGTTTTCATTTCTCATTCCATGCCATAACATTTCTGCTGTTCACGTAATGTGGATGTTCTTGTGACGATGCTGTCTATTGTTGGAATTTCCGATTGTCTTTAACAAATGTCATGTCCGTTCTTCGGGGTACACAATACTCGGTAGCGATTGCAAAGGGCAATCGAAACGGAGTACCATTACAAATCGTTACACCGTGTTACGCTTGCTCATAGGGAAATGTAAAATTTCAGAAAGAAGCAGAGGCTTCGCGTCCTACTGGTCGAAATGCCAGCGGATATGGACGCGGTATAAAATGATACGGCGACACTTGCAGAGACGAAATATGCAAAAATAGGAATAAAAGCAGTCTGTCATCGACCTTTTAACGCTTGTGGGTACAAGCTATGCACTGTTTTCATGCACAAAAAAACACCGACATTGTATCAATATCGGCGTTTATCGATGGTCTGGGTGAGAGGATTCGAACCTCCGGCCTCTTGAACCCCATTCAAGCACGCTACCAAACTGCGCTACACCCAGAAGACAAAAATTATTATATCGCGCATGGGGGCATTTGTCAACCACGAAAGGGGAAAACTTTTTTCTACACCTGTATCCGCGTCAAACATAGGTTACACAAAGCACAGAGAGCACAGTCAAGGGAAAGGTGGAGATTTGCGAAGCAAATACAACCTGACCTTGACTGTGGTAAGAAAGCAATACAATGGGAG
>CAKULG010000017.1 GCA_934667105.1 uncultured Clostridia bacterium
GGCGAGCAATCCTTGGATTGCCGCCTGAAACCCGCACTTCCGTTTTAACGGAGTAGTGCGGGGCGATTGGAGCGCCGTCCCTTTAAGGGCGGCTGAGGGCGAGCAATCCTTGGATTGCCGCCTGAAACCCGCACTTCCGTTTTAACGGAGTAGCGCGGGGCGATTGGAGCGCCGCCCCTTTAAGGGCGGCTGAGGGTGAGCAATCCTTGGATTGCCGCCCGAAGCCCGCGCTTCCGTTTTAACGGAGTAGTGCGGGGCGATTGGAGCGCCGCCCCTTTAAGGGCGGCTGAGGGCGAGCAATCCTTGGATTGCCGCCTGAAACCCGCGGCCCGCCTCTGCGTGGACGCGGGGCGACAGTCCCAAGAAGCCCGCCTTTATGTTATTTGCTCCCCTCGCTGTCCAGCTCGTTCAGGGAAAGCACGGGCAGCGCGTCCGCGCCGCTGCCGGAAACGAAGCGGGGCAGTTCGCCGTTCCACTGCTGAACCTGGGTGAAGCGGATCAGCGAATCGGTAAGGGATTCGGCGATTTTCTGGTTCGCTTCCGCCTCAGCCTCCGCCTTAACGCGGGTGGAATACGCTTCCGCGTCGGCGTTGACCTTCACCACGTCCGCCTTCGCCTCGGCCTCGATCTTCTGGCGCTGGGCCTGCTGCTCGGTTTCCATGGTTTTCTGCTCCTGCTCGATTTCGGCCTGGAGCTTTTTCTGGGCAGCCACCTGCTTGGCCTCCACCGCGTCGGTAAAGGCATCGGTGAAATCCACATTTTCAATAGAGATGGATACGATGGTGATGCCGTACTTTTCCATTTCCGCGCTGATCTGGCTGCGGATCTGGCTGGAGAGCTGCTCCCGGGCGGCCACCAGATTTTCCGCCGTATACTTGGAGAAAACCGCCTTGGTGTTTTCCAGCATACGTGGGTTAATCAGCTTGCTGAAATAATCCGTGCCCACCTCCTTAAACAGGTTCATGGCGGTGGCCTTGTTGATGGCGTAGTTGATGGAGCCGGTCACATCCACCTGCTGAATATCGCTGGAAAAGGCCTGGGTGGCGAAGGAGGTTTTCTGCTCCCGGTTATCCATCAGGATGATCTTCTGAAAGGGGCTCTTGAAATGAAAGCCCGCCTCCAGGGTGTAATCCTCCACCTTACCGAAGGTGGTGATGATGGCGGTGTACCCCGTGGGCACCTCGCAGGCGCACAGCTTCACCAGCACAACCGCCAGCACGACGGCCAGCACGGTGATAATCAGGTTCTTTTTCGCTTTGTTGCTCATACTTCTCTCCCTTTCATGACGCCTGGAAAATGAATTTGTTTTCCCGCGCCGGGCCGTTTTCGTAGGGCGGCGCGCTGTTTACGGGATCAGTATAGCAGGAATCCCCGCATTTTTCCAGAGCATGCCGCCCAAAGATACATTTTTTCGTTCCAATTGTCGGCCGGGAAACGCGCCGTGTTTTTCCCACGCCGGAATTGACAAAGCGCCCGCTTTTTCTTATACTATTGCTCGGTTCCGGCCAATACGCCGCCGATGAATTATTTTGGGTTTTATGGAGGGCTGCCCATGCGTCGCTTCAACGTTCGTCAGTTAATTTTCTGCGCCCTTTTCGCCGCGCTCATCGCCGTATTTTCCCAGGTTTCCCTGGCTATCGGCCCCGTACCCATCAGCCTGGCCACTCTGGCGGTGATGCTCTGCGGTCTGCTGCTGGGCGAGCGGATGGGGTGCCTGGCGGTGCTTTGCTATCTGCTGCTGGGGCTGGTGGGCGCGCCGGTGTTTTCCGGGCTGCGGGGCGGCGCTTCCGCCCTGATGGGGGCCACGGGGGGCTATCTCATCGGCTATCTGCCCTATGCGGCCCTGGCGGGGCTGGGCGGGAAAAAAGGCGGCTTGGGGCGGCGTTTCCTGTTTTTGCTGCTGGGCACCGCCGCCTGCTATCTGCTGGGCACGCTGTGGTTTATGCGCCAAAGCGGGAACTCCCTGGCCGCCAGCCTGTCCCTATGCGTTTTCCCCTTTCTGCCCGGGGACGCGGTCAAAATTCTCCTGGCCGCCTTCCTGACCCCCCGGCTGAAAAAAGCGCTGCGATTCTAATCGAGATGTAAACGAGATGCAAAAATTGCGGGGGAACCGTTCTTTGGCAATAAAAGAAGGTTCCCCCGCAATATCTTTATCCTATTCCAGCCCTTAGCCGTAGATGCGCTTGGCCTCCAACAGGCTTTCCTCGGGCGGCAGCAGGGGCCGGTATTCCAGGCCGCAGGCGCCCTGATAGCCCGCCTTATCCACGGCGGCAAAGATCACCTTGTAATCGTTTTCGCCGTATTGCAGTTCGTTCCGGCCAGGATGTCCCGCAGAATGCAGATGGGCGATACAATCCAAATTCTTGGTGATATTGGGAATGATGTTGCCCTCCATCACCTGCTGATGATAAATATCATACACCAGCTTCACTAGAGGGTGATTCAGCTCCCGGATGATTTCAAAGCCCTCCACCGCGGACCACAGATAATACCCCGGATGGTTGACCAGCGTGTTAAGGGGCTCCAGCATGATGGTAACGCCGCTCTTTTCCAGAATAGGCCGGGCCTGGCGCAGCGTTTCCACGATGGCGGCGTGCTGCTCCGCCCGGGGCGCGCCCGTATCCTGGCCCACCTGGGTAATCAGCCGCTTCACGCCCATCCGGTTCGCCACCCGGCAGCTTTCCTCCAGCCCCGCCAGCCAGGCTTCCCGGAAGGCGGGATCGGTCATGCGGAATTCGCTGGTGCACATGCTCAGCAGCTCCACGCCTGTTTCCTGGCAGGTGCGGCGCACTGCGTCAAAATCCAGGCCCTTCCAATTATAGGTTTCCGCCGCGTCAAAGCCCAAGGCCTTCACCCGCCGCAGCGCATCGCAAAAATCCATTTTTCCAAAAAAGCAGGGAATGGGAACGCAAAGACGCATATTCGTTTTCCTCTCTTCTTAGAAGTAAATAACCTGGCCGCTCTCCATGGATTCATTGGCGGCGAAGCCCAGCTTCAGGGATTTCAGCGCGTCGCCATAGGGGGAGCGAATGCCCGCCGGGTCGCCCGTGCGCACAGCCTCCACAAAGGCGCGATCCAGCAGCAGCGTCTGATCCACCTGGCGGTCGATATCCAGCGTCTGGTGGGCGGAGCGCAAAATCAGGTTGTTGCGCAGGCGATAATCGATCACCATATCGTTCAGCGTAATCACCAGGCCGCAATTGGGGCGCACGCCCTGGGAATAGCAGCCGCTGACCAGGGTGGCGGTCACGTTGTTTTCAAAGCGCAGCACGGCGGTGGAATGGTCGTCCGTGTCATATTCGGGGGATACGCCCTCCTGGCCGGGCTTCACAATGCCCCGGGAGCAGGTGGCGTAAACGGAGAGGGGCTCGCCGTAGAGGTAGCGCAGCCCGTCCAGCAGATGGATGTTCTGCTCCACCAGCTGGCCGCCGCAATCGCTCTTTTTCTGCCACCACCACACGCCGGGAATGCCGCCTACCCATGCGCCGTAAACCAGGCCGCCCGCCTTATGCCGGGGCAGCTCGGCCTTGATGATGTCCATCAGGTCCAGATACCGGTCCTGGAAGCCCACGGCGGTAATCAGGCCCTTTTCCTCCACCCGGCGGGCGATTTCCTCCGCCTGGCGCAGATCCAGCGTCATGGGCTTTTCCACCAGGAAGGGCAGGTCGCGGTCGATTGCGGCCTCCTCCACGCCCTGATGGGCGGTAGGTTCGATGGCGATCACCACCGCGTCCAGCGTTTCCTTATTTTCTTTTTCAAAAAACGCCCGGTGATCGGTATACATCCGCTGGCAGCCAAAGCGCTTCGCCGCCGCTTCGCGCCGCTCCTGAATAGGATCGGCTACCGCCACCACCGCTACATCCTGCATTTGCTCGAAGGAGTGCATATGCCCTCCCATTCTGCCGCCGCAGCCAATCAGGCCAAGCCGGATTTTCTCCATTTTTCTTCTCTCCTTTTATCCGGGGGCTTTTCGCCGCCCTTGCTTTCTGCTATAATTATATTGTCGGAAATTTCTTTCGTCAATCTTAATATATTGATAAACTATAAGGATATTGCAGTATGTTTGCAGAGATTCGAAAAGAGTATCTAAGCGCCCGGGGAGCGGCGCTGCCCTTTGTGGTCTGCACGGTGGGGGAAAACCCGCATCAGGGGCTCGTTAGTCGGCCCCAGGGCTTCGCCCATCATCACATGCTCTGGGTGCGGGCGGGGGCGGGAATTTTCCGGGTCGGGGGGCAAAGCCGGGTATTAACGGCAGGCATGGGCCTTTTCTGCCGCCGGGGGGTGCCTCACGGCTATGAGCGGGAGGGCCCGCTGCTGCACACTCGGTGGGTCACATTTCTGGGGGCGGAGGGGGCGTTGGATTATTACGCCGCCGGGGATTATTTCTTTTTCCAGGCGACGCCCGCCCTGGCGGAGGCCACCGCCCGGCTGGACGAGGCATGTCAGGGGGGCAGCACGCCCCTTTCCCGCTCCGCCGCGGGCTATCAATGGCTGACGGACTGGCTACGGGCGGAATTTGAGCCCGCCGTTTCCCCCGCCGCCCGCATTCGCCAATACCTGGAGGCGCACTTTGCCGAGCCCCTCACCCTGGATGAAATCGCGGCGCAGGTACACATGGGGCGCTATGCCCTCTGCCGCTATTATCAGCGCGATCAGGGAACGACGGTGATGGAGCAGCTGAAAAAAATCCGCGTGGCCAAGGCGAAGCAGTTTCTGCGCTACGCCTCCCTGCCCATCGAGGAGGTGGGCCGCCTTTGCGGCTACAGCAGCCCCAGCTATTTCGGCAAGCAGTTCCGGGAGGAAACAGGCCGCTCCCCCCGGGCCTACAGAGCGCAGCACAGCGGGTAATTATTGTATATGCGGGGGAACCATTCTTTGTAAGCCAAAGAATGGTTCCCCCGCGCCCCCTCCAAGAAAGCCGCTTGGGTATATGCTGGATGCAGGAAATCAGCTTGCTTCTCCCCGAAAGGGAATAATATGGGGAGGGGTTCTTTTAAGTTATCGCCCGCGTCTCTCCAAGAAAGCCGCTTGGGTATAGTTGGATGGAAAAAATCAGCTTGCTTCTCCGCCAGCAAAGACTTTTTGCCAGCGGTAAAGCAAGCCGATTCTTGATCCGTATATTCTATTTCCCCGGCGCGGTTCTCCCGCCTTCGACGATCCCCTGTTATTTCACCGCGGGGGCGATTTCTCCCGCTTTCGTCAGGGCGATTTTGGTCACGATGGGGCCGATCAATTCGAACACGAGCACCCCGGCCAGCACGATGGTATTGATCTGGCTGCTCAGGGAGGGGAAGCGGATGGAGACCAGCTGGGTCATACCGATGGCCACGCCCGCCTGGGGCAGCAGCGTGAGGCCCAGATATTTCTGCACATGCTTATCCGCATGCACGCAGACGGCCCCCAGCATCGAGCCGCCCCACTTGCCCAGGGCGCGCAGCAGCAGATACAGCACGCCGATAAGCCCCACGCTGGGCAGCACGTTCAGATCCAGTTCCGCCCCGGAGAGCACGAAAAACAGCAAAAACAGCGGCGGCGTGAAGCGATCGCACTGCTCCATGAGCACCTCGTGCTGCTGGGACACATTCACCATCACCGCGCCGATCATCATGCACACCAGCAGGGAGGAAAGATTCCACATATCGCACAGCCCCACCCCGGCCAGCACCAGCGCAATGGACAGGGACAGCTTATTGCCCCTGGAGGCGAAAAAGCGGCTGCAATAGCCCAGGATCAGGCCCAGCACCCCGCCCAGGGCCAGGCTGCCCACGATTTCGATCACGGGGGTGAGCACCATGCTCTGCACCGTGATTTCCCCGCCCAGCAGGGCCTGGGCCACGGAGGCGGAAATGCTGAACACCATCAGGCCCAGGGCGTCATCCATGGCCACCACGGGCAGCAGCATTTCGGTAACGGGCCCCTTGGCCTTATACTGGCGCACCACCATCAGCGTGGCGGCGGGGGCGGTGGCCAGGGCGATAGCCCCCAGCATCAGGGAGAGGGGCACGTCGAAGCCCAAGACAATCAGCCCCACATCCACGCACAGGGCGGTGGACAGCCCCTGGAAAAAGGTGATGGTCAGGGGCGCCTTGCCGATCTTTTTCAGATAGCTCAGCTTAAATTCGCCGCCGATGGCATAGGCGATAAAGCCCAGGGCGGCCTCGGAAATCACATTCATGGAGGCCAGCTGCTCCGAGGAGATCACCCGGCCCACGCAAGGGCCGATCAGCAGGCCCGCCACAAGAAAAGCCGTCACGTTGGGCAGCTTGGCCAGCCGGGCGGCCCGGCTGACCACCAGCCCGGCCGCCATGGCGACGCCGATAATCAGAAGAATATTCATATGTTTATTGCCCCATCTTTTTTATTTGTTATCCAGGCCTTCCGCAAAGGTGACCGGCACGGCGAACATCATGCCCGAATCGGGCTGATTCACGCCGCCCGTCGCCTGATTGACGATCCGGCGGGCGATTTCCACCTTTTCATCAGACAGCACGGCAAAAATGGTCTTGCTGCTGCGGCGTTCTGGGCTAACCATGCTCCGCAGGCCGTAGAAAATGGGCATTTCTTCCTCGCTGTGCAAAATGCGCGCCATGCCCTTGCTGTCCAGCACGGTTGCGCTGCCCAGCTGCTGCTTGGCAAACTCCTGCAAGATAGGCTCCAGTTGATCCACCTGATTGAGCACACAGAAAAACGCTTGCATATGTGCGCCGCCTTTCAAGTAATTTGCGCCTTGCGCAAGGTAATATTTTATACTTCTTCGCGCCGGGAAGCAAGCGAATTTCTGCATAAACTTCAGGAAGATAAATTGTCGGTTTTTGCGGCGAAAGGCCGCTTCCCCCGCCGCGCCCCTTCGCATAGGATGGTGGCAAAAGGAAGGGAGGATGCTTTATGAATTTATTGATCTGGATTCTTCTGGGCGCGCTGGCGGGGTGGATCGCCGGGCTGATTATGAAAAGCGGCCGCAATTGGCTGGTGAACGTCGTAGTCGGCGTGCTGGGGGCCGCCGTGGGCGGCTTTGTGGCCTCCGCCCTGGGCATGGGCGGCATTACGGGCCTGAACCTCTACAGCCTCCTGGTCGCCGTGGCCGGGGCCTGCCTGCTGCTGGGCCTGTTCAATCTCCTGCGAAGATAAAATAGAGGGAAAATAGACGAAGGAGCTGTAAAAAAACACGTCTCCGGCAACGAGGAAGCTGGAAGCACGGCGAGAGACATGCTTCTCTTTGTTAGCGGAGAAGCAAGCCGACTTCCTAATGCCTCTCCTGCCCGACGGGCTTTCTGGGAAAGGGAACGGGGGAAACCGTCCTTGGCTTCCAAGGACGGCCAGGGTGTCGAAAAAGGATTTTCGACACCCTGTAAATGCAAGTCTGCTAAAGCAGTCTTGCATTTAGAGCATCATTTTCTTGTAAAATGGGTATCAAAGATACCTCATTTTACGGCCAGAAAATGATAGAGGAGGCGGCATTCTGCCGCTCCTCGGCGACGTACATGCCGCCGCCTGCGGATTTCAAATGAAGGGCTGACCGCCCTTCATTGCATCCCGCAAGTTTGTCTGCTACTTTTTTGACAGTCTGACCGTCCTTGGCTTCCAAGGACGGTTTCCCCCGCAAATATTTTGTTTTCGTTTTTTCACGGCCCTTTTTCGCAAGAGGCGCCTCTCATCGTCCCCGGTTTATCGCGCTTCCCCCGCCTCCGGCCCGGCGGATGCGGACGCATTCAGAAGCGTTCCGCCCAGGCGCACGCTTTCCTTGCGATATTCCCCCGGCGTGATGCCATAGGTTTCCTTAAAGCGGCGAATAAAATATTGGGTGGCCTTATAGCCGCATTTTCGGGCGACACGCTCAATGGAATCGTCGCCCTGGTTCAGCAGATTCACAGCGTTTTCCATTCTAATCCGCGTAATATAATCATTGAGGGTGGTGCCGGTTATCGCCTTAAATTTCCGGGATAGATATTTCGCGTTAAAATGGAGGCGCTCGCCCACCTCCTCCAGGGACAGCTCATCCTGCAGATGTCGCTGAATGCAGGCGCGAACGGAAGCAATAAACGCCGCGTCCTCCGGGGCGGTTTCGGGCGCGTCCGCCTGGCAATCCTCCAGCATTTTCTCAATCAGGCGCTGAATCTCGGCCACGTTCCAGAAGTTACGGCCAGGACGACCGCGTCCTGGTTTGGAACCTGATGAACGAGCCGGGCAACGGCCGCGGCAAAAAAAGCCGGAGTCATCTGATCAAGATGTTCGAAATCGGGCGCGAGCTGAACCCCATGCAGCCTCTCTGCGCCGACGTGTGGCGAGGCATGCAAAACGGCCGGGCCAAGACGGAAATCGAGCAGCTGGCCCTGGATTTGTCCGACGTGGTCAGCTATCATTGCTACGGCTCCTATCAGGATAACGTGGATTATCTTTTGCAGCTGCGCCAGATCGGCCGCCCCGCCATGAACACCGAATGGATGAACCGCCTGAACCCCACCAATACCGTGCCCTATCTTTTCCCGCTGTTCTTCCTGGAAAATATCGGCTCCTTCAGCTTTGGCTTCGTGGCGGGAAAAATGTGCTATAACGAGCCCGCCCAGGGAATCTGGCTGGAATATGAAAAAAACGGCTATGAAGCCGTTAAAAACCTGGATCTGACTAAATGGCAGCACGATCTTTTCCGCCTGAACGATATGCCCTACGACCCCTACGAAATCGAGGTTATCAAAAAATATTGCCGCATGGCGGATCAAAAATTCGAGGATAACAAGCTGTATCGCCCCGATTATTTCATGTGACAGGCAGGCGGGCGTAAAATATGTGCGCGGGCCATCTGGGGAAACCCAGGATGGCCCGCACGTATATTCACAAGAAATCCCTATTGCCTTTCCATCCGTAAAAGGGCTTTGCATTTACGCCTTATCCCGCCAGCGGAGAAGCAGGCCGATTTCTTAACGCTCCCTTCTCCCCAATCAGCTTTCTTGAAGGGGGGCGAAACGACCTGCCTGCCAGTGGCAGGAGCGTCCTTCAGGCCGCAGGAATCTCCGTGAGTCAGCCAAAATAAGCGGTGGGCGCGGCAGCGAACCGGCGCGCCGATTGAGGCTGTGGAAGGGGGCGGGATTCTTTGGGGGCCAAAGAATCCCGCCTCCTCATATATTAACCTGATAGCCCTTACTGCCGCTGGTCGCCCCAGAAGAACAGGGCCACCGTGCCGGGGCCGGTGTGGCTGCCGATGGTGGTGCCGATGCTGTTAATTTCCACCTTGCCGTTCAGCCGGGGGAAGGTTTTTTCCACCAGCTCGGCCACCGCCTGGGCGTCCTCATAGCAATCGGATTCGGAGATATAGCATTTGCCGTCATAATTCAGGCCATCCCGAGCGTGGAGCGTCATTTGCTCCACAATGCGGGCGATCACCTTTTTCTTGGTGCGAATCTTCTCCCGGGGAATCAGGCGCCCCGCCGCGTCCATATTCAGCAGCGGGCAGATATGCAGCATGGTGCCCAGGAAGCCGGAGGCCTTGGAGACCCGGCCGCCCTTCACATAGAAGGTTAGATCGGTGGAGAAGAACCAATGGTGCAGCCGCAGGCGGTTTTCCAGGGCGAAGGCGTACACCTCGTCGATGCTCTTGCCCTCGTCCCGCAAATCGCACAGCCGGTCCATCAGCAGCCCATAGCCCGAGGACGCGCCCAGGGAATCCACAATCAGGATTTTCCTCTGGGGATATTTTTCCTGCAATTGCCGCTGAGCCAGCACGGCGGAATTATACGCCCCCGAAATGCCGGAGGAAAGGCACACATGCAGCACATCCTGCCCCGCCTCCAGGAAGGGGGTGAAATACTCAACGTATTCGTCCTCGTTCACCTGGGAGGTCATGGTGGACGCGCCGTCCCGCATGGCCTGGTAAAAATCGCTGAAGGGAATGCTCTTGCCCAGGTCGTCCCGGTACTGCACGCCGTTCATGGAAAAATGAAAGCAGATATAGTGCAGATCCCGTTTTTTGAAATGCTCCTCCGAAATATCGGCCGTGGAGCAGCAGCTGAGGATGTAGGGGTTCATGGCGTTTCCTCCTTTAAATATATTTATCGCGCCGGTTGCTGCGGGGCGGCCGGGGCCGCCGGGGAAGGCGCGTCGTTCTTTCGCCAAAGGCCCGCCTGATAGGCGATCATGCGCCTGCGCTGGGCCTCGTCCCGAAGGGGGCTGCCCTCCAGGCTCATCAGTTCCATAATTAAATGATACAGCATCAGGGAATTGAGCGTTTCGGAGGCGCTTTCAAAATCCATTTCGCAGATTTCGCCCCGCTGGGCCCGGCGGCGAAGCACCTCCGGGAACCATTGCTGCCGGGAAGAAAGCAGCCGCAGCAGCCGGTCGCATTGCAGCAGCTCCCGCTCCCGAATCATCAGGCGAAACAGATCCTCGTGGCGCATCACCACCCGCTGAATGTGCTGATACAGGGCCTCCAGCATTTCCTCCAGGGGAAGCGCGTCCAGCAGTTCATTCTGTTCGCTTAATTCCAGCATCACCTGGCGCAGATTTTCCCGGGCGATCGCGTCCATCAATTCTCCCTTGCCCCCCGGGAAATAATGATACAGCAAGCTGTCCGCCACGCCGGCGCTCTGGCAAAGCGTATGCACCGAGGTGGCCGCATAGCCGCGCAGGGCGAAAAGCGAAAGGGCGGTATCCATCAGCCGTTTCCGGCTCTCCTGCGCCTGCTCCTGGCGCTTGGTCATCCGTTCCATCGCAGGCCTCCCCTTTCGCAGCGCTCCTGGCTGAATGATCGTTCAGCGAAATTATACCCACAAAAAATGCCGCTGTCAAGCGGGGAAACGGGCGAATTCCCCGCCTAAAAACGGCGAAATCATGGCATCGCGCCGGGAGGGATTAATCCCGGCGGCGGGCAAGGGCCAGCAAGCGCAGCAGCTGCATCAGCGCGGATACGAAGGAGGCCACATAGGTCAGCGCCGCGGCCCGCAGCACCGCCTTCACGCCTTTTTCTTCCTCCTGGGTCAGATACCCCTGGCCGCACAGCATGGCGACGGCCCGGCGGCTGGCGTCAAATTCCACGGGCAGGGTAATCAGCGAAAACAGCACCACCAGCCCGAACAGTACGATGCCCGCCGTCATCAGCGGCTGCCAGGAAAAAATCAGCCCCGCCAGGAAAATGGGCCAGGCCAACTGCGAGCCGAAATTCACCACCGGCACAAGCAGCGTGCGCAGGGAAAGGAAGGGGTATTTTTCCTGCTTTTGCAGGGCGTGGCCCGCCTCGTGGGCCGCAATGCCCAGCGCCGCCACGCTGCCCGATTGATACACGCCCTCCGACAGGCGCAGCGTATCCGACCGGGGATCAAAATGATCGGTCAGTTCGCCCTTCGTGGGCACCACGCTCACATAATCCGCGCCGTTTTGCGCAAGCAGCCGGCGCACCGCCTCGCTGGCGGGCAAGCCCAGCTGGGTGGGCACCTTGCTGTATTTGGCGTAGGCACTGCGCACCTGGGCCTGGGCCCATAGGCCCAGCAGCAGCCCGGGAATAAGGAAAATCAGGGTGTAATCCCAATACATAGCGTTCGCTCCTTTACTGTTCGCCCCCGAAGGGCGCGGCGGCTTTCCGCCGGATGGAAAAGCCGCGTCCAGGCTTTCCCTGCTATTATAATAACACAAATTTATGAATTATACATGAACGCACCCGGGCAAAAGCAGAGCGCTTCACAGAAAAAAACGCGCGTTTTTCCATACGCCCTTCCCCGCAGCGTCAAAAAATAAAAAGAATGTATCAAAGCTGAACGCATTTGGAATTTTCTTCCTGTCAACCGTATAAATTTCATTGACTTTCTTCCTTTCAGGCACTATACTAAATGCGAAAAAAGAGAACTAACGTTCTTATTTCGAAGGAAGGGAGCGCCCCATGCCATCGCAATGCAAATACGCGCAGCTTTTAATTCAAATGTATCTGAAAGGCTTAAGCAGCCGGGAGCTGGCGGCCCAGGCAAATATGAACTATCAAACCCTGCGCCGGAAAATGCGGGGAGACAGCCCCGTCACGCTGAAGGAAGCCCTGCGCATTCGCACGGCGCTGGGCAGCGCCCTGCCCCTGGAGGAGCTGTTTGCGGAAAAAGGAGGCCGTGCATGACCGCAGAAGAAAAATTGAAATTCGCTTCCTCCCCGCAAGGTCGGGAAGCGGCCCAGGATTATCTTTCCCAGGCCAAATGGCTGGACGCGGCGCTGGCGCTGAAGCTTTCGCAAATGGATATGCTGCGCCAGCGCGCCCGCCGGGCCGCCGCGCTGACGGCGGAGCCCCGGCCGGGGGAGGACGCGGCGGCGGCGCTGACCGCCCTGGAGCGGGATATTCAGGCAGATTATCACCGCCTGACCCTGCTGCAAAGGGAAATCCGGGAATGCCTGAGCCGCGTTCCGCAGCCCCTGCCCCGGCTGGTGCTCGAAATGCACTATTTGCAGGGCTCGCCCTTTTTCCGCATCGCCATGGCCCTGCATTATGACGAGCGCCAGATCTACCGCTACCAAGCCCAGGGCCTGGAGCAGGTGGCCTTGCAGCTTGCGGAAAAGGAATAAGAAAAGCTGGCGGAGAACCGACCGTTTCTCCGCCAGCGCAAAAGCAAGCTTGTCCGCTGCTTTTGGGGACAGTCTGTATATTTATCGCTTATTTCCCGTTCATTTCCATACCGCTTTCCAGAATTTAGCGCGGTTTGAGCGAGTCAAACGAGGCGGGCGACGAACCGCCGCGCCGATTGCGGCTGCGAAAAAGTAGAAGAATCATTTCTTAGCTTCCCCTGCGTATTTTACGGCGCTCACAGCCTTATTTTTTCTACGCGCAGACCCGGCAGGAGCTTTTCCACGTCCGCCCGGCGGCAAAGCAGCGTGCCCTCCCGCTGCACGGAGGCCCCTGCCGCGGCGGAGGCGAAGGCCAGGGCTTGGGCGGGTTCCAGGCCCCGGGCGAGAGCGGTCAGCAGACCGGCCAGCATAGAATCCCCCGCCCCCTGCAAGCCGCGCACGGGCACGCGGGGCGCCTGGCAGGAATACGCCGCCTCCGGCAGGGAAAGCAGCGCGCCCGCCGCCCCCAGGGAAAGGCAGATCAGCCCCACCCCCCGGCCGTGCAGCGCCCGGCAAGCCGCCAGAGCCGCCGCCCTATCCAGGGGATTCACGCCGGTGAGTCGCTGGAATTCCTGGGCGTTGGGCTTGATTACGTCCGGCCCCGCTTCCACCGCCCGCTCCAACGCCGCGCCGTCGCAATCCACGGCCACATGAACGCCCGCGGCCTTAAGCGCCGCCGTCAGCAAGGCATAGCTTTCCGGCGGCAGGCCCTGGGGCAGGCTGCCCGAAAGCGCCGCCCAGCCCCCTGCCGGGCAATGCGCCAGCAGCAGCGCCTTCATGGCGGGAAGCAGCTCGCCGTCCGCCAGCGGGCCCGATTCGTTAATTTCCAGGGTGCGGCCCGCTGCCTGATCCTGAATTTTCAGGTTCACCCGCATCTCCCCCGGGGCGGGGCGCAAATAGCAGGCCACCCCCTCCCGGGCCATGGCCGCCGCCACGGGCGCGCCCTGATAATCCTGGCCCACCAGGCAGCATTCCGCCCCCAGGGCCGCAGCCGCCCGGGCCACGTTCACCCCCTTGCCACCCACATCCGCCCGCAGCGTCTGCACGCGGTTGGGCGCGTCCAGGAAAAACTGCGGCACGGTCATGGTTTTATCCCAGCAGGGGTTCAGCGACAGACAGGCGATCATTGCTTCTCTTCCTTTCCATAAAGCGCCTCCCGGTAGGCCTGAACGTCCGCCGGGTTCAGGGCGTATTCCTCCCCCGGCAGCAGCGAAAGCGAGGCCGTGTGAAAGGCCTGGGGCATATCCGCTTCCGAAAGCGCGAACAGAATATCCATCAGGTCGTTGCCGGTGAGGTTGGTATCCATCAAGGGCAGCAGCGCGTCCGCCAGGGAAAAAAGCCGGTCCACGCCGCTTCCGGCCAGGGCCTGGGCCAAGGCGGCCTGCAAAAGGCGCAGCCGGTTGGCCTCCGCGCCCGCCCGCCGCAGGCGCACATAACGCAAGGCCTGCTCCCCGGTAAGGGCGTAGGTTCCCGCCGCGGGCCGCTCCATCAGCCGCTCCGCCTCCTCCGCGTCCAGCGCCAGGCGAATTCCGCCCAGCGCGTCCACCGCCCGGCAGAAGGCCGCCTCGTTCACGGCGCAGTATTTTTCCGCGTTCAGCCCCATCAGGCCGTTCACGCTGCGCAAAACCAGCGCAGGGCCCCCAAAGCAATTGGCATAGCGCAGCGACAGCGGCCCGGGCAGCTCCGGGCAGGAAAAGCGCGCCGTCTCCGGCAGCGCCGCCAGATAAACCTCCCCCGTGATTTTATGCACCGAGCAAAGCAGCAGCACGTCCGTCCGGCCAAAGTTTCGGGCCGTATCGGGCGCGTCCGTGCTCATGAGCACCAGGTTCAGCCAGTTATCATCCAGCCCCGCCGCCTGATTCAGCGCCCCGGGGCGGAGCGAAAGGCGGCATTCCTCCGGAACGGGGTTTTCCTGGCGGGAAAGCAGCGCCTGGGTGATCCGCGCCCATGCCTCAGGGGCGATGTCCGCGCCCGCCCCCATGGCCAGGCATGCCAGCAGCCCTGCCAGCAGCAGCGCCCATACTTTTCGCATCTCCCCGTTTCCTCCTTTACGTCGATGGGAAAAACGCATAGCGATTTTTCCCATCAATTATAGCATGAAGCCCTTCCCCGCGCAACGCGGAGAAATTTTCAAAAAAGAAGGAAAAAACATGCAAATAATGCTTGACAAAAGGGCACCCATGCGGTAATATATATTGCGTGCCGCGTGATTGCGCGGTTCGGCGGGGGAGCATAGCTCAGCTGGGAGAGCATCTGCCTTACAAGCAGAGGGTCACAGGTTCGAGCCCTGTTGTTCCCACCAAGATTATGGCCCGGTAGTTCAGTTGGTTTAGAATGCCAGCCTGTCACGCTGGAGGTCGAGGGTTCGAGCCCCTTCCGGGTCGCCATATTTGCCTTGGTAGCTCAGTCGGTAGAGCATGTGACTGAAAATCACAGTGTCGGTGGTTCGATTCCGCCCCAAGGCACCAGCGGTAGTAGCTCAGTTGGTAGAGCGCCACCTTGCCAAGGTGGAGGTCGCGAGTCCGAGCCTCGTCTACCGCTCCATTTTTTAAGGCGCAATAGCCAAGCGGTAAGGCGAAGGTCTGCAAAACCTTTATTCTCCAGTTCGATTCTGGATTGCGCCTCCATGCATGAGCCTCTCAGTATATGAGAGGCTTTTTCATGTTTAAATTTTTAAAAAAGCATAGGGCTGTGAAAAAACTCATCTCCAGTAACGAGAAAGCGGGAATCACGGCGAGAAGCATGTATCTCTTTGCTTGCGGAAATGCAAGTAAGTACAGCCGCTTGTTTTTGTCCAACCCATACAGCTTTCCTGGAGGGGACGCGTGGGAACCGTTCTTTGGCTTACAAAGAACGGTTCCCACGCAGATATTTTATTTTCGTTTTTCGCAGCCCCGTCCCCCCAGTCTTTCGCGCGGAGGCGAACCGGCGGGCTTGCAAAAGCCGGTGAAAATACGATAGAATGAAAAAATGGAATTAGCAAGTGCAAAGGAGCACAGAGCGGTAGTCACTAAAAGCTATTATGAAAAGCTTGGCGGCTTCTCGTATCTCCTGAGCGAACTGAGAAAGAAAATTGGCCGGGAGCAGACGGATGCTCTTGTGAATGACGCGGTAAGCCTTTGCAACGAATTATGCGACAAATATAAGGGGCTTTCTAAAAAAGAAATCTTTTCTCATCCTTTTACCGCGCCGATCATCATGCCCTTGACGAAATATTTTTGCAGGAAGGGATAGAGCACCAGAATGGGCACGGTGGAAACCACGATCAAGGCGTATTTAATCAGTTCCACATAGCGCGCCTGATCGCTGGCGTCCACATCCCCCAGCATGGAGACGGAGGCGGAATTGAGAATATTGCGCATCACCAATTGCAGGGGAAACAGATCGGAATTCAGCAGATAAATCGACGCGCCGAACCAGGCGTTCCAATGCCCCACCGCATAATACAGCACCAGCACGGCAATGGTGGGCATCGCCAGGGGAATGGCGATTTTCCAAAGAATCACCGGGTGGCGCGCGCCGTCCAGCTGGGCGGATTCGATCAGGCTTTCGGGGATGGCGGCGAAGGACGTGCGCATGATAATCAAATTATAGGCGCTGACGGCCCCGGGCAGGATCAGCGCCCAAAGCGTATCCAGCAGGCCCAAATCCCGGATGTTCAGATAGCCGGGCACCAGGCCGCCGGAAAAATACATGGTGAAAATAATGATGAAGGAAAACACGCGGTTGAGCATCAGCCCCTTGCGGGAAAGGCCGTAGCCCGCCGCGACGGTGAGCAGCATATTCAACGCCGTGCCCGCCGCCAGCACGATCAGCGTGTTCCGGCAGCCGCTTAAAAACAGCCGGTGATGAAGCACCTTGCCATACGCGCCGACGGTGAGCGGCATGAAGGGCGCCAGCAGCACCTTGCCCGCGTTTCTTTCCAGCGCGGCGGGATCGCTGAAGGAGGCCACCAGGCAATAGTAAATGGGATACGCCGTGATAAGCACCAGCAGGATCATCAGCAGCGTGTTCAGCGCCGTAAAGGCGCGATAGCCCTTGGAAACCTTGATTTTCATTTTTGCTCCGCTCCTTTCGCGCCTTACCACAGGCTCACATCGCTCACCCTACGGCTGATGCGGTTAAAGAGAAAGACCACCAGGAAATTAATCACCGAGTTAAACACGCCCACGGCGGTGGAATAGCTCCATTGAAAGCTTTCCAGGCCCTTGCGGTAAACAAAGGTGGAAATCACATCGGCGGTTTCGTAAATGCCCTCGTTATAGAGCAGAATAATCTTTTCATAGCCCACGCTCATCACCGAGCCCATGCGCAGAATCAGCAGGATAATGATGGTGGGGGCGATGCCGGGCAGCGTGACGTGGAGCGTCTGCTTCCAGCGGTTCGCGCCGTCGATGGTGGCGGCCTCGTAAAGGCCGGGATCGATGGCGGTGAGGGCGGAAAGATAAATGATGGAATCCCAGCCGAAGCCCTGCCAGATATTCGAAAGCACATAAATGGGCACGAAATACTGCTTTTTGCTCAGCAGGCTCACCGGCTCAAAGCCGAACCAGGAAAGCATGCCCACGATCAGCCCGTTTTCCGCCGTGAACATGCGAATCAGCGAACAGATAACCACCAGGGAAATGAAATGGGGCATATAGGTGACGGTTTGCACCACGCGCTTGAATTTCTGATTGCGCACTTCATTGAGCAGCAGCGCGAAAATAATGGGGGCGGGAAAGCCGAAAAGGATGGAGGAAAGGCTGATGGTCAGCGTGTTGCGCAGCAAACGGCCGAAATAATAGGAGGAGAAAAAATCCTGGAAATGCTTAAAGCCCACCCACTTGCTGCCCAGAATGCCCCGGCCGGGGGTGAAATTTTTAAAGGCGATAATAATGCCGTACATGGGCTTATAGCAAAAAATTATGAAAACCACCAGCGCCGGAACCACCAGCAGGTAGGCTTCCCAATTTTGCTTTAGATCCCTGCCCAGCCGGGCTCCGAAGCCCTGGCCTTTGGCCCGGACGGGCCGCCTTGTGATTTCAGTCATCGCGTTGCGCGCTCCTTTCCATGAGGGGACGGATAAACAAGGAGGTACGGCCGATGGGGCCGGCCGTACCTCCGGAGGGATTTTCCCAATCAGCGGGCGTTGAATTCGTCCAGCGCAAGCTGATAGATCTCGATCATGCGCTCCACCTTCAGATCCTTGAGGGTCTGGAGATAGGCGTCGAATTCATCCAGAGAACGCTCGCCGGAGATAAAAGCGACGGTCTGCTCCCGCACATAGGTGTTCACTTCGCTGAAAATGGCGGAGTATTCGTCGGTCAGCTCGCCGGGCACGGACAGGGTGGGCAGCACGGTTTCCTCCGCGGTGTTATCGGTGAAGGCGATCAGCGCCTGCTGCTGCTCGGGCATGGCCCAATATTGCAGAAGGTAGTTGATATCCTGGCAGAAGGGGCCTTCGTGCCAAGCCAGGGTGTACTGGCCCAGGGCCTGCTGCATGGTCTTGCCGTCGGGATTGTGGTTGATCAAATCGGTATAGGTTTCCACGCCGTCCACCATGGTGAAGCTTTCGCCCTCCACGCCGAAATTCATCAGCGTAGCGCCTTCCTTGGTATAGCCCCAGTTGAGGAATTTCATGGCCGTTTCCACATCCTTGCAGCTGGTGGAAATCGCCGCCGCGCCGCCGGGGATATTGCTGGAAATCTGGCCGCCCATCGCCTTTTCGCCCCGGTTGGCAACCAGGTAGGGCAGAGCGCCCATGGTGAAGCCTTCGTCGCCCGCGTTGCGCGCCGTGGTGACGATGCCCGCCATGCCGCCGCCGGAATGCAGCATCGCGCCGGAAATGCCGTTGAGCATGTTAGAGGTCAGGGTGGTGCCGTCCATGGTGAGATAGCTGCGGTCGAGGAGCTTTTCGTCATACAGCTTGTGCAGGAATTCCAGCACGCCCTTGTAGGCCGCTTCGCTGTAGCCGTAATGCACCTTGCCGTCCAGCTGATAATAATTGCCCTTCACCAGGCCGAAGGCGCTGGAGAACATGCCGTTATCCAGGGCGTGCTCCATCCACCAGCCGGTGCAGGTCATGGGCGCGGTAGCGCCCTTCTGATCCCGGAAGGCCACCAGGGCGTTGTACAGCTCATCGGGCGTTTCGGGAATTTCCATGTTCAGCTCCTTCAGCCAGTCGGCGCGGATGAACATACCGTTGCTGGTGAGCAGCCGCCGGTCGCCGCGGACAAAATTGAAGGCGTAGAGGTGCTTATCGGGGGTGGTGCACTGGTTCAGCCAGTTCTTATCCGATTGCAGCAGGGCCAGATAATCGGGGGCGTACTCCGCCACCTTGTCCTCCAGCGGGATGATGATGCCATCCTCGATGGCCTTGCTGGCGCCGCCGGGATACTTGTTCCATTGATAATAGATGATATCCGCGTAATTGCCGGAAGCGAAATACACAGAGAAATCGGCGGGGTTCACAATTTCCAGCTTCACGCCGGTCTTCGCCTCCCAGGCCTTTACAAAGGGGGTTTCGCTCCAATCGCAGAATTGATTCACCACCGTCAGGGGCGCCCAGGCCAGGGAGAGGGTTTTCTGCTCCTCCGCCAGGCCGGGAACCGCGCACAGCGTCAGCAGCATGGCCAGCGCCAGCAGGATGGACAGCGTCTTTTTCATGCTTTCATGTTCCTTTCTTGTTTTCCTTTTTTCAAAGCGACGTCTCGAGCCGCCGCCTTTCGTCGCAGTCATTATAGCATAGATGATTTGGTTTTTATCCCGCCAAAATCTGATTCTGCATGGCAAAAAACCCATTTTCGTCCGAAAGTTGCGCCTCGCATCCGATTTTGACCCTCCCCCCACGCCCCGGAGACAAAAGAAAAAAACCGCCCCGGCGACAGGGCGGAACGAAAATGCTGCCTTTATTCCTCGCCGCGGTAGGCGCTGGGGTTCACGCCCATGGCCTTATTAAAGGCCCGGCGGAAGGCGCGCGCATCGGAGAAGCCCGATTGCTGGGCGATTTCTTCCATAGAAAGGCGCTTCTCCTTCATCAGGGCTATGGCGTAATCCAGCCGCAGCTTATTGATATATTCCAGCAGGCCCATCTGCATCTGGGCGCTGAACTGGCGAGAAACGGTTTGCGGGTGGCGGCCAAAGGCGTCGGCCACCTTGCTGACGTTCAGATCGTATTCCCGGTAATGCTCCCGCACATATTGGCAGATTTCCTGCCCCGCGCCGCCGCCCTGGCCGGCGGGCTCCTCCCGCAGCGAGGCGCAGGCATACTGGGTCAGGCGGGAGAAGGCGGCCTTCAGGCTATCCGCGTCCTGGGCGGCCAGCACCTGCTCCATGTGCATCAGCAGCACCCGGCGGGCGGCGGAATCCCCCGTGGCGGCGTAATAGGCGTGGAGCAGCGGATACAATTGCTCCAGCAGGCAGATGCGGAAGAGGGGGAAGGGCGCGGCAGGGGCGGAGAAAATCTGCTCCGTCAGGGCCTGGGCCCCCCGGGCGTCCCCCGCTGCCAGGCAATCCAGCAGCCGGGGCATATAATTCTCCCGCAGCGAGGCCCCCGTATCCGCCAGAGCGCGATATTCCTGCAATTCCGCCGATTGCTGATCCAGGGTGGCCCGCATGGCGTTTTTCTCATCCGCCAGGGTGCGCAAGGAGCGCTCGATCAATTCAAATTCGTTGGCGCGGGCGGGGGCGGCGGCCGTGAGGCGCACCAGCTTCTGCACGGGCCGGTAATTCCGGCGCAGGAAAATCACCGAAAGCAGAATGCCCAGCCCCAGCGCCGCCAGAATGCTCAGGGCCGTAACCAGCCGCAGGGCGTTCAGGGTGGACCAATAGCTGGTTTCGGCGGTGTAAATGGCGTAATACCAGTTGTTCACCCCCGAGGGCCGGTAATCGCAGACATAGCGCGCCCCGTCCGCGCCGGTGACATACGCGCCGCTTTCCCGGCTCAGATCCAGCCGCTCCAGCGCCGGCGCGCCGTCGGAAAGATACAGCGCCCGGCCCTCTTCATCCGCCAGCATCAGCCAGCGGCTTTCCTGCCCGGCGATCAGGCCCTGCACCTCCGCCAGGGGGATGGTGATGAAAATGTTCGCCCGGCGGCTGTAGCTGCGCTGGGAATTGGCCAGCACGATGCAGTTTTCATGGCTTTCGCCCCGCAGCTCCCGGGAAAGAAAATAAGATACCCCGTTCTGGGGCGCGGCAAGCAGCGCCTTCCATTCCCCGGCGGAAAGGGCCGTGCCGAAGGAGCGCTGCATCGCGTAATAGATTTCATATTCGTTAGCGGTTTTCTGGGTAATCACATATTCCCGCTCGGGATAATAAATCAGAATGTCGATGGGCGCGCCGACGCTGTTGATATAGCTGTTGATAGCCTCCCAGAGATTGCGCACATGGCGGGTGAGAAATTCGCCGTCGTTCTGGGCGGAGCAGGAATCCCGTAGGTCGCGGCGCGTATAAATAAAGGAAAAGGCGGCGTTCAGCGCGTTCAGCTTGCGATCCAGCGCCTCGGAAAGGGAGGAAATCATCACCTCGTTGGAGGCGGACACCTGGTTCTTCACCACCTCCGTCATGTGCAGGGCGCTATAGGTGAAGCAGGTCAGGGGAATGAGCAGAATCAGCAGATAGGTAATCGCCCAGCGCAGAATAATCGACCGGGGCCTTTTCGCATTGCCCGTCACGCCCGCTCTCCCCTTTCGCCCAAGCGCACTTCATTGCCTTTAATATAGCACAAACCGCCCAACAAGTCCATAAGGATATTAACGATGCGGGGAAACCGTTGGAGGCCAAAGAACGTTTCTCCCGCGCCCGCCAAGAAAGCCTGCCCAAAAACTGTATAACAAAAAATCGGCTTGCTTCTCCGCCAACAAAAAGGGGCGTTGGAATTGGCGGGGAAGCAGGCCGATTTCCTGCCGTCCTCATTTACTCAATCACTTTTCTTGGAGGGGATACAGGGGAAACCATTCTTTGACCCGCAAAGAATGGTCCCCTCCTGCTTTCTCCCAACCTCGTCAATCCAAGGGGTAAATATCCATGGTGAAAAGCTGGGCGTATTCAGGGCAGTAATTCAGCTGAACGATGGTTCCGGCCAGGGGATGGGCGGAAGCGGGCTTGAAAACGAAGAAGCATTCCCGCATGCGGAAGGGGAAATTTTCTCCCGTATCGCCGTTGCGAACGGCCTCGGGCGGACGAATGTCGCTGTAATCCGCTCCGGGAGCCTGAAGCAGGCCGGATAACGCGGTTTCCAGGTATTGGCCCAGCCGTTCGCGCTCCGCCTGTTCGGAGGCGTACTGAACCGGCTCATCGGAAGTGCGAAGAGGCTGAGAAAAGCTGAATATGCCGCGCCGGTCCACCCCGATGGAGAGCTGGGAAAGGAGCTCATAGGCGGGCTCCTGGGGGCAGCGGAAGCGAATCGACTCGCCCGCAGCGGACGCCTCCACCGTCAGGCTCAGCGCGGCCGCCTGTTCCTGGCTCAGGCCCGTCAGCCCCGCCGCCAGGGCGATCACCCGGGCCTCCTGCGCAGGCGTAAGGCCGGTAGCCTGCTCCGCCCCGGCGCAGCCCAGGAACAGGGCCAGCCCCAGGCAAAGCAGCAATGCGAAAATTCTCTTCATTTTTTACCTCCTTCGTTCGTTGAAGCGTGTTGAATAACACTTGCGGATGGGGAAAACGGCAAATAAAATTCGGCGGCAGGCCGTTTTGAAGGAGCGCTCTATCTGCGTCGATTATAGCATAGTCCCCCAAATATGTCAATATTTTAAAATATTTTACCGTTTTTTAATGAAAAATGATGTACTTGCGTATTTCGCTGGATTCATCCCCTTCGTCTGTGTTTCTGCGGCTTGCCCATTTTCCATCCTCCCCGAAACAGAGCGCGCAAAAGTCGCTCAAGGCGCCCCTAAAAAATTTCCCGCCCCACGTACCCTTGCTTGACAGAAAGAAGGGGGTATGCTACAATGCATTTGTTAAACGAATTAACTTATTAGACGAATTATCAAAGGAGCCTTGCATGCAGAAGCCTGGAAAAAATCAGGAGGATATTCAGGGGCTGAATCGTGCGCTGGTGCTGCAATTGATTCACCGGCTGCGGGTATGCTCCCGGGCGGAGCTGGCCCGGCGCACCGGGCTGACCCGGGCGGCCATCACCGGCATCACCCAGCAGCTGCTGGATTGCGGCATGGTGCGGGAAACGGGGCTGCTGCCCGGGGGCGGGGGCCGGCGCTCCATCGGCCTGACGCTGTGCCAGGAAAAATACCTGTGCATCGGTCTGCGGCTCACCCGCCGCCATATCCGCGGGGGGCTTTTCGACGCGGGGGGTGAATTGTACGAGGCCCAGGAATGCCGCCTTTCCCCCGTCCCCCAGGCCCAGGACGCCCTGGCCCGAATGCGGGAAATCATCAGCGCGCTGCTGGAAGCGGCGGCGGGGCGGCGGGTGCTGGGCGTGGGGCTGGCCGCGCCGGGGCCCGTGCTGCACGCGGAGGGGCGCATCGCCTACATGAGCGCCTTTCCGGGCTGGGAGGGCGTTTCCATCCCGGCGGAGTTGGAAAAATGCTTTCATCTGCCCGTGCTGCTGGAGCACGACGGCGCGTGCTGCGCCCTGGCGGAATGGTGGAACCGCCCGCCCCAGGAGGAATGCCGCATGATGGTGTGCGTGCTGGCGGGGCAGGGCGTGGGTGCGGGCATCCTCTCTGAGGGCAGGCCCGTCCGGGGCGCGCTGGGCTGTGCGGGGGAATTGGGCCACATGAGCCTGAACCCCCTGGGCCCCCGCTGCGATTGCGGAAACCGGGGCTGCCTGGAGGGCTACGTATCCTCCCTGGCGCTGGAGCGGGAAATGGCCCAAGCGCTGCAAAAGCGGCGGGAGCACCCCCTCTTCGGCGCATCCGCCCGGCAGATTCTCGCCGCCGTGGAGCAGGGGGATCCCCTGGCCCGGGAAATTTTTGAAAAGCAGGCGGAATATCTGGGCTTCGGCCTGGTGAACCTGGTGAATCTGCTGAACCCCGATTGCCTCATTTTATCGGACGAGCTGGCCCAGTGCGCCGGGCCGCTGGAGGAAACGGTGCGCCGGGTGCTGAAGGCGCGGCTCTCCCCCCGCATTTACGAGGGCCTGCGCCTGAGCGTGCGCCCCGGCAGCCCGTATCAGATCATGCAGGCCGCCTCCGCCCTGGTTCTGGATCGTTTCCTGCGGGAGCCGGAATTCGGCGGGAGGGCCGCCTTCATCAACGCATAATATGCATAATATAAAGGAGGAACACCCTATGCAAACGCTGAGCCTCAACGGCGATTGGACGCTCTATTACGCCCTGGAAACCAAGGAAACGGAAAACAGCCTGGATTATCTGCGCCGGGCGGGGGAATGTATTCCCGCCCAGGTGCCGGGCAATGTGGAAATCGATCTGGAGCGCGCGGGCAAGGAGCCCGATCCCTTCTTCGGCGAAAACATCTATCGCTTCCGGAAATATGAATTTTACCGCTGGCAGTTCGAGCGGGATTTCCTGGCCCCCGAAAAGGGCGAGGGCGAATGGAAGCTGATCTTCGAGGGGCTGAACAATTTTGCGGAGGTGTATCTGAACGATCAGAAGATCGGCGAAAGCGCCAACGCCTTCATCGCCCATGAAATGGATGTGGCGGGGGCGATTCGCTGGGGCGAAATCAATCACCTCACAGTGCGCATCCGCTCCGCCCTGAACGAAGCCCGGAAAATGGATATTCCCGCTTATGTATCCACCCATGAATGCGGCGAATTCATGATGCTGCGCATGCCCTCCTCCTCCTTTGGCTGGGATATTATGGGCCGCTTCCCTTCGGCAGGCATGTGGCGGGGCGTGCGGCTGGAGCAGCGGAAGCCCACCCGCATCGTGGACGCGTATTACGCCACCATGCGCCTCTCCCCCCAGGGGGACGCGGTGCTGCGGCTGCGCTATCGCTGGGAAACGGACGCGCCCATTCTGGACGGCTTCCGCCTGCGGGTGCACGGCGTGTGCGAGGGGAGCGAATTTTCCGCCGAAAAGGTCGCCGCCTTCGTGGATGGACGCATGGATATTTCCGTGCCCCAAGCCCGGCTTTGGTGGCCAAAGCATTACGGCCCGCAAAGCCTCTACACCGTCACGCTGACCCTGGAAAAGGACGGCGAAATTCTGGATACCCGGGTGGATCGCATCGGTATCCGCCGGATTGAGATTGAAAACGTGGTCAAGCCCGGGGACGAGGGCGAATTCAAGGTGCGCGTGAACGGCTGCCCCATTCTGTGCAAGGGCAGCAACTGGGTGCCCCTGGACGCGCTGCACAGCCGGGACGCTCAGCGCCTGCAGGCCGCCCATGATCTGCTGGAGGACGCGGGATGCAACATCATCCGCTGCTGGGGCGGCAATGTGTATGAGGATCACGCCTTCTTTGATCTGTGCGATCAGCGGGGCATGCTGGTGTGGCAGGATTTCGCCATGGCCTGCGCCACCTATTCCGCCCTGCCCGATTTCGTGGCGCAATTGGAGGCGGAGGCCACGGCGGTGGTGAAGAAGCTGCGCAACCATCCCTCCATCCTGCTGTGGGCGGGGGATAACGAAGTGGATGAATCCTGCATCGCCCAGGGCTTCGCCACGGAAGAGAATCGCTATAACGAGCTCACCCGGGTGGTGCTGCCCCGGGTGGTGCGCATGCACGATCCCTATCGCTTCTTCTTGCCTTCCTCCCCCTACATTCCCGCGGGCATTCCCCGCTATATGGTGCCCGAGCAGCATAACTGGGGCGCGCGGGCCTATTTCAAGGATGATTTCTATAAGCACTCCACCGCCCATTTCATCAGCGAGTGCGGCTATCACGGCTGCCCCGCCGTTTCTTCCCTGCGGAAGTATATTCCGGAAAAGGAACTGAACCGCTGGCTGCACAACCCCGTCTGGGACGCCCACAACACCGATTACATGCCCTGGGGCGGCCGGGGATATAACCGCATCCAATTGATGCAGGATCAGGTGGACATCCTGTTCGGCCAAGTGCCGGAAAGCATTGAGGATTTCGCCCGGCTTTCCCAGATTTCCCAGGCGGAAGCGAAGAAATTCTTCATCGAGCGCACCCGGCTGAAGAAATGGCGGCGCACGGGCGTTATCTGGTGGAACATGCTGGACGGCTGGCCCCAGATTTCCGACGCGGTGGTGGATTATTACTACGCGAAAAAGCTGGCCTACTATTATATCAAGCGCGTGCAGCAGCCCATCGTGCTGATGATGGACGAACTGGTGGATTGGGGACACCAGGTGGTGCTGGGCAACGACAGCCGGGAAACCCACGCCGTGCGCTATCAGATTGCCGACGGGGATACGGGCGAAATCCTGCTGGCGGGCGAATGCGTCTCCCCCGCCAATGAAAACGTGATCCTGGGCAACATCCGGGAGCTGGCGGGGCGGCAAAAGCTGTATCTGCTCACCTGGGAAATCGACGGCAAGCAATACGGCAATCACTACATTTCGGGCTATCCCGCCTATGACGCGAAGACGATGCTGGGCTGGGTGGAGAAGATCGCCGCGCTGCCCCAGCCCTTTGACTGGCAGGTGTGACCCATGGGTGAAAAAATCGTTTGGGGCCTGGATATCGGCGGCACCAAAACCGCCCTGTGCGCCGCCAATGAGGCGGGCGAAATCCTGGCCCGCCGCCAGCTTCCCACCCGGGATTTTCCCGGCTGGGAGGCGCTGCTGGAAACGCTGATCGCCTGGGGCCGGGAAAGCCTTCCCGCCCCCCAGGCCGTGGGGGTCAGCTGCGGCGGGCCGCTGGACAGCCAGCGCGGCCTGATCCTCAGCCCGCCCAACCTGCCCGGCTGGGACGAAGTGCCCATTACGGCCTGGCTGCGCCAGCGCACGGGCGCGCCCGCTTTTTTGCAAAACGACGCTAACGCCTGCGCCCTGGCGGAATGGTGCTACGGCGCGGGCCGGGGCACGCGGAACATGGTGTTCCTCACCTTCGGCACCGGCCTGGGGGCGGGGCTGATCCTGGACGGCCGCCTGTACGCGGGAACCAACGGCATGGCCGGGGAGGCGGGGCATATCCGCCTGGCGGAGGAGGGCCCCGTGGGCTACGGCAAGGCGGGCTCTATGGAAGGCTTTTGCTCGGGCGGCGGGCTGGCTCAGCTGGCCCAAATGCGCATGGGCCGCGCCTTGACCGCCCGGGAACTGTGCGCCCTGGCGGAAGCGGGGGACGCGCAGGCCGTCGACGCCCTGCGCCTCAGCGCTCGAATGCTGGGCCGGGGCCTGGCCGTTCTCATCGATTTAATAAACCCCCAGCGCATCGTCATCGGCAGCATTTTCGCCCGGGCGGAAAAATGGTTTCGCCCCGAAATGGAGGCGGAAATCGCCCGGGAGGCCCTGGCGGAAAGCAGAAGCGTATGCCAGGTTGTTCCCGCCCAATTGGGAGATCGCATAGGGGATGTGGCGGCCATCACCGTGGCCTGGAACGGATAAGGAGGAGACCGCGCCATGGAAAATCAGATTACTCAGGCGGCCCAGGCAATCTGCGCCGCATTTCAGAAGGAGGGCAAGCTGCTGCTGTGCGGCAACGGCGGCAGCGCGGCGGATTGCGCCCACATCACCGGCGAATTGGTCAAGGGTTTTTTGAAAAAGCGCCCCCTGGCCGAAGATTTAAAGGCGCGCATCGGCGCGCCCTGGGCGGAAAAGCTGCAAGGCGGGCTTCCCGCGCTGGATCTCACCGCCAACAGCGCGCTGATCGCCGCCGTAATCAACGATCTGGACGGCCTGAACGCCTACGCCCAGCAGGTCATGGCCTACGGCCGGCCGGGAGACGTGCTGCTGGGCATTTCCACCTCCGGCAATTCGGAAAACGTGTGCCGCGCCATGATCGCCGCCCGGGCAATGGGGCTTACCGTCATCGCCCTGACGGGCAAAACAGGAGGGAAAATGCGCGCGCTGTGCGATCTGTGGCTCAGCGTGGATGAAACGGAAACCTACCGGGTGCAGGAAAAGCATCTGCCCCTGTATCACCAGCTCTGCATCCAGATCGAAGCGTCGATGTTCCCGGAAAATAAAGGATAAAATAAGGATAGGATAAAATGCGGCGGACCCATTCTTTGGAGGCCAAAGAATGGGTCCACCTTCCAAGAAAGCCGATTGTAGAAATAAGGATAGCAAGCAGCCGGCAGGCTTCTCCGCTACGGCCTGGGCTTTGCGGCCAAGGCGTTCCGCTCTCGCCCGCTCAAGAAAGTGATATAAATAAGGGCGGAAAGCAAGGAATTCGCTTGCTTCCCGCCCTTATGACTGTCAAAAAATATCGAACAAACTTGCGGGATGCAGTGAAGGGCGGCCAGCCCTTCATTTTTACTTCGTCACCAACTCCAGCGTATCCCGTGCGATGGCAATTTCCTCATTGGTGGGGATCACCAGAATCTGCACCTTGCTATCGGCGGCGGAGATGACTGCCTCGTGCACATTGGGCCAGGCCAACTCAGCGTTCTTTTCCACATCCAGCTTCGCGCCCATATATTCGAAGCCCTGCATCACGTCCTCGCGGAGCTTATAATTGTTTTCGCCGATGCCCGCGGTGAACACGATCGCATCCACGCCGTTCATGGCGGCGGCGTAAGCGCCGATATACTTGCGAATGCCGTAGACCAGCATATCCCGGGCCAGCTGCGCCCGCTCGTTGCCCGCCTTGGCGGCGTTATCCACATCGCGCATATCGTTGGAAACGCCGCTGATGCCCAGCAGACCGCTCTTTTTATTGCAGATATTCAGCATTTCGCTGACGGTGAGATGCTCGTTATTGCAGATATATTCCACCACAGCGGGGTCCATGCTGCCCGAGCGGGTGCCCATAATCACGCCCTCCAGCGGCGTGATGCCCATGGAGGTATCCACGCACTTGCCGTGATCCACCGCGCACAGAGAGGAGCCGTTGCCCAGATGGCAAGTGATAATGCGCAGTTCCTCGGGCTTCTTGCCCAGGAATTCGGCGGTGCGCTTGCTCACAAAGCGGTGGGAGGTGCCGTGGAAGCCGTAGCGGCGCACATGCAGCTTTTCATAATATTCGTAGGGCACGCCGTACATATAGGCCTTGGGGGGCATGGTCTGGTGGAAGGCGGTGTCGAACACGGCCACCATGGGGGTGCCGGGCATTACCTCCTGGCAGGCCTTGATGCCCATCAGGTTGGCGGGGTTGTGCAGGGGGCCCAGGGGGATATTTTCCTCGATAGCGTCCAGAACGGCCTGATCGATGATAACGGATTCGGAGAATTTGCTGCCGCCGTGGAGCACGCGATGGCCCACCGCGCCGATCTCGCTCATTTCCTTCACCACGCCGAAGGCTTTATCCGTCAGCGCGTCCAGCATCATATGGCAGGCCTGCACATGGTTTTCAATGGGCGCTTCTTCCCAATCCACCACCTTCTTGCCGCCAATTTTGCATTCGTGATGGCCCTTGGTGCCCATGCCGATGCGTTCCACCAGGCCCTTGGCCAGGGTGCTTTCATCCTGCATATCGATCAGCTGATATTTCAGCGAGGAGGAACCGGCGTTAACGATCAAGATTTTCATTTACGTTTCCTTCTTTCTTCCGCTTCACGGGAATTTTCCGGCATTTATTATACAGGACATTCCCTTTTTTGGCAAGGCAAAAAGGAAAAACTATCGCTCCTTTATTGCGTTTCGAAAGCGGGCCGCCGTATTTCTTCGCCCCGGCCTTTTCAAATGTTCGGCTTGTCCCTCACCCTGCATTTCAGGCCCGCTTTTTCAGCCGTATGCTTTAATTCCGCCATTTCGTCTTCACGCGGCGGCTGAAAATCATCGTGGGCATATTTCAGCCCGACCAAGGAATATTTTGCGCCCGCGAACTGATTATACGGAAGCAATTCGATTTCACGAAGCGCCTTTGCGTCCGCCAGGAACGATACGACGGCCTCCATATTTTCTTTATCGCAGTTTACGCCGCGAATCAAGGGAATTCGAATTGTGAACGGAACGCCCGAGCGCTTTAGCAATTCGGCGTTTTTTAATATAAGCGCGTTGTCTTTTCCCGTATAATATCGATGCTTTTCCGCGTCCATTATTTTTAAATCATAAAATACATGGTCAACCTTGTGAATCAGCTTTTCAAATAGATTTGATTCTCCGTAACCGCAGGTTTCGAGGCAGAGATTGAGCCCCTCCAATTTTTCTATCGCTTCGCACAGGAATTCCGCCTGCAAAAGAATCTCGCCGCCGCTGAAGGTAATTCCGCCGCCGCAGCGGTTGAGCATGGGCTTGTATTCCATCAGCTTTTTTGCAAGCGCCTCCGACGTGTATTCTTTTCCTGATACGCGGATCAGATCGCGCGGGCAATTTGCTGCGCATTTTCCGCACAGCGTGCATGCGCTCGGGGAGGGGCATACGCTTTCGCAAACGCCGCAATGAATGCAGCCGTTGCCGTTCTTTACAATCTGCGGCTTAACCAGCCAGCCCTCCGGGTTGTGGCACCACTGGCAGCGAAGCGGACATCCCTTCAGAAAGACGTTCACTCTCGGGCCCGGGCCATCGTATACCGCGAATTCTTCTATCGAAAACACGATTCCTGTTTTCATTTCTTCGTTCCGCCTTTCAGAAAAAAACGCCGGTAAGTCTTTTCCTTTTTTCGCAAGATAAAAAGCCGGGGGCGTGCGAAAGCTCCCCCGGCCGGTTTCCGCTTACCCGCCATAAGAATGCCGCTGAACGATCTGATCCTGATAGATTTTATCAATTTCTACAAAATAGCCGCTCCATCCCCAGACCCGGACGATCAAATCCCTGTGATTTTCCGGGTGCAGCTGCGCGTCCTTCAATTCCTCGGGATCAACCGCGTTCAGCTGAAGCTGATGCCCGCCCGCCTCTACGAAGGCTCTTATCAGCGCCGCCACCTTTGAAATTCCCTCCTCGCTTTTGAAAACCGACCGATGGATTTCCAGCGTCAAAGGGCCCCCGTTCATGGCCCTGCCGATATTCGCGGGCGCAAAGGCGGATACGAGGCTGAAGGGGCCGGACGACGTTACAAACAGGGAGGGCGAGAAATTGGCCGGTAAAGGGGCGCCCGCGTCTCTTCCGTCCGCCGTCGCCCCCAGCTTTTCCGCATGGCGGATATAAAACATGGCGGTTCCCGTGCCTGCGCGAAGAATTCCTCCGCGTTCATTTTTCTTTCCTTCCAGCGCGTCGGCAAAAAGGCCGAGAAGATCATTGCCAATTTCCGCCGCCCGTTTGTCCTTACCCAGCTTGGCCGCCTCCGTCCGCAGGGCGTGGCGCAGCTCCCGATCCTCCTTAAAATTGGTGTTCAGCCCCCTGAGAAGCCGCTCCTTTGTTATTTTCCCACTGAACACCATCGATTCAACGGCGGCCAGCTGATCCACGGCGCAGGCATATCCCGTTCCATGAAGCCCGTAATTGTTATATTTCGCCCCTTCGCTGATATCTTTTCCTGTATCCACACAATCCTTCATCAAAACGGACATCAGCGGCGAGGGCTCGATATAAATATTGCTGGATTTTTCCAGGATGCCCGCCGCCTCGTCATCCATCAGCTTTTCAACATAGCCGTACAATTCCGAAAGCGAATCGCACCCCGTCAGATGCTCGCGGATGGCTTGATCCACCAGATTCGCAAGGGGCATCGCGCCAAAGTTTGGAATATCCATGGCGTTTCCGGGAACGATAAATTCCCAGCACGCCGCAACAGAATAATTGCGCGCGTCCTCCAGGGCATAGCCGAGCTTTACAAGCGCGGGAATAACGACGTCGTCGTTTGAATACTGCGGAAATCCCAGGCCCGTTTTGGTAAGGCGCGTGCATTTTTCGTAAAAAGACAACGGGGTATTTTTATCCACCCGAACGTTGATTTTCGGATCGACAAGGTGAAGGTCAAGGCTCGCTTCCAGACACATATCGCTGATTTCGTTGATGGCGGGCGAGCCGTCGGGCTTTACCCCCGCCAGCATTATGCTCTGCCCGTTATTCTTAAGCCCCAGATACAGATCGTGATCGCGGTTAAAGGAAAGGAAGAAATCCTCCAGAAGATCAAGGGCCGTTTCCTTCGTCAGAATGCCATTTTCAATGTCCGCGCTGTAAAAAGGATAAATCCACTGGTCGAAGCGCCCGACCGTGTTGTGATAGCACCCCGAGCCCCAGACGCAGAAATGCAGAATTCTGAACGCCTGCATCGCCTGAAGCATCGTCTTCGCGCCGTATCGAACGGCGCGGCGCATTTCCTCCGCCTGCTTCTCCTGCCCGTGCGCTTTCATGCATTCGCCGTAGCGATCGGCAAATTTTTCAACGGCTGCAATGGTTCTCAAGGCGCACCGGACAAATTCGCCGTCTGCCTTTTGCCCGTTAAGAAGCCTTTCCTTTCTTCCTTCAAGGCCCTCCGTCAAAACGCCTGCGTAATCCCATGCAAGATTGCTTACCTGCCCCCGGTCCTCATGAATATGATGGCTTTCCTTTATTTTTTCAAATTCTCCGGGGGCGTAAATCTTCGGGAAGCTTTTCAGCGTGCGCACGCCCTGAATCTGCGTATTTTCCAGGAAAACGGGCGTTTCAAGGTCCAGAAACAGTTCCAGCCTGCGCGTTACTCTTTCCATATAGGAGCGCGCGGGATCGCCGATTTCCGCCATGACGTAACGCAGTTCGTCCGCCGTCAGATCGCGCCAGTATTTCTGCTGCCGTTTTTCTTTTAAAAACGCATATTGCTTTTCATTGCTCTGATTCATTTTTGTTTCCCCCGCTTAATTCGTTCTCGACAGCCTTCAGCGCTGCGGCTTTATTCGGCCAGCCTTAAGCTTAGCGACGCGATGCTGGCGGCAGGAAGGAAGATCGTATCCCCGTCTTGAAGCGCGACCGCCGTTTCAGCGGGAACGACCGCGTAAGGCTCTTCAAACGTATTGCAGGTGTTGGGGTCCTTATGGGTAAGCAGGCGCAGCGTTCCCTGGCCGCTGATCCGTCCGCCCAGGCCGCTGATGGATACCTCCTTGGCCGCCGTTACGTCCAGGTTTGCCACCGTCAGCGTAAGCGTTCCATCCTGCACGGAAGCGGACGCGGATAGGGTGGACATTTCTTCATATTTTCTGTGCTCGACTGTTTTGGCGGAAACGACGGTTTTCAGCTGCTTCCCGCCTTTATGCCCACGGAACATATCGAAAACATAATAATTGGGCGTTTCAACAAACTGATCTCCCCCCGCCAGATAGAGCGAATGGAGGTTATTGCACAGCTGCGCAACATTCGCCATTCCAACCACATCGCAGCGGTTATTGAAAATATTCAGGGTCATGGCCGCGACGATGGCGTCTCTCATGTTCGACTGCTGCTCAAACAGGTTATACCCCTTGCTGGGCCCCGTTCCGCCCTTATGCCAATTTCCCCATTCGTCAATCACAAGCTTGATTTTTCTTTCAGGGTCCGCCTCGTCAAGCGCCGCGCGATGATCGTCAATAATACGCGCCATGTAATTCGCCCGGAAAAGCTCGTCGTACCAATCCTCTTCATTATGATACGCAAGATCGTCAAAGGGGCCGAAAGCGTTGGTATAATAATGGAGGCTTATGCCCCAGGTGGGCGTCTCGTGCCGACGGCGGCTTGCCCATTCCTTCATTAAACGCCGGGTCCAGTCGAGATCGTGGCCGTTCGCCCCGCAAATGATAAATTTTAAATCCGTCGTATCAAGGCTGCGCATGATCGTCGTGAAACGGATATACTCATCCGCGCACATTTCCGGGGTCATCTGTCCGCCGCCGCCCCAATTTTCGTTTCCGATTCCCCAGTACTTTACCCGGAACGGCTCCACATCGCCGTTCGCCGCCCTTTCATCCGAAAGCGTTGTCAGCCCCGCCTTAAAATTGCAGTATTCGATCCAGTCCCGAATATGCAATGCGGGCACGCTGGTCATATTTGCGGCGAGATAGGGCTCGGCCCCAACCAGCCGGCAAAAATGATTAAATTCATGGGTGCCCACCTGGTTTTTTTCAATCCGTCCATCCTGATAATACCACCAGCTGGCGCGGCGCGGCCGCTTTTCCCTCGGCCCGATTCCATCCCGCCAGTCGTACGTTTCGGCGAAGCATCCGCCGGGCCAGCGAAGCACGGGCGGCGCGATTTTTTTAAAGCTGTCGACGAGCTTTTTTCTGAAGCCGCCGATGTTCTCGATCTTACTGTCTTCGCCGACCCACAGCCCGTCATAAAAAACGCCGCCGATCTGCTCGGCAAAATGTCCGTAAAGCTCGGGCGCTATCGTTCCCTTGGAAGCCGAAAAATCAACAAGAATATGATCCATGCATCCTCTCTCCATTCCTTACATCGCTTTGGAAAAGCAAATCGTTCAGCCCTTGACGCTTCCGATAATAAGCCCTTGCTTCACATATCTCTGCAAAACAGGGTATATCACGGCGATCGGCGTCAGGCATATCATCGTATACGTCATAATCATGCCCTGCTGGGAATATTTTTGCACAAGGCGGGCGTCCTCCTGCGTGCTGACGGTTTCCAAGCGATTGCGAACATTATACAAATACGTGCTCAGGGGATATCGCGCCGCGTCCGTTGTGTAGATTAAGCCGTCAAACCAGGCGTTCCACTGCCCCACGCTGATAAACAGCACCAGCGTGAGCACCGCGTTGACCGACAGGGGCAGGATGATCTTCAGCAAAATCTTTCCATGCCCCGCTCCGTCAATTTTGGCCGCCTCCTCAATATCCTTCGGAATGCTCCTGAAGAAATTCATCAGCAGAACAATATGGCCAATGCTCACCGCGCCGGGCAGCACAAGGGCCCAGATCGTATTATTCAATTTCAGTTCTTTCGCCACCTGTATATATGTGGGAACAAGCCCGCCGCCAAAGATCATGCAGATGAGAAAGAACAGCGAAATAACGCTCCGCCCCGGGAATTCCTCGTTCGTTTTGCTCAGGGGATAGGCGGCAAGAATGGTCATCGTGATTTCGATCATTACCGCCAAAACCGTTCTTTCCAGCGAAATCAGCAGCGAACGAATAATCTGCGAATCGGTCAGCGCCTTTCCGTAATTCTCCAGGGAAAAGCTTTTCGGTATCAGGCCGACAATTCCCGCATCCGCGGCGGCCTTATCGCTGACGGAAATACTGAAAATATGCACAAGGGGTAAAATGCAGATAAGGCACCATACGATAACAAGAGTATAGGCGAACGCCTTGTAGATTCTATATGAAACGCTCTCCTTAATCGCGCCGTTTTTCGACATACCTCGCTCCCCCTTCCCTCAGAATACGCGGTAATTTGCCAGCTTGCTCGCCAGGAAATAAGAGATGATCATCAGCACCGCGCCAACCGCGGATTTAAAAATTCCCGTAGCGGTGCCCAGCGAATACTGCGCCGACTGCAAGCCGATCTTATACACATAGGTATCGATAATTTCGGCGGATTCATACAGCGCGCTGTTATACAGGGTGTAAATCTGGTCAAAGCCGGCGTTCAGAATGCTGCCCAGGGACAATATCAGCAGCAGGATCATCATGGGCCTGATGCCGGGCAGCGTTACATGCCACGTCTGCCGCGCCCGATTCGCGCCGTCAATTTTGGCCGCCTCATAAAGGCCGCTGTCGATCCCGTTAATCGCGGTAATGAGAATCACCATATTGTATCCCATGCCCTTCCAGGCCGAGGAGAAAATCACCAGCCAGTGAAAGGCCGTCTGGTTTGTAAAAAACGATACGTTCCGCATGCCCAGGGCGGAAAGCGCCGCGTTAACCGCGCCTTCCGAAGAAAAGACGTTCAGAAAAATCGTGGAAAGAATAATCCAGGAAATAAACCACGGAAACAGCATAATCGATTGAAACATCTTGCTTCCGAATTTCCATTTGAACCCGCTCAGAATAAGGGCGAAGGAAACGGAAAAAAACATCGTCACAATGATTTTTTCAATGGATATAATCAGCGTGTTTTTCAGGATCGTCCAGAATTTGAGCGTGCTGAATAACTGCGCGAAATATTTCGTGCCGACATAGGGCGAGCCCCATATGCCCTTCCTGGGATTAAAGCGCACAAAAGCAAGGCGAATCCCAAAGAGCGGCACATAATGGAATAAAATCAAAAAAACGATTGGGAAAACCAGCATTAGCAAAAGAGGCCATGTGGTGCGCAGCTTCAATCGCTTTATCAGGCTTGTTTTCTTTTTTGTTTCGCCTAAGCTCCTGCCTATCATTTTTATTCCTCCGATTTTGGGGGAGGAGGAAAGCCCCCCGCTCCCCGGGGCGATACGCCGCCGGGAAGCAAGAGACTTTCCCCCGCCTTGCGTTTACTTGAATTTCGCGCCGTTTACCGCATACCATTCATTGTAATACGCCGCCACCTGGTCGCCGCCGATGGCATGCCACTGGGATACATATTCCGCGAAGGTGGCGTCCAAATCGGCGCCCATGATGATCTTGTTATAATACTCATAGCGAAGATCGTTCAGAAGAGATTTGATGGACGCAAGCTCCTCGGGAAGGGCGATGGCGCTGGTAAGATCAATCACATATTCGCCGTCCACGCCGCCATAAAGCTTATGGGAAATAACGCCGGACTCGCAGAAATTGTAATACTGCGCAAAGCCATACCAGTCGATCTCGCCCTTTTCATCCACCACGTTGTTCAGATAGTTCATCACATGCTGATATTCTTTATACGCGTGATGATCGTTTTTGATCACCTCGTCGCTGCCCAGCTCAATGGCCGCCACGATGGCGTCGGAGATTTCCTGGTTGCTGAATACGCCGCCCCAGAAGAAGGGCACGTAGTATTTAAAATCCTCTTCAGCCTTTGCGTATTCGTTGCCGTTGAGAGAATGGTAGAACTCGGCGTCCTCGCCGTTGCCGGACCACATATCCTGCCACAGCGCCATGTAACGAACGGCCGCTTCGGGATGCTCATAGTTGGCGTTTACAACCAGGAACTTGGAATTCTTGATGCCGGACTGGAGCCGGTACTCGCCGTCGGGATTACGCGGAATCGGGAAAACGGTGAATTTGATGTTAGGATCCGTCTGGCAGGCGATTTCGGGTGCGCCAAGGCCGGACCAGAAATACCCGGTGAAGATGCCGCACTTGCTCTTGGCAAGCTCCGTGGTTCCCTGGCTCCAATAGCTCATGGAGATGTATTCCGAGGGGATGTAGCCCTTCTGATACAGCGTTTGCAGCAGCTTCAGATACGCCTTGTTTTCTTCCCGGATATCGGTGTATTCCAGCTTGCCCTCCGCATTTTCAACCCAGATATTGGTTTGCAGGCCCAGGGCGTGGGCAAGGCCGAAGCCCGTGATTCCGGAGCTGGAAAGGGCGTCGAATTCCATGGCATAGGTATTGTTCTCGCCGTCTCCGTCCGGATCGCCATTGGTGAACGCCTCGCATATTTCCAGAAGATCCTCCAGCGTGAAATTGTTGATGTCATAAGAAAGGCCCAGATTATCCAGCCAATCCTGACGCACGAACAGGAAGGGCATATCCCCGCGGAAATCATCCGGGCACGGGAAGCCGTATACTTCGCCGTCAAAGGTGCAGCCCACAAGGAAAGAGCCGTTGCCGTAATTCAGCCGCTTGAGCGCGTCCTCCGAGAGATATTCCTCAAAATACTGGCCAATGGGCTGAATCATTCCGTATTCGTACAGCCTGGACATCTGGGCCGTGGTGGCGTAGAACATATCGGGCAGATCGTCGGAGGCGATTTTCATATTGATCTGCTGCGCGTAAGCGCCGCTGTCCGCCGTCCATTCCGTCACGAAATCAATGCCGAGCTTGTCTTCAACATATTCGATCAAGGCGTTATGATCGAGATCCTCCCCTTCCGGGAACCAAATGTTCTGCGCCTCGCGCATAATCCGCACAATGATTTTGTCCTCCGCCAAAGCGCATGCGGACGACAGGGCAAGAATCGCTGCCAGAACCAGGGCAACCAGTTTTTTCATCCTGCATTCTCCTTTCAAGGTAGGTCTGCAACCGGGAAACGTTCTTCGAAGACGTTTGTTATTTGTATTGTAAAGCACGACGCGGCGGAGCGATAGCCATTTTCGCTTAAATAATGGACAAAAATCTATATTTTCATCTTTTCCATGCGTTTCTTAGAAACGGCTGAATCTTTCCGATAAAAAACGTCCGCCGCGCGGCCATCCACGCGCCTGTAAAATGAAGGCGCACGACCGCAAACGTATAAACGACTAATTTCTCATCGAACGCAGTATAAAAACAGCAAAAAAACTGCCAAATCATCAAGTGAAAAGGGAGAACGCGAAAAATGCACGAAAAAGAAAAAAGGACGAAGCGCGCCTGTCCGCATCTGCAAGCGCACAAAATGTTCTTTTTTCTCTTGAAAAAATCTTTTTCGTATGGTATCATACGCAAGACAAAAGGTTATAAGAGGTGATAACCATTCTGGACATAGGCCAATCCATCTACCAGGTGGAGAATTCCACAAAGGCATTCAAGCTTACAAAATCGCTTTACAGCAATTACACCTTCCCCCTCCATATGCACAGCGACATCGAGCTTATCTATGTTATGGACGGGGAACTGGACGTTATTGCAGATCAAAAGCGCTTCGTGCTTCACGCGGAGGAGCTAATGTTTATTTTCCCCAATCAGCTGCACGGCTTTTCAACCCGGTTCCAATCCAAATGCTGCATTTTTGTCTTCTCCCAGGATCTTGTGCCCACGTTCTGTATGGCGATTTCCCAAAAAGTATGCACCGCCCCCGTCATAACTGCAAAAGCAATAAAAAGCGCGCTCCACGATCTTATGAATCATGAAAGGCCGTCGCTGTTCGAGGCGCAGGCGGCGCTTTATCAAATCTGCAACCAGCTGGACGCCGCCGCGTTCCAGCCCGCGCGCATGATTCACGACGATTCGCTTATCCACCAGATTCTGATTTACTGCATCGAAAACTATCACGATAATATCTCCCTGAAGGATTTCGCCCAAAAAGCCGGCTATAACGCGAAATACTGCTCTCAGTGCTTCCACAGCGCCACCTCCATCAATTTCCGCGAGTTCGTCAATCTTATCCGCATTCAGCAAAGCAAGGAAATGCTTCTTGAAACGGCAAAAAGCATCACAGAAATCGCTTTTGAATGCGGTTTTCAGAATATCAGAAGCTTTAATCGGGCGTTTCAGGCGTCCGCCGGCATTTCTCCCCGCGATTTCAGGCTGCATTGCGTTTCTAACGGGCTGCAAGAAAAATCCGATGAAATCGGCATACACAAGATTTACCAGTTCAATCCGCTGGAGGTATACGCATCCGGCGCTTCCCGCTAAAAGCGCCCGCTTTCCCCCGGTTATGCGGCGCGGCAATTTCTTCCCTTGCAAGCATATAGCGTATCGCTAAAAAAGGAGTGGTAATGATGAAAAGCCCTAACGGAACGGAGCCCCAAAACGCGCCCCTGAATACGGAAATCCTAAAAACCGATCGAGCGACCGTCGTCAAGGTGAACGGCGTAGGCGTCGCGTCCCTGCCGTTCCGCGAAAACTGCGCTGACAGCTTCCAATGGAACGCGGACAAAAACGTCTGGATCATCACCAGAACCAGCGCGGCCCCCTGCACCGACATGACCATCGACCTGCAAAGCGCAGGCGCGCCCTCCTTCTGGCTTGTTCCCGGCGTTAATTATCAGGGGAACGGCTGGGGCTCCGGCGCTCAGTATACCGGCTTCCGGTACGACGGCTCCCCCTGGGTATACGCATGGCACCGGGTCGCCATCCCCGCCTGCACCTACGTTGAGCAGAACGGCTTCTCGATCGCGCTTTGGGGAACGGAAGATGGAAGCAACAGCTGCTCCATCTATGAAGAGGACGGGGTGATTCACCAGCAAATCATCTGGCCCGAAACCGAAGCGCCCAAATCCCTTTCTAAAAGATTCTGGAAGCCCGCTATCCGAAAAGAAATGCCCCCCGCCGTTCAGTTTAAGGCCGTATTATATATCGCCCAAATCAGCGAAGCATGGGAAGCGCGAAAGAAATTTACAGATACCGCCTGGCTGTTTTTCCGCCGCGATCTTACCATGCCGCGTTCTCCCGAAGCGCTTCGCCGCCTCGACATCGCGTTCTTTAAGCAATGCTTTCTTAAATTGGCCGACGGCGTGACGGGCTTTGTTCGCGGCATGCATTGGAGCGATGCGGAATGCTGCTTCATCAAGCACCGCGGCGATTTTGAAGCAGGCTGGTGCGGCCAGAATATTTCCATTGCCTGCGCCCTGCTCCAAAACTACGTCTACACCAAGGATCAGGATTCTCTGCGCAAGGGGCTCGCCGTGCTGGATTCCTGGATTCAATACGGTCGGCTTGGCAACGGGCTGGTTTATTCCACCCTCGTATGCAACCCCAAGGTTCTTTCCTCCCGGCCCAACGGCGAAATCCCCACCGTCGTGGACGCCTGCAACCTCGGCGTTACGGCGACCTATCTTTTTAAAGCCGCGGCTTTGGCCGAAACGCTGGAAATAGAGCGCCCGGCTTACGCCGCCACGGCGTTCGAAATCTGCGATCTGATTCTGGGAATTCAGTGTTCAAACGGCGAACTGGCCCGAAGCTGGTTTCTTGACGGCAGCGTCGACGCCCGCCACGGGACGGTTGGATGCTATCTGATCCCGCCCCTTTTCGACGCATGGAATCGCCGCAGGGACGAACGCTATAAAAACGCGGCGCTTAAGGCCTTTGAATTTTATTATAATGAATTCATCAAAAGCGGCGTCACAACGGCCGGGGCCCTGGACAGCAACTGTATAGACAAGGAATCCGCCGGGCCGCTTCTTCGCTCCGCCCTGGCATGCTATAAGGCCACTGACGATAGGAATTACCTTTCCGCCGCAGTGCGGATATCGACCTACCTTGACACCTGGCAATGGCATTACAGCATCCACTGGCCCCAGGCTTCCGAGCTGGCGCAGGCGTCCTACGATTCCTTTGGCGGCACGTCCGTTTCCGCCGCGCATAATGCGCTGGATCAATTTGCGCTCTATTATGTTTCCGATCTAATCGAGCTTGGCGCGCTTACAAACGATCCCGTGCTGCTGGATCGCGCGCGCGCCATATGGTTCAACAGCACGCAGCTTATATCGGACGGCACGCTGTGCATAAACGGGCATGTGCGGCCGGCCGGCGGCCAGGACGAATCCATCCGGCATACCTACTGGGGCCGCCCCGATTTGCGGCATTTCGTTTTCAGCGAATGGCTCACCGTATGGATGGGCGCATACAGATACTGGGCCATGGAAAATACGGACGTTTTGAAATTCCTGCAATAATCCGCGCCGCCCGCGCGGGCTTTCCCGAATTCCGCCTACTTTTCACGTATCCCCGCGTATCCTGAAAAAAGGACGTCCTGCCATTGCCAATGACGCGGTTTCTTGAAAACCCGCTCTGAATGCGAAGCGGTTCATCGTAGAACAAATCAACAAAAAGCGCTCTTGCCGGAGTCAGCCTTCCATGCATGAGCGCTTTTCTTGCGGTTGTAAAGTTTTTTTGCTTTCGGCTTTCTCGGTCGTGTAGGAGAAGATTCAAAAAGGCGAAACAATCTTATTGATAAACAATCCCGTTTCGTTCCGAGTATTTCGTCAGCACAAACGCCACCAGCAGCACCAGACATTCTGATATGCCATAGGTGAACCAGATCACGCTGCTGCCGAAAAGGGCGGGCAGGCCGAGGATGACCAGGATGCTGCACACAAAGCTCCGCAGCGTATTGAGGATGATGGCGGGCGCCGAGCGCTTGGTGGAATACAAATAAGAGGAAAGGAGCTATTCAGACCGGTGATGATAAAGCCCCAGCCTGCCAGTGGCAGGAGCGGCCTTTTGGCCGCAGGGAGTTGAATGAGTCAACCGAAACAAGCGGTGGGAGCGATAGCGAACCGCCGCGCCGATTGAGGTTGCGGAAGGGGACCGAGATCTTAAAAAGCGCCGCCCCTTTAGGAGCGGCTGAGGGCCCGCAAAGAATGGTTCCCCCGCAATAATATATCATGATTGTCAGCGTAACGCTTACAGCGTTCCGCTGACCCGGAAAACCGCAAAAGCGGTTTTTCTAATCCTAATTATATCCTATTCCCAATGCTCCAGCATGCGCACGGTGAAGGAATATTCCTTTGTTTCGCCGGGAGCGAGGAATTTGAGCATGCCCGTGCGGCGCATCACATCGCGGCCGTCGGGATAGCAATTGCCGCATTCCAGGCCCAGCACATAATCCCGCACGCCCATCATTTTCCATTCCACAAAGCCGTCCAGCGTTTCGGCGTTGAAGGAGATTTCCAGGCCCATGCCCAGCCGAGGCTGGAAAATGGCGGCGGTTCCCCGCGCGTCCGGGAAGCGGTGATAATAGCAGCGCTCCTGAAAGCCGGGGGTGGGAGGCTGCATATGCATCCAATGGGCCAGATCCTCCGCCGCGTGGGCGTCCCGGGGGGTTACTTGGCAGGAGGGAATGCGCAGCAGGCTTTCCTCGCTGAGCAGGGGATAGCCCATGTTCATGTGATACAGAATTTCCAGGGGCTCCTGGCGATCGCCGGTGTTTTCGATGCGATCGGTAAGGGTGAAGGCATTTTCCCGGCGGCTGAGCAACAGCGTGCGTTCCAGGGCCAGCTTGCGGCCGAAGATGGTTTCATCCAAAATGCGGGCGCGGACGCGAATGCCCTCCGCCGTATCCTCCCAAGATACCTGCTCACAGGGCTGATGGGCGATTGCGCCGTGGAGGGGCAGCTCCTCCCCCGCATCCTGGCAGGGGGAGCCCACCGCCTGCAGGCCGCAGGTGGTGAGAAAACCGGCGGTAAAGGATTTCAGCCAGTTCGTGCCCGTGCTTTCATAATAGGCGGGGGCCACATAACCGCAGGGGGACATATAGCTCATCTGCACGCCCTTAAAGAGCAGCCGGGAAATATCCAGCGCCCGATCGGGGCAGAGCGTCATTTCCAGCCCCAGGCCGTTGCGCAATTCCAGCAGGCGCATGCCGTCGCCCTTGCCGCCCACCAGGCGGTGCATTTCCGCGCCGCCCAGCTGGGAGGCGTGGCCGATGTATGGATTCATAGCTTTTCCTTTCCCGGCAAGGGGCCCGTCAGCGGCCGCACCGCCTGATACACCCTTGCGTATTTTTGATAGAGCGCGCCGTATTTCTCATGCATTTCGGGGCGGGGCAGGAAGGTTTCCCGCTCCTCCACCAGGCGTGCGGCGGCTTCCTCCAGATTTTTGAACAGGCCCACGGCCACGCCGGTGAGCATGGCGCATCCCACAGTGCCCGCATCCGCAGTTTTCAGGGCGGTGACGGGCAGATTCAGCATGTCCGCTTTCATCTGCATCCATTCCCGGGAGCGCGCGCCGCCGCCGGTGGCCCGCAGGCGGGTAAACCGCGCCCCCGCCCCTTGCAGCGCCCGGGCGTTGAGCAGCATTTCGTAGGCCACGCCCTCCATGCACCCCCGGTAAATATCCGCGGCGGCAGTGGCGGTGGTCAGGCCCAGAATGGCCCCCCGGGAGCCGGTATCCATATAGGGGGTGGCGGCTCCGGCAAAATGCGGCAGCACCAGCAGCCCGGTGGGGCTTTGGGAGCGCCGCTCCAAATATTCGTTCACGCTGATATTCTCCCGGCGGGCTTCCTCCGCTTCCTTGCCCGCCAGCTTTTCCACGCACCATTGAATCAACGCGCCGCCGGTATAGGAAAAGGCGTAGGCCACATATTGGCCGGGGCGCACGTAAGGCACCACGGCGAAATGGCCCTGGAACATTTTTTCCATATCGGGCAGGCCCTGAAAAATGGGGGTAAGGCACTCCACCGTGCCCGCGCCGTCCACGGCCACGCCGGGGGAAAAGGCCCCCGCGCCCACGGCGGCGGTTAATTGATCGTGCCCGGCGGAGATCACCAGCGTATCGGGGCGCAGGCCCAACCGCCGGGCCATATCGGGCAGCAGCGGGCCTGCCGCCGTTCCCGGGGCCACGGGGCGGGGCAGCATTTCCCGGGGCACCCCCGCGGCGGAAAGCAGCTCCTCGCTCCAATCCAGCCGCTGAATATCCAGGGCCATGGTGCGCGCGGCCAGGGAATAATCGATCTGCCGCTTGCCCGTCAGGCAAAAGACGGCGTAATCCTGTATCAGGTGAATGGTTTTCACCGCCCGCCACACCTGGGGCTCATGGCGCATGACCCACATGATTTTGGGCAGGCTGTACATTTCGTGGGGGCGCAGGCCGGTAACGGTGGCGATGCGCCGGTCGCCCAGCCGCTGGCTCAGCGCCTGGCATTCCGCCGCGCCCCGGGGATCGGTATACAGCAGCGTGGGGCGAAGGGGCGCGCCGTCCGCCCCGGCCAGCACGAAGCTCTCTCCGAAGCTGGTTACGCCCACGCCCGCAATATCCGGGTGTTGGGCCGCCGCCTCCGCCAGCACGGCGTATACCTGCGTCATCACCGCCGCCGCGTCGATTTCATGGCCGCCTTCGCCGCGCACCGCCGGGTAATCCCGGTAGGCCCGGCAAAGCGCCAGGCCCTCCGGGGAAAACACGGTGCATTTACAGCCCGTCGTGCCAATATCCAGCCCCGCGATTTTCATGGTATCGCTCCTTCGTTCAGCCGTCGATATCAATCCATTCATAGCCCAGATAGGTGGTGAAGGCTTCTTTGAGAATTTCCTTCATATGGCCCACGCCCACCACAGTGTGATGCTTAAAGCCGCCCCGGGCCAGGCGAATCAGCTTGTTTTGCAGATCGGGCACCTGGCATACGCCGCCGCAGCCGAAATAGCCCTCCTCGATGGGGTCGTCGGTGAAGCGGGCCTCGCTGGCGTAGATGAGGAGCTTGCCGTCCTTGGTCTGGCAATTGCAGAGGGTGGCGGGGAAGGGGCGGATACGGCCCTCGTTGCTGCCCCAGCCCGAGCCGGGATCGCCCTTGGCGAACATCTTGTGCTCCGTCACCGTGCCCTTGCCCGTCATCAGGCTTTGGGCCACGGGCCCGCAATGGAACAGGATCACCTTATTTTCATCCTCGCCGTAGTTATTGTTCCAATCCAGCACGGCGGTGGGCGCTTCGCTGGCCAGGGCCATGGCCCGCATGCATAGGGCGGAGCAAAGGTCGATCTCGCAGGAGGCGGGAATGCCGCGGTCGTTCAGCTCGCTCAGCAGCACGCAGGGGCACACCCGCAGAATGGTTTCCATTTCGTTCCAGCAGCGCAGCGTCAGCGCGTCCAGGTGATAGGCGGCGATGTAATCGTCGATCACCACGGAAATTTTGGCCAGCGTGCGCTTGTTTTCCTCCGGCACCCGGGAAAAATCGCTGTAGCTTTCCAGCCGCGCCGTTTTTTCCAGCACTCGCGCATCCGTATCGGCCAGCTTGTTCACCTGGAAAATCAACTCGGACAGATCGAAGGATTCCACGTTGATGCCGTATTTTTGCAGTGTGATTTCATCAAAGCGCACGGTTTTAAAGGCGGTGGTGCGCGCGCCGATGCAGCCCACGTTGAAGCGCTTCATGCCATTCACCACCCGGCAGATGGCGGCGAAATCCGTCAGGTTGCGCCGGAAGGCGGGGGAGAGGGGATGCACCACATGGGGCTTCATCACCGTGAAGGGCACCTGATACTGGGTGAACACGTCGGTGACGGAGAATTTTCCGCAGAAAGCGTCCCGGCGGTGGGCGAAATCCATCTTGCCGATTTCATCGGGATACGCCTGGAACAGAATGGGCACATGAGCGTCCTGCAGGGCGGTGATCGCGCCGTTTTCATCCGCGAAAATGGGCATGGAGAAAATCACGCCGTCATATTCGCCCTCGTGGGCCTTCAGCCAGTCCGCGTACAGGCGGCCCTCGTCCCGGGTTTCCACGCCGCCGAAGCGGGTGAGGGAAGCGTCCATGGCGATGTAATCATAGCCCGCCTGGGCGACGGCCTGAATCATATCCTCCCGGGCCCCCAGAATCAACTCGCCGGGCATGAAGCCCCGATTGCAAAAGGCCAGGGCGAAAGTCATTTTCTTCATTTTATTGATCCTCCATCAGGGCGAAGGTTTTCATGGCGGAAATCAGGTTTTCCTGCATGGCCTGCTGCGCGGCGGCCAGCACGGAGGAAAAGAAGCGCGGCGCATGCGGCTCCAGACCCTGAAGATAGCTTTCCGCCGCCTGGCCCCCCGCCTTATCCATATATGTGAAATAATTGATCTTGCGCACCCCCGCCCGGATGGCGGCGTGGAAATCCTCCTTGCTCACGCCCGAGCCGCCGTGCATCACGATGGGAATGCCGCCCGTCTCCCGGCGTACATTTTTCACCACGTCGAAATCCAGCCGGGGCTTGGAAAGATAGATGCCGTGGGTGGTGCCGAAGGAGCAGGCCAGAGCCTGAACGCCCGTTTCCCGCACGAATTCTCCCGCCTGCCGGGGGTCGGTGTAGATCTTGGTGTGATCCTCGCCGCCTTCGCCCAGGCCCGATTCCCGACGGCCCATGGAGCCCAGCTCCGCCTCCACCTCCGCATGGTAGCTGCGGGCCAGGGCCACGGCCTTTTTCGTCTGGGCCAGGTTTTCTTCATAGGGCAGGGTGGAGCCGTCGAACATGATGGAGGTGAAGCCCATCTTCAGCGCCTTTTCCAGATATTCCAGCGTTTCGCCGTGATCCAGATGCACGCAGACTGGCACCTTGGCCTTCTTGGCCCGATCCACCATGATGGGGCCGATAATATCCAGCGGCAGCCAGGATTCGTGGCACTGGGCGAATTGGATGATGACGGGCAGGTTCAATTCCTCCGCCGCGTTCAGCGAGGCCAGCAGGCTTTCCAGGTTGGGCGCGTTAAAGGAACCGATGGCGATACCGTGCTTTTCCGCGTATTGCATTACTTCCGTTAAAGAAACCAGCATAAATTCAGCGCTCCTTTGTTTTTTTCTTCTATTATAAACCATGCCCCGCCCCGGAGAATAGGGTTTTTTGCTCCAAAAACTTTGATTTTTTCTTTCTCTGTGATATGATAAGAAAGATGATTTGCAAAACGCGCCGCGCGAGGGAGGGATTGCATGCTGTCAACGTTCGACCGGGTGAAGCTGCAGGAGCTTTTGCGGGATTTTTACACCATCACCCGGATTCGCATCACCGTGCTGGACGACGGTTTTCAGGAACTGGCGGCGTATCCCCGGGAGCGCCCCGCCTTCTGCCGCCTGCTGCGGGAAAACGCGGCGGCCCGGGCGGCCTGCGCCCGGTGCGATCGGGAGGCCTGCGCCCAGGCGGCCCGGCGGCGGGAGGCGTATACCTATGTGTGCCACGCCGGGCTGACGGAGAGCATTATGCCCCTCTGGGAGGGGGGCGCGGCGGTGGGCTATCTGCTGTTCGGGCATGTGTTTTGCTATACCAGCCCGGAAGAGGGCTGGCGAGAGGTGGAGCGGCGCTGCCGGGGCTACCGGGTGGACTTGCGGGCGCTGCGGGCGGCCTGCCTGGAGCGGCCGCTGATTTCGGCGGCGTATATCGGCGCGGCGGCGCATATTTTGCAAGCGGTGGCCGCCTTTCTGCGGATGGAGCGCATCGCCGTGCTGCGCCAGACGCCCTTGCCCGCCCAGATCGATGCGTATCTATCCGCCCATTATATGGAAAAGCTGGACGCGGCCGCCCTTTGCCGCCGCTTCGGCCTGGGGAAAAACCGCCTGTACGCCATCTTTCGCCAGAATTACGGCCGGGGGGTGGCGGAGCATATTCGCGCCCTGCGGTTGGAGGCGGCGTGCCGCCTGCTGCGGGAGGAGCAGGAGCTTTCCGTGGCCCAGGTGGCGGAGCGCTGCGGCTTTTCGGATTATAATTATTTCATTACTGCCTTTAAGCAAAGCACGGGCCTGCCGCCCCTGCAATACAGAAAAAAATAGAGCTTGCGGGAAACGAAATATGCTGTATAATGAAAAAATGCCGCGCGTGCGGCGGGAGGAGAGAAGCGGAATGAAAAAAACGGGCGAAAAAAAAGAAAGCGCGATCTGGGCGCTGTTTATCACCTTTCTCAAGATCGGCGCGTTCACCTTCGGCGGCGGCTACGCCATGATTCCCATGATTCAAAAGGAGCTGGTGGAAAAAAAGCGCTGGCTGACGGAAGAGGACGTGCTGGAAATCGTCGCCATCGCGGAATCCACCCCCGGGCCCATCGCGGTGAACAGCGCCACCTTCGTGGGCTATCGCGTGGGGGGCTTCCGGGGGGCGCTGTGCGCCACCATCGGCGTGGCGCTGCCCGCCTTTTGCGTGATTTCCCTCATTTCGCTGGCGCTGCGCCAGTTCCAGGAAAATAAGGCGGTGCAATACGCCTTTTACGGCATTCGGGCGGGGGTGCTGGCGCTGATTGTGAAGGCGCTGTGCTCTCTGGGCCGCCAGGCGCGGGACGGCCTTGCCTGGGCCCTGGCGGGGGCGGCCTTTTTGGCGGCGGCGCTGGGGGCGAATGTGCTGCTGGTGATTTTGGGCAGCGCGGCGGTGGGCCTGGGGGCCGCGCTGCTTTCCGAAAGGGGGAAGAAGGCGTGATTTATCTGGATTTATTCTGGACGTTTTTCAAAATCGGCCTGTTCACCTTTGGCGGCGGCTACGCTATGCTGCCCCTGATTCAGGAGGAACTGCTGGCCCACGGCTGGGCCACGCTGAGCCAGTTGATTGATTTTATCGCCGTCAGCGAAAGCACCCCCGGCCCCTTCGCCGTGAATATTTCTACCTATATCGGCATGGAAATGGCGGGGCTGGCAGGGGCGGCCTGCGCCACGCTGGGGGTGATTCTGCCTTCCTTTGCGATCATTCTGCTGGTGGCCCGGGGCTTTCAGAAATTTCGGGAAAATCAAATCGTGCGCGGCTGTCTGCGGGGGCTAAAGGGCGCGGTGCCCGGGCTCATCGCCGCGGCGGTGCTTTCCGTGGGGCAGACGGTGTTTTTTCCCGGCGGCGTTTCCCTGGCCGCCCTGAGCGGGCTCTCCTTTTATGTATCCCTGGGCGTTTTCCTGCTGGCGGCGTACCTGGTTTTTCGCAAAAAGCTGCATCCCATTTGGGTGATCTGCCTTTCCGCCGGGCTGGGCGTTCTGGCGGGCTACACGCTGCCGCTGGGGCTGTGAGAACGGTGGTATTTGCGGGGGAACCCGTCTTTGGAGGCCAAAGACGGGTTTCCCGCTCCTCCTCCCAGAAAGCCGAATGGATATGGGCAGGCGACGGGAAATCCACTTGCTTCTCCGCCGATAGGGGAAAGGGTCAGCGCTCCGCGTCCACGCTGAAACGGGCCGCGGGTTTCGGGCGGCAATCAAGGATCGCTCGCCCTCAACCGCCCCAAAGAGGGGGCGGCGCTTTTTAGAACGGTTGTCCACAATTCGGCATTGTCGTACAGGGGCGCAGTTTTCTGCGCCCCTGTACGCTGTGTGCCGCGTGGAGCCTTCGTCTTCCTTCGTCCGTCACTGGCGGCGGGAGATTTCGGCCTCCGCCTGCAAGACCTGTGTATGGGCTTGGGGAGAATCAAGCGATGCTTTTTCCCCAGCCAACAAAAAACGAACGGGTCGTTATAATTCCGGCTTCTTTGCGACGGTTATGCGTTTATTTCACTTTCCCACGCAGAAGCGGGAGAATACGTCGTCCAGCAGCTTTTCATCCACCTGCTGGCCTGTAATACGGCCCAGGGCGGCCAGGGCCTCGTGCAGATCCACCGCCGCCACATCTACGGCCTCGCCCTGGGCGCATGCGTCCGCCGCCCGGCGCAGGGCGGCCGCGGCCTCCCGGGCCAAATGCATATGCCGCGCCTGGGTCAGCGCGCTTTCTCCTGCCCCCGCCCCGTAGGCGGCGATTTTTTCCTCCAACGCCGCAAGGCCCTCCCCCGTTTGGGCGGAAACGGCCACCACGTTTTCAAATTTCTCCGGCCGCAGCGCGGCGGGCAAATCGCATTTATTGAGCACGATAATCCGGGGCGCATCGGCGGTATCGCGCAGCAGCCGCTCCTCCTCGGGGACGAGGGGACGGGATGCGTCCAGCACCACCAGCGCCACATCCGCCCCCGCCACGGCCTGGCGCGCCCGCTCCACGCCGATGCGTTCGATGGCTTCCGCACCCTCCCGCAATCCGGCGGTATCCGACAGATGCACCCGCAGCCCGGAGATCATCACGTCCGCCCGGATAATATCTCGGGTGGTGCCGGGAATATCGGTAACGATGGCGCGCTCCTGGCGGGCCAGGGCGTTGAGCAGCGAGGATTTGCCCACGTTGGGCCGGCCGCAGAGCACCGCCTCCAGTCCCTGCTCGGCAATGCGCGCGCCCCGCTCGTCGCAGGCGGCCTCCAACCGCGCCGCCAGCGCCCGGGCCCCTGTTTCCAGATCGCCCGCCGCTTCTTCCAGGGAAATTTCCTCGGGGTAATCGATGGCGGCGGCCACGCCGGAAAGCAGCTTCAGCAGCGCCTCCTGTTCCTGCTGGATAAAGGAACTCACGCCCCCTGAAAGCTGGCGCACGGCGGCCCGGGCGGCCCGCTGGCCCTGGGCGGAGATCAGCGACATCACGGCCTCCGCCCGGCTTAAATCAATGCGCCCGTTGAGGAAGGCGCGCTTGGTGAATTCCCCCGGCTCGGCGGCGCGCACGCCCAGGGCGTACAGCGCGGAAAGCACGCTTTGCGCGGCCCAGGAGCCGCCGTGCAGATGAAATTCCGCCACATCCTCCCGGGTGTAGGAGCGGGGGGCGCGCATGAGCACCGCCATGCACTCATCCAGCGTTTCCCCCTGATACACGGCGCGGCCGTAATACAGGCGATGGCTTTCAAAGGCCCGATCAGGCCGCAGCAGCGCGTGCAGGCAGGCTTCCGCCTTCGGGCCGCTGACCCGCACAATGGCGATGCCTCCCGTGCCCGGGGCGGTGGCCAGGGCGGCGATGGTATCCTGTTCCCCCATGAAAAGGCCCTCCTGATATTCTGAAAAATAGGAAAGGTGACTGCGGAAAAACGCTTTCCCACAACGAAGAAGCTGTCTGGGAAGGGAGCGAGGGAACCCGCCTTTGCGAGCCAAAGACGAGTTCCCCCGCAATATCTTTATCCTGTTTTTTTACAGCCTTGCAAACACATCAGCCGATTTCCGCGCCGTCGGGCATGATGGGATCGGCGGTAAGCAGGCGCAGGGTTTCGGTGCCGTCCTCGTTTTCCTTCACGGCGGAGAGCAGCATGCCTTGGCTTTCAATGCCCATGATCTTGCGGGGGGCCAGATTGGCCAGCAGAATCAGCTTTTTGCCGATCAACTCCTCCGGTGTGTGGAACTTGGCGATGCCGGAAAGCACGGTGCGCTCCTCATTGCCCAGGGACAGGCGGAACTTCAGCAGCTTTTCGCTTTTTTCCACCCGCTCGCAGGAAATTACCCGGGCCACCCGCAGATGGATCTTCTCGAAATCGTCAAAGGCAATGCAGCCCTCGGGCAACGGCTTCTTTTCCTGTTTTTTCTCCTGCTTCTGTTCCTTCTTTTCGGCCTTGGCCGCCTGCTTTTCTTCCTTCTTTTCTTCTTTTTTGTCCTCGGCGGGGCTCAGGGCCTCCAGTTCCTTTTTAATATCGATGCGGGGGAACAGCGCCTCGCCCTTATGCACCCGCACGCCCGCAGGCAGCAGGCCGAACCGCTTCAGGGAATCCCAGCCCTGCAGCTCGGGGGCGGCTACGCCCAGCTGTTCAAAGATGCGGGCCTTGGTGGCGGGCATGAAGGGATCAATCAGCACGCCCACAAAGCGCACGCACTCCGCCAGCGTCAGCAGCACGTTGGCCAGGCGATCGCGCTTTTCGGGATCCTTGCCCAGCACCCAGGGCTGGGTTTGATCGATATACTTATTGCACGCGCCGATCACCTTCCAGATTTCGGCCAGGGCCTGGGAGAATTGCAGCTTGTTCATCTGCTCCTCCACCAGGCGGGGCAGCGCGGCGCACTGCTCCTGCAGGGGCAGATCCACGTCCTTATCCACGGCCTGGGTCCAGGCGGGGGTCACGCCGTCGAAATATTTTTCGATCATGGCCACCGTGCGGGAAACCAGATTGCCCAGATCGTTGGCCAAATCGGCGTTCATGCGGGTGAGGAAGGATTCGTTGGTGTAGTTGCCGTCCGTGCCGAAGGGCATCTCCCGCAGCAGATAATAGCGCAGCGCGTCCGCGCCGTAGCGGGCCACGATGGGCTGGGCGTACACCACGTTGCCCTTGGATTTGCTCATTTTATCATTGCCGAAAAGCAGCCAGCCGTGGGCGAACACCTGCTTGGGCAGGGGCAGCCCCAGGGCGTGGAGCATGATGGGCCAATAGATGGTGTGGAACCGCACGATTTCCTTGCCCACCAGGTGAACGTCCGCAGGCCAGTATTTCTGGAACAGGGAATCATCCTGGCTGCCATAGCCCAAGGCGGTGATATAATTGCTCAGCGCGTCGATCCACACATACACCACGTGCTTGGGATCAAAATCCACCGGCACGCCCCATTTAAAGCTGGTGCGGCTGACGCACAGATCCTGCAGGCCGGGCTTGAGGAAATTATTGATCATTTCGTTGGCGCGGCTGGCGGGCTGGATGAAATCGGGGTGGGCCTGGATGTAATCGATCAGCCAATCCTGATATTTGCTCATGCGGAAGAAATAGCTTTCCTCCTGCACCCGCTCGGTGGGGCGGCCGCAATCGGGGCAGAGGTTGCCCTCCTTCAGCTGGGTGGGGGTGAAGAAGGCTTCGCACTGGGCGCAGTATTGGCCCTCGTAGGCGCTCTTGTAAATATCGCCCTGCTCGTAGAAGCGGCGGAAGATTTTCTGCACCGCCTTTTCATGGCGTTCGTCGGTGGTGCGGATGAAATCGTCGTATTCCACCTCCATCAGCTTCCACAACTCCTTGGTGTTGGCCACGATTTCATCCACATACGCCTTGGGCGATACGCCCTTTTCGGCGGCCTTGCGCTCGATTTTCTGGCCGTGCTCGTCCGTGCCGGTGAGGAAATAGGCGTCGTAGCCCGTCATGCGCTTGAAGCGGGTCATGGTATCGGCGGCCACGGTGGTATAGGTGTGGCCGATATGCATGTTGCCCGAGGGGTAGTAGATGGGCGTGGTGATATAGAAGGTGGGCTTTTTTTCACAGGAACACATGGAAATCACTCCTTCTTTTCGCAGGGATAAAAAAATCCCCGCATCGATTGGATGCAGGGGCGTAATGCTTTTTTTACGCGGTACCACCCTGATTTCGCGCAGGCAAAGCCCCTTTTCGGCTCTTTGCCGCGCCTTCGTTTCCGGCGGATAGCGGCGCCGCCCGGCGGGGGCTGAACGACGCTTGCCTCCGCATGCTCCAGGGCCATGTTCCCGCGCCCGCGCCGCCGCGTTTCACCCTGCCGCGGCTCTCTTGGGACGCGCCATCGCGGTACTCTCCCCTTCTTTGCATATACAATAAATATGATACTTTTTTTCCCGCCGCTTGTCAACACAAATTTTTCCTGAAAAAAACGCGCTGTGTATCCGCGTCAAACATAGGTTACACAAAGCCCAAAGAGCGCAGTCAAGGGAAAGGTGGAGATTTGCGAAGCAAA
>CAKULG010000018.1 GCA_934667105.1 uncultured Clostridia bacterium
ATAGTACGCTTCCTGTGTTATTCTGTCCATGGAGAACTCCTCTGTGGTGGCTGGTTTGGTGACACTGCTATCTTACCGCATGAGTTCTCTTTTTGCTTTGCTTTCGTGTTACCTATGTATTATAGCTCAACAGGTGGACGCGGCGCGTTTGGTGTTGCATCCTGGGCCGTTCTGTGCTAGAATCGAAAAAAAGGAGGGCGACATGGAACGAACGATGCAAATGAGAAAACGCGCCCTGGCGGCGCTGCTGGCGCTGGCTCTGCTCTCTGCGGCGACGGGCGCGGCGGCCGACGGCTGGACGGTGGACGACGGTCTGGAGGACGCCGCGCTTTCCCCCGATCCCCGCGCACAGGCGCGCATGCTGCTCCAGCGAATGGACCGGCGGGAGAAAATATATCAGCTCTTTATCGTTACGCCGGAGGCCCTGACCGGCGAGGAGAGAACCAGCCAGCTTCAGGATTCTGCGGCTTTTTCCCGGTATCCCGTGGGCGGGGTGCTGTTTTTCGGGCAGAATATTGTTTCTGAAAGCCAGTTTTCCGCCCTGATTCAGGCCCTGCGGGACAGCGCCGCCCAGGCGGGGGCGTACCCGCCTTTTTTGGCGGTGGACGAGGAGGGCGGCAATGTTTCCCGGGTGGCCAACAAGCTGGGCTACCCCCTGCCTGCGTCGCCGGAGGCCCTGGGCGAAGCGGGGGTCGCGGCCCAGGCTCAGGCCGTGGGCACGGAAATTGCCGCTTATCTGAAGGCGCTGGGGCTGAACCTGGATTTTGCGCCCGTAGCGGATGTGCTGGTGGAGAATGATTCTGAAGTGAAGGGGCGCTCCTATGGCGCGGAGCCCCAGCGCGTGTCCGCGCTTTCCGCCGCCATGGCCCAGGGGCTGCGGGCAGGGGGCGTGATTCCCTGCTATAAGCATTTTCCCGGCCACGGCGCGACGGCGCAAAGCGCCCACGCGGGCAAGGCGGCCAGCAGCCGCGCGCTTTCGCAAATGCTCGCCTGCGAATTGATCCCCTTTCAGGCGGGAATCGACGCGGGCATTGAAATGATTATGATTTCCCATATGACCGCCCGGAGCCTGGATGCGTCCGCGCCCGCATCGCTTTCCCGCGCCGTGATTACAACGCTGCTGCGGGAGGAGATGGGCTATGACGGCGTGGTGATTACCGACGCGCTGCGCATGGAGGCGATAACGGAGCGCTGCGGGGCGGGGGAGGCCGCCGTGAGCGCGCTGCTGGCCGGGGCGGATATCCTGCTGCTGCCCGAGGATTTGGGCCTGGCGGCGCAGGGGATTGAAACCGCGCTGCTTTCCGGACGGCTGACGGAGGCGCGGCTGAATGAAAGCGTGGAGCGGATTCTGGCGCTGAAAATTCAGGCGGGAATGATTCAATAAGCGTAAAGCGCGGGAACGGACGGGAAAAGCGCACCCCCTCAATTTTTATTCCACGGGGGCTTGACGCGGCGGGCGCTTATGTGTATACTATGGAACGAACTGAATACCTTATCCAGAGTGGCGGAGGGACTGGCCTGATGAAGCCCGGCAACCGGCGGCAACGCAAGGTGCTAATTCCAGCAGCGCGCGCGACGCGCTGGCAGATAAGGCGTATGGAATGAACCGCAAGGCCGCTTGTCTGTAAAAAAGGCAGGCGGCTTTTTTCTATGAGCCGGAGGGTGTTCAGGAACGAAAGAGAAAAAAGGAGAAAAGAAAATGCGTAAATTGTTCACTTCCGAATCTGTAACCGAAGGCCATCCTGATAAAATGTGCGATCAGATTTCCGATGCGATTCTGGACGCGCTGCTGGCCCAGGATCCCTATTCCCGAGTGGCCTGCGAAACCTGCGCCACCACGGGGCTGGTGATGGTGATGGGCGAAATTACCACCAAGGGCTATGTGCCCGTGGCGGACGTGGTGCGCCAGGTGGTGAACGATATTGGTTACGACCGCGCCAAGAAGGGCTTTGACGGCGCGTCCTGCGCGGTGCTGACCGCCCTGCACGATCAATCGCCGGATATTGCCCAGGGCGTGAACGACGCGCTGGAAACCCGCGGCGCGGGGGAAAAGGAAACCGGCGCGGGGGATCAGGGCATGATGTTCGGCTTCGCCTGCGACGAAACGCCCGAAATGATGCCCATGCCCATCGCCCTGGCCCACCGGCTCACCCGGCGCATGGCCCGGGTTCGCAAGGACGGCACTTATCCCTGGATGCGTCCGGACGGCAAGGCCCAGGTGACGGTGGCCTACGAGGAGGATAAGCCCGTGGCCGTGGACGCGGTGGTTATTTCCACCCAGCACGATGAAAACGTTTCCCATGCGGAAATTGAGCAGGCCATGATCGAGGGCGTGATTAAGCAGGTGATCCCGGCGGAGCTGCTGCACAAAGGCACGAAAATCTTCGTCAATCCAACGGGGCGCTTCGTGGTGGGCGGCCCGGCGGGGGACAGCGGACTGACGGGCCGGAAGATCATCGTGGATACCTACGGCGGCTATGCCCCCCACGGCGGCGGCGCGTTCTCGGGCAAGGATCCCACGAAGGTGGATCGTTCCGCCGCCTACGCCGCCCGCCACGCGGCGAAAAACGTGGTAGCCGCCGGGCTGGCGCATCAGTGCGAAATCGCCCTGGCCTACGCCATCGGCGTGGCCCAGCCCGTTTCTTTTCAGGTGAACACCCGGGGCACGGGCGTGATTTCCGATGTGGAAATCGCCAAGCTGGTGGAAAAGGTGTTCGATATGCGGCCCGACGCGATTATTGAACGCCTGGACCTGCGCCGCCCCATTTACCGCCAGACCGCCGCTTACGGCCATTTCGGCCGCACCGATCTGGATTTGCCCTGGGAGCGGCTGGATCAGGTGGAACGGCTGAAGAAAGAAGCGGGCCTGGCCTGACAAAGCGTTCGTACATCACAAAAGAATGTTATAAATTGCGGGGGAATCGCAGTCAGCGCGGTTCCCCCGCATCGTTTTCTGAAAAACGAAATGGTTCAGGCGTGTGGAATCAGCCTGCTTCTCTGCTGGGAAAGAAAGCGGCGGACACGGCTGGATAAAACGGGAAAAAGGCAAATTTATTTCTCTATTATAAAGAAAATTAAAAAAATATTAAGAAAATGCGTGAAATTGTTTCTAAAATGTGTTATAATAACAAAGCCGAAAGGGAACGAACCTATTCTACGCCCGCGGCAGGAGGAACGACATGCTGACAAAGGCGCAGACAAGCCGGGAAATGGTTTTTCCGTTTTTCCCCCAAGGGGAGCGGCTGACCCCCTTCATGCGCGCGTGCGCCCTGTGGGCCACGCTGGAAGAGCATGATAAAATTCTGGATATGGCCTGCGGAAGCGGCGCGCTGCTCAGCTTTCTGAATGATCGCTACCGCCTGACGCTGTGCGGCATGTGCGATTCGCCGGAGCAGGCCCGGGCCGTGCGCCAGCGGCTGGAGGATGCGGATGTGATTTCCGCCCGGCTGGAGGATATTCCCTGGCGGGGAGAGATTTTTCACGCGGTGCTGCTGCCCGTGCTTCTCCGGGGCGAGGAAATGCGCCAGGCGCTGAGCGAGGCCTATCGCGTGCTGCGGCCGGGCGGGCAAATTGTGCTGGCGGCGCGGCTGCTGCCCTTCCGGGGCGAGGGCGAACTGACCAGCCGCGAAACCATGCGCCTGATGCAGGAAATCGGCTTCCGGGAGGTTTCCTGCCGGGCCGCCGGGCTGGCAGGGGCCGTGATCGGTTGGAAACGCAAGGAAATGCAGGCGTAGGGAAGATGCCCCATAAGGCCGGGAAAGCTCTTTTAACACATGGAGACCACGCCGCCTGTTACTGCGGGCTTCGCCTGGAAAAATATAAAAACAACGCGAGAAAAACGCAGAGTTACGTTTTTCTCGCGTTTCTTTGTTAACTTGGAAGCGGCTTTCAAAGAGGAGCAGGGGAACCGTCCTTGGTTTCCCAAGAAGGTTCCCCCGCAATATTTTAGCCTTTTTATTCTTATTCCGCTTCGGGCACTTCAAAGGTGGGGATCACGCCGCCGGAGAAGCTTTCGTTGTTCAGGATGTAATCCTTCACCTTCTGGGTGTACAGCACCTTCTTCAGGGCCAGCAGCCAATCGGCCTCCAGGTCGTCGGCGCGGCACACCACATAATTGGTGTACACCTGGCCGGTCACGCCCTCCGCCTCGGTAAAGAGCGCGTCGTCCTTCACGGTCATGCCCGCGTTGAGCACATAGTTGCCGTTGATGACCGCGAAAGCCACGTCGTCCAGCAGGGCGGGAATCATTTCGGCGTTGACCTCGTAGATTTCGATGCCGTTGGTTTCCACAATGTCTTCCTTGGTCAGGTTGGATTGATAGGTGGCGGTGTCGGGCAGCTTAATCAGGCCCGCGTCCTGCAGCAGCAGCAGCGCCCGGGTTTCGTTGGAGGGGTCGTTGGTGACGGCGATGCGGTCGCCGGCGGCGATATCCTTCAGATCCTTCTTGGTGCCGGGATAAATGCCGTAGGGCTCGCAATGCACGCCAAAGGCGGGCACCAGCTGCTCGTCCTCGGGCACGCTGGCGTTATAAGCATCCAGAAAGGGGATGTGCTGGAAGTAGTTGGCGTTGATCTCACCGGCGGCGGTGGCGGGATTGCCGATGTTATAGTCGGTCAGTTCCAGAATCTCCAGGTCATAGCCCAGGGCGGCCAGATCGTCCTTCACCTGCTCCAGAATCATGGCGTGGGGAGAAGCGGTGGCGCCGACGACGATTTTTTCATTGGCCAGGGCGGCGACGGGCAGCAGCGCGGTGAGCGTGAGCGCAAGCAGCAGAGCGATGAACTTCTTCATAAATCTTTCTCCTTTCAAAATGACGGGATGATTTATCCATCAGCGGATGCGATGATCCAGCTTTCTGGTGAGTCGGGTGCCCGTGATGGTGATGATCTGAACCATCAGAACCAGCACGGCGCTGGCGGTATACATGAAATCGTAGTATTTCTTGCCGCGGTTATAGCCCTTGGTGATGGCGTAAGCGCCGATGCCGCCGCCGCCCACGGCGGACACCATGGCGGTGTAGGCCAGAATGGTGGTGATGGAAACGGCCGCGCCGTTAATCAGGGAGGGGAGCGCTTCGGGCAGCATCACCTTCCAGATGATCTGCCAATTGGAGGAGCCCATGGCCTGGGCCGCCTCCACCACCCCCGATTCCACCTCCAGCAGCGAGGATTCCACCATCCGGGCCACATAGGGCGCGGCGCTGATGACCAGCGGGAAAACCGAGGCCGCCGTGCCGATAGAGGTGCCCATGACGGCGCGGGTGACGGGAATCAGCATGGCGATGAGCAAAATGAAGGGGATGGAGCGCAGGAAATTGATGATCGCTCCCAGCACCATGTTGAAGGTGGGCATGGGCTTGATGCTGCCCTTGCGGGTGATGACCAGCAGCACCCCCAACGGCAGCCCCAGCAGATAGGCGAAAACGGAGGCGAACAGCGTCATCATACAGGTTTCCTGGAAGCCAAGCCAGATCAGTTCCCAGTTCACAGCGGATACACCTCCTTCACCGTCAGCCCCTCCCGGGTTAGGAATTCCATGATTTTCTGACGGGTTTCCGTATTTTCAGGCATCTCGATGAGCATTTGCCCGTAGGATTTTCCGCCGATGCGTTTAATATCCGCCGAGAGGATATTGACCTCCACCCCGCAATGCTTCACCAGGCCCGCGATGATGGGCTGGTTTTCCCGGCCGTCGTCAAATACGATACGCAGCGCGGGCTTTTCAGGGCTGGCCTGCTCCTCCTGCTGGGAGGGGACGATGCCGAACAGGCGGCGGCCGGCGGCGGAGCGGGTGTGGACGAACACATCGTCCACCGTGCCTTCCTCGGCGATGCGCCCGCCATCCAGAATGGCCACCCGGGTGCAGATTTGGCGGATGACGGCCATTTCGTGGGTAATCAACACGATGGTGATACCCAGGCGCTTGTTGATATCCTGCAAAAGCGAAAGGATGGATTGGGTGGTCATGGGATCCAGCGCGCTGGTGGCCTCGTCGCACAGCAGCACCTCGGGATTGCTCGCCAGCGCCCGGGCGATGGCCACCCGCTGCCGCTGGCCGCCGGAGAGCTGGATGGGGTAAGCGTCCGCCTTGCCCTCCAATTCCACGATCTTGAGCAGTTCCTTCACCCGCTCGTTGGCCTTCGCCTTGGGCACCCCGGCGATTTCCAGGGGATAGCGCACGTTGCGCGCCACCGTTTTCTGCATCAGCAGATTAAACTGTTGGAAAATCATGCTCACCTTCCGGCGCATCTGCATCAGCTGCTTGCCGTTCATGGCCAGGATGTCCTGGCCGTCCAGGAGAATCTGGCCCTCGGTGGGGGTATCCAGCCGGTTCATGCAGCGGATCAGCGTGGATTTTCCCGCGCCGGACATGCCGATGATGCCGTAAATCTGGCCGCGGTCGATGGAGAGGTTGATTTTATCCAGCGCTACCACCTCGCCGCCGGGCACAGGATAAACCTTGCGCAGATCGCGCACTTCAATGAGGGAGGAGGAAGAAGTCAAATGCATGCATTCCTTTCCTTGGTTTTCGTTTCCGAAAGGCACGTCTGCCTCGCATAGAAAAAGCCCGCCTCGCGCATTTGCGAAGCGGGCTTAACGAACGGAAACGAATGTCAAGCGGCGCAGCACAAACAGCACGAGAGGAAGCTCGCGCACATGGACATTCGCATGGTGAAATGGAACATGGCTAAGCCCTCCTTCTCTCGGTTGCGGCCCGAAAGCCGCGCGCCTCTTGATGGCACATATTATAGCCAATCGCCCCCCGCATGTCAACCCCTCATTTTGTTTTTTGGCTGTATGTTCGAAAAAACATCGCTTCGCCTGAAAGCGGGCTCAGCCGAGGGGCTCGAAATCCGCCGCGCCGTGCTTGCACAGGGGGCAGACGAAATCCTCCGGCAGCGTATCCCCTTCATACACATAGCCGCACACCTTGCATACAAATCCTTTGCCCCCTGCGGCCTGGGGCTGGGGCTTCACATGCTGCTGGTAATAGGCGTAGGTCATGGTTTCCTGATTGGAGAGCACCCGGGCCTCGGACACGGTGCAGATGAACATGCCGTGGGTATCCAGATCCACATACCGCTCCACCTTGAGGGACATCATGGCGTTAATATACCGCCCCAGGAAAGCCAGCCCGTTATCCGAGCGCAGCACGCTTTCCCCGGCGAATTTATCCACGCTGCGTCCGCTTTGGAAGCCGAAGCGCTCAAACACGCTGAAGGGCGCGTCCACCGACAGGCAGTTAAGGTTCATCGCGCCGGTTTGGCGGATAACGTGGTGGGAGTAATTCTGCTTGTTGATGCATACGGCGATGCGGTTGGGCGCGTTGGTCACCTGGGTTACGGTGTTGACGATGAGGCCGTTATCCCGCTTTCCGTCGTTGGAGGTGACGACATACAGCCCGCAGCCGATTTTAAATAGCGCGGTCAAATCGTTCTTATCGGCGGTTTCATCGTGCTGGGCCAGATAATCCTTGCACAGCTCGTTGGCCAGCGCCTCAATCTGGGCCAGGCTTTCTTCGTTCAGGGCGGATTTAACGCGCACCACGGGCTCGGCGAAGGAAAGATTTTTGCAGCCCTCCAGCAGCCGCTGCATCACTTTGGCGGCCTGGGGCGCCCAACTGCCGTTTTCCATCAGCGCCACGGTGCGCCCCTGGAAGCCGCGGGCGGTAAGATGCTCGATAAAGGCGCGCATAGGAGGAAACACGTCGGCGTTATAGGTGGAGGCGGCCAGCACAAGCCGGCCGTAGCGGAAAGCATCGGCTACGGCGGCGGACAGATCGCATCGGGCCAGATCGTGCACGACCACCTTGGGGCAGCCCTTCATCGCCAGCTTTTCCGCCAGGAGCTCCGCCGCCCGGCGGGTATGGCCGTAGATGGAGGCATAGGCAATGAGAATGCCGTCGCTTTCCACCCCATAGGAGGACCAGGTTTGGTAAAGCCCGAAATAGCGGGAAAGATCGCCAGTGAGCACGGGGCCGTGAAGGGGGCAGAGCGTTGCGATATCCAGCGCCGTCGCTTTCTTTAAAAGCGCCTGCACCTGCGCGCCATATTTGCCCACGATGCCGATGTAATAGCGCCGGGCCTCGTCCTCCCAGGGCTCGTCCACATCCAGCGCGCCGAATTTCCCAAAAGCGTCGGCGGAAAACAACGCCTTGTCCTGCGTGTCATAGGTGACGATCACCTCGGGCCAATGCACCATGGGCGCGGCGATAAAGGCCAGGCTGCGGCCGCCCAGGGAAAGAACGTCGCCGTCCTGCACCACTATCCGCCGTTCGGCATAATCGACGCCGAAGAAATTTTGCATCATGGCAAAGGCCTTGGCGGAGGAAACAACGACGGCTTCGGGATACAGCTTCATAAAAGCGCCGATGTTGGCGGAGTGATCGGGCTCCATGTGCTGCACGATGAGATAATCGGGGGCGCGGCCCGCCAGCACGCGCTGGAGATTATCCAGCCATTGATGCGTGAAATGCGCGTCCACCGTATCCAGAACGGCGATTTTCTCATCCAGAATCACATAAGAATTATACGCCATGCCGTTAGGAACGGCGTATTGCCCCTCGAACAGATCGACGCTGTGATCGTCAACGCCTATATAACGGATACTTTCGCTTACCTGCATGGTGGAAACACGCTCCTTTTCTTTTGCTAAAGCGCGGCGCGCCGCGCGTTATTCAGCGGATGCTCTTTCTATATACCCGCAATTCCCGCGCTTGAAACGGGAAGCAAGAGCATTTTTTGCGGGTTATCCCCGGCCGCGCACCCGGGCGGCGTATTTCCCCGGCGTCACGCCCTTATAACGCTTGAAAATGCGGATGAAATACCCCGTGTCGCTAAAGCCCGCGTCCAGGGCGGCCTCCGTCACGTTGCAATCGCTGGCCGCCAGGGCGCAGCAGGCGCGCTCCACCCGGTAATAATTCAGATAATCCATGGGGCTGCGATGCGCCGCCTGCTTGAAAAAGCGGCAGAAATAACGGGGGTTCATATTGGCGCAGGCGGCCAGGCGGGCCAGCGACAGGGGAGAGGCATACTCCTGCTCGATCAATTCGAACACCCGCTTTAATTGCAGCGTCCGGCGATAATCCTCCGGGGTGGGGGCCGCGTGATACAGGCCCAGGCGATAGATTTCCCCGATCAGGCGCAGCAGACAGCCCGCTGCGACGGCCTCCCTTCCGGGCGCTTCCTCCCGCAGGGCGAGAAACAGCGGCTCCACCGCCCGGGCCGCCTCACTTTGAGCCGGGAAGAAGGAATTCACCGCGATTTCCCGGTGCAGCACCGCCCCCACATACCGCCTGCACGCTTCGCCGGCCATCAGCAGAAAGCGCATATCGAACACTACGCATTCATACACGGCGTTTTCCGGCGTGCCCCCGTGCAGGCAGCCCGAGGCGATAAACGCCGTATCTCCCGGCCCCAGGCACAGCGTTTCATCCTCCACGGAAAGCGTGAAGCGCCCCGAAATCACCCGGAGCAGCTCCACCTCCGCATGCCAATGGAAGGACATTTCATAGCGGGGATGCCCTTGATCCAGCAGATAGTATTCCAGCGGAAAATCGGGGGAGCCCCGCTGAACGCTTTCATGAAACTGCGGCTGATGCATGCTTCCTCCCTCTTTTTTGCAAAAAGTGAATATCCTCCTACTTTTGGACATTATATCATAAGAAAATCTGCGGGACAAGCGATATAATGAATACAGCAAAAAAAGAAACGAGGCGATCGCCATGCAATTGAACGAGCTTAAGGAGCAAATCTGCGATGTGTGCCACAAAATGTGGCAGTTGGGCTGGGTGGCCGCCAACGACGGAAACGTTTCCGTCCGTTTGGAGGATGGCACCTTCCTGTGCACCCCCACGGGCATCAGCAAATCCTTTATCACGCCGGAAAAGCTGGTGCGCATCGACGGGGAAATGAACGTGCTGGAGGGATTGCCCGGCTATAAGCCAAGCAGCGAAACCAAAATGCATATGCGCTGCTATCAGGAGCGGGCCGACGTGGGCGCGGTGGTTCACGCGCATCCGCCTACGGCCACGGGCTACGCCGTGGCGGGAAAAAGCCTGGATGAATATTCCATGATCGAAACGGTGATTACCGTGGGCGCAATTCCCTTAACCCCCTACGGCACGCCCTCTACCTACGAGGTGCCCGACGCCATTGCGCCGTATCTGACGGATCACGACGTGCTGCTGCTGAAAAATCACGGGGCGCTGACGGTGGGCGCTGATCTGATTACCGCTTACTACCGCATGGAAACGCTGGAACTGTTCGCCAAGATCAGCCTGACGGCGCATCTGCTGGGCGGGGCGCGGGAGATTCCCAAACCTCAGATCGACAAGCTGCTGGATCTGCGGGAAAACTATTATCATGTATCGGGCCGCCATCCCGGCTATGAAAAATGCAACGACGAGCCCGTCAATCACCCTGAAAAATAATTATTTTTAAGGAGGAAAAACGCAATGATGTATCCGAAAATCGGCATTCGTCCCGTCATCGACGGCCGCTGGGGCGGCATCCGCGAGGGCCTGGAGGAGCAGACCATGGGTATGGCCGCCTCCGCCAAGACGCTGATGGAAACCCTCCGATACCCGGACGGCACGCCCGTTCAGGTGGTCGTTTCGCCCTGCACCATCGGCGGCGGCGCGGAAGCGGCCAAGTGCGACGAATTTTTCGCCACCCAGAACGTGACAGCCACCCTCACCGTCACCCCCTGCTGGTGCTACGGCATGGAAACCTTCGATATGAACCCCGCCACCATTAAGGCGGTTTGGGGCTTCAACGGCACCGAGCGCCCCGGCGCGGTGTATCTGGCCGCGGTGCTGGCCGCCTACGCCCAAAAGGGCCTGCCCGCCTTCTCCATTTACGGCCACGATGTGCAGGATATGGGCGATAAATCCATTCCCGCCGACGTGGCGGAGAAAATCCTCCGCTTCGCCAAGGCGGCCCTCGCCGCCGGGTGGATGAAGAACAAGGCCTATGTGAATATCGGCGCGGTGGCCATGGGCATCATGGGCTCCTACTGCGATACAAACGTGTTTCAGCGCTATTTCGGCATCCGCTCCGAGTGGGTGGACGAGGTGGAAATTCTGCGCCGCATGGCCCTGAATATCTACGATCCCGAGGAATACGAAAAGGCCTTGGCCTGGATTAAGGAAAATTGCCCCGAGGGCTTTGACTGCAATGCGGGGAAGGAACTGATTGAGATCGTCACCCGCTCCAAGGTGATCGCCCCGGATAAGGATTGGGAATTCATCGCCAAGATGACCATCATCATCAAGGATATTCTCTATGGCAATCCCAAGCTGGACGAACTGGGCTGGCATGAAGAGGCGCTGGGCAAGAACGCTATCGCCGCGGGCTTCCAGGGCCAGCGGCAATGGACGGACTGGCTTCCCAACGCGGATTTCACCGAAGCGATTATGGCCTCCTCCTTCGATTGGAACGGCGTGAAGGCCCCCACCCCCTTCGCCACGGAAAACGACACCCTCAACGGCGCGGCCATGATGCTGGGCACCCTCATTTCCCAAACCGCCCCCTGCTTCCACGATGTGCGCACCTATTGGAGCCCCGAGGCGGTGGAGCGCGTGACCGGCTGGAAGCCCGAAGGCGTGGCGCAGAACGGCTTTATTCATCTGATCAATTCCGGCGCTACGGCGCTGGATGGAACGGGCGCGGCCAAGAATGAAAAGGACGAGGGCTGCATGAAGCCCTTCTGGGAAATGACGGAGGCGGACGTGCAGGCTTGCCTGAAGGCCACCGATTGGTGCCGGGCAAATTATCAGTATTTCCGGGGCGGCGGCTTCTCCAGCCATTTCAAAACCCAGGCCGAAATGCCCGTGACCATGCTGCGCGCCAATATCGTGGACGGCGTGGGACTGGTGCTGCAAATCGCGGAGGGCTATACCGCAACGCTGCCCGACAGCGTGCACGAAATTCTGGATAAGCGCACCGACCCCACCTGGCCCACCACCTGGTTCGTGCCGCGGCTTACGGGCGAGGGCGCGTTCAAGGATGTGTATTCCGTGATGGCCAATTGGGGCGCGAACCACGGCGTGACGGTGTATGGCCATGTGGGCGCGGATCTGATTACGCTTTGCTCCATGCTGCGCATTCCTGTGAATATGCATAACGTTCCCGCCGAAAAGGTGTATCGTCCCCATTGCTGGGCCGCCTTTGGCGCACAGGATACCCAGGCCGCCGATTACGCCGCCTGCAAGCATTACGGCCCGCTGTATAAATAAGCGGCGGAAAAGCCCGGGGGAATCGCTCTCTGACTACGAGGCGCGGTTCCCCCGCGTTTTTTTTACCGGCATTTACTACGATAAGCAATTTCTATGAAACAATCCGCAATGTACAGATAAAGTATTTTATGGTATGGTAAAGGCAGCTTATGGGGAAGGATGGAGAAAATGGACGATTTATTATTTGCCGCCAGCACCGTGCTTCCGCTTCTGCTGCTGATGAGCGCAGGGCTGCTTTCCCGCAAGGCGGGGCTGCTTAACGACGGCCTTGTCAAGGGGATCAACCAATTGGTTTTCAAGCTATTTCTGCCCATCAATCTGTGCCACAGCATTATGACCACCTCCTACGATGTGGATATTGCGGGGACGATTTTCTGGTATGTGCCCGCCGCGCTGGCAGTATGGGTCAGCCTGCTGATGCTGATCATTCCCCATCTGGAAAAGGATCGTAAGAAGGTGGGCGTGATGATTCAGGGCTGCTTCCGGGCCAATTACGCCTTTTTCGGCATTCCGCTGGTGGGCATGCTGTTTCCGGGGCAGGATACGTCTCTGGCCGCGCTGCTGGTGATTGTGACCATCCCCGTCTATAACCTGGCGGCGGTGGCTGTGCTTTCTATTTACTGTGGTGGCGAGGTACGGCTGCGGAAAATTCTGTTGAATATTGCGCGCAATCCGCTGATTATCGGCTCGGTAAGCGGATATTTACTGTGGACGCTGCGCATCCGTCTGCCCGGCTTTCTGGAAACCACCATGAGCAACCTGGGAAAAATCGCTTCGCCCCTGGCGCTGTTCACCCTGGGCGGCGCTATGTATTTTGCCAGCGCGAAGGCGCACCGGCGGCAGCTTTTTATCGGGCTGATGGGCAAGCTGGTTATTTCTCCGGCGCTGTTTCTTTCCCTGGCCGTGGCGCTGGGCTTTCGCGGCGTGCCTCTGGCCTGCGTGCTGGTGGCTTTCGGCGCGCCTACGGCGGTGGCTTCCTATCCCATGGCCCAGCAAATGGGCGGCGACGGAGCGCTGGCCGCCGAGCAGGTGGCGATGTCCTCCGCCTTCTCCATCCTGACTACCTTTCTGATGGTGTTCCTGCTGAAAACCTTCGCGCTGATTTAAGGCAATACCGCACAATTCGTTGGCAGCGTAGGCGATGCCTTTTCCGCCATCTGCTGCTTGCAGATTTTTCGATTTACCTCCAGTAAACCTTCAAAATCTGCCATTGCATCTGACGAAAAATTCATTCGCCTCCGCACCAACTCATTTGTGCGGTATTGCCTTAACGCGCGGGAAAATGCGAAAAATTAACTTTTCTGTATTGACAAGGGGGAAGACGGCTGGTATAATTATTTCTGGCTTGAAAGAGCCTGTGCCGTAGACAGCAGGTGCGCCATGCGATGCGAATTGCAGCAGCGCTTAAAGGGTTTCATCCCCGCCAGCCGAGGTGCGAGGATGCATGCATGTAATGCCCTTGTGCCCACCGCACAGGGGTTTCTTTTATTCACAGCCGCAAGGAAGGTGAATGAACACATGAGCAAGAACCTGGAAAACAAAAAGCAGGTCGTGGCTGATATTCTGGAAAAGTTCCAGAAGGCTCAGTCCGTCGTGATCGTTCATTATTCTGGCATCACGGTTGAGAATGTGACCGCGCTGCGTAATCAGTTCCGTGAGAACGGCGTTGAATACTGCGTGCTCAAGAACACTCTCGTTCGCCGTGCGCTGCACGAAATGAACATCACCGGCCTGGACGACCAGCTGGAGGGCCCCAGCGCTTTCGCCTTTGGCATGCAGGATCCCGTGTCCCCCGCCAAGGTGGTGTACGACTTCATCGAAAAGAAGAAGTTGGATTGCATCTCCGTGAAGGCCGGCCTGATGGGCACCGAAGTGATGGATGAAAAGGCGGTCGCCGCCCTGTCCAAGCTGCCCTCCCGCGAAGTCCTGCTGGCCCGTTTGGTGGGCTCCCTCAAGGCGCCTATTTCCAACCTGGTCTACGCTTTGGAAGCGCTGCGCAAGAAGCAGGCTGGCGAGGAATAATCGCCGCCTAACCGATCAACAACCCAGAATAATAATTGGAGGTGTCATCTCATGACGCATGAAGAATTTTTCGCCGCGATTGACGCGATGACCGTCGTCGAACTGAATGACCTGGTCAAGGCTTTTGAAGAAAAGTACGGCGTTTCCGCCGCCGCTCCCGTGGCTGTTGCCGCCGCTCCTGGCGCCGCCGCCGCCGCTCCCGCTGAAGAGCAGACCGAATTCGACGCCATCCTGGTGGATGCCGGCAGCGAAAAGATCAAGGTTATCAAGGCTGTGCGCGAAGTCGTGGCTGGCCTGGGCCTGAAGGAAGCGAAGGACTTCGTGGAGTCCGTGCCGAAGGCTCTGAAGGAAGGCGTTTCCAAGGAAGAGGCCGAGAAGGTCAAGGCTCTCTTTGCCGAAGTTGGCGCCAAGGTCGAAATCAAGTAATTCATGCAATTACGCCGCCGCGGAAACGCGGCGTTTTTTTGTTGCGCGCAAAGCGAATCGCCCATTCGCATAGCCTGCTGCGAGAACCGGGAAAACGGCGCGCAGGGCCGGATGCGGCCGTTCTGTACCGAATTTCATAAAGGCTGTCCCTTTTTTTATATTGCGCCGCTTTGTATTTCATGGGATAATCAAATCAAAAGAAAACAAAAGGAGAAGCGGCGATGCAATCGGGAAAAGAGAAATTTCAGCTTTACTTTTTATCCAGCACCCATTGGGACCGGGAATGGTATTTAACCTTTCAGGCCATGCGTTTTCGTTTGGCCGATACGCTGGACGAGCTGCTGGACGTGATGGAGGCGCAGCCGGATTTTCAGCTTTTCTGTATGGACGGACAAACCGTGGTGCTGGAAGATTATATGCAGGCCGCGCCCGAAAACCGGGAGCGCCTGCAGCGATTGATCGACGAGGGGCGCGTAAAGATCGGCCCCTGGTACGTGATGCCCGACGCCCGGCTGGTATCGGGGGAGAGCCTCATCGAAAATTTTCTGATGGGCCGCAGAATTGCCGCCAAATGGCGCGCGGAAACCTGGAAATACGGCTATATGTGCGATATCTTCGGCCATATCGCCCAGACGCCGCAGATTCTGCGGGGCTTTCATCTGACGGGGGCGTATCTGGGCCGCGGGCTGCACGCGCCCTGGCAGGGGCTTTTCCGCTGGCAGGGGCCGGACGGCACGGAGATTCCCGGTTATCTGGGCAGATATGCGGAATTCACCAACGGGGTGACGTATCATTTTTCCGATGCGGATTATGAGCGGCGGCTTAAGGCTCTGGTGGACGGCCAACTGAAAAACGCCGCTGCGCCCGTGATCGTGCTGGCGGACGCATTCGACCATGCAACCGTGAACCCGCATACCAACCGGATTTTGGCCGATCTGAAGCGGCTGTATCCACAGGCGGAAATCCACCATGCGTCTCTGGAGGGGCTGGAAAAGGAAGCGGAGCAATATTGGGAACAGCTGCCCCTGGTACAAGGAGAATTGATCGATACCACCCCTGACCGCCGGGCGCAAATGCGGCTGGTGGGGCAATCCATGTCCAGCTATTATCCGCTGAAATACCGCAACGACCGCTGCCAGAACCGGCTGGAGCGGGAGGCTCGCCCCCTCGCCGCGCTGGCCCGGCTGCGGGGCATGCGGGACCGGCCCGCGCTGATGCGCCTGGCGGTGGAATATCTGCTGAAAAATCAGCCTCATGATTCCATCTGCGGCTGTTCCATCGATCAGGTGCACCGGGATATGACCTATCGCTACGATCAGCACGCGGAGATCTCCGAGGAAATTATCGCCCGCGCCTGCAAAGCGCTGTGGCCCACGCCCCAAAATGCCCCGGGCCAGCGCCTTGAAATTTTGAATCCCTTCCTGTATAATTGGCATGCTCCCCTGCGGCTTTCCGTGGCTTTTCCGGCGGATTATGCTCATCGCTTCGCCGAATCGGCGGGCTATGAACCCCGTAACGCTTTCCGCCTGCTGGACGCGGCGGGGCGGGAGACGCCTTACCAGCTGCACGGGGTGGAAAGAAACGTGACCCGGCGCACCGAGGGGCAGAAAACCGTGCAGGTGGATTTGTATGATATTTCCTTCTCCACCGAATTGCAGGCCATGGGCGTTACCGCCCTGGAGGTTCGCCCCAGCGATACCCCCGTGCGCTATGGGCCGGGGCCCTTCCAATGCGGCCCCGATTTCTGCGATAACGGGCTGGTGCGGCTGGAGATCGCCGGGGACGGAACGCTTTCAATTCTGGATCACGAAAACGGCAGGCGCTATACGGGCCTGAACCGCCTGCTGGACGACGGCGAGGCGGGGAACGGCTGGTTCCACGACGCGCCCATCGGCGATACGCTGCGGATTGCGGGCGCGCCGGTGAAGCTGGAGCGGCTTTCTGCCGGACCCGTTCAGGCCGCATTCCGATTGACCCAGCGCATCCTTTTGCCAAAGGGCCGGGAAAACCCGGAAGAAACGGCGCTGGAATTGCAAACCACCATCACCTTGTTTGCCGGAAAGCGCTATGCGCTCATCGATTTGGTGCTGGAAAATAGAGCGGCGGATCATCGCTTGCGGGCGCAGTTTCCCACCGGCGTGCAGTCGGGCCGTTATCGGGCGGGGCAGGCCTTCTGCTTTGTGGAGCGGGCGGCGGGGGTGAACCCTGAACGCCTGGATTGGGACGAGCCGGAGAGCGTGGAAAAGAGCATGAACGGCTTGCTCTGCGCCCGGGACGGCAGAGGCGGGCTGGCGTTTATCAGCCCCTACGGCCTGCACGAGGGCGGCATGGAGGCGGATGGAACGCTGTCTGTAACGCTGCTGCGCTCCTTCAGCCGCGTCTTTATGCAGGAAAAGCCCGAATACTGCAAGCTGCTGGGCGCGCATCAGTACCGCTATGCCCTGCTGCCCCTGGCGGGCGGAGAAACGGAAGCGGAGCTTGTCCGCCTGCAAGGCGAATTGGATATGGAGCCGCCCTTCCGCCTGGGCCCGGGCGAGGCGGCGGCGCAAACGCCCTGGCTGCGCCTGGAGGGGGAGCGCCTGGCGGTCAGCGCCGTGAAGGCCCCTGAGGACGACGCGAAGAATGCGCTGATCGTGCGGCTGTGGAACGTTTCGGGGCAGGAGGCCGCGGGCGCGCTGCATTGCGCCCTGCCGCTGCGCAGGGCGGCGCGGACGGCGCTGGATGAAACCGTCGAAGCGGAAATTTCCTGTCAGGGGGGAGCAATTTCTCTGCTGCTTCGGCCCTGGCAGGTGCTGACGCTGCGGCTTGAAATGGAAGGAGAAAACGAATGATCGCGAAGCTGAAAACGAACCGGGTCTACCGCACCTATACGGGCGGCAGCCGGATCGACGCGCTGGTGGAGGGCCGCAAAACGGAGGACGGCCGTTTCCCGGAGGATTGGCTGGCATCCACCGTCCGCGCCTTTAACCCGGGGCGGGAGGATATCGTGGAGGGCCTGGGCCAAACGGAGGATGGAACGCCCATTTGCGATTTGGCGCCCCAGGGCCTGCCCATTCTGGTGAAGCTGCTGGATGCGGCGCAGCGGCTGGTGATCCAGGCGCACCCAACCCGGGCCTTCGCCTGGGAGGCCTGGCATTCCAAGGTGGGCAAAACGGAATGCTGGTATATCCTGGAGGCGGATGCGGACGCCTGTGTTTATATCGGCTTTCAGGCAGGAATCACCAAGGAAAAATGGGTGGAAATCTGCGAAAAGCAGGATGTGCCCGCCATGCTGGCCTGCCTGCACAGATTCCCGGTGAAGAAGGGCGATTGCGTGTTTGTGCCCGGCGGCGTGCCCCATGCCATCGGCGGCGGATGCCTGATGCTGGAAACGCAGGAGCCCTCCGATCTGATGGTGGTGCCCGAGCGATACACTCCCTCGGGCGTGAAGCTGGACGAGCGCAAGCTTCACGGCGGCCTGGGCTTTGAGCGGATGTACGATTGCTTCTGCTATGACGGCGCGGATGAGGAAACCAGCCGCCGCCGCTTCTTCCGCCAGCCCCAGGCCCTGGACGCGCATTTCAGCCGCTATGTGGATAGCGCGGAAAACGGTATTTTCTCCGTCGTGACCTGCGAAACAAAGGAAACCGCCCGGCATACCTTCCAGGAGCCGTTCGCCATTTCCGTGGTGACGGAGGGCGCGGGCGAAATTACCCTGGACGGCGAAACCAAGCCCATCCGCCGGGGCGATCGCCTGCTGCTGCTGGGCCTTCAGGATCAGGCGCTTACCCTGACGCCCGAGAGGGAGGGGCTTTCCATGGTGTTCGCCCTGCCTGCGCCGGAAAAAACATAAAAATTAAATCGGCGTACTTCTCCGCAAACAAAAGAAAAGAGTTCCTCTCCTAGAGCATCCCATAGAAGCATTCCTTGCCGCCTTTCTCTGTTAGCGGAGAATCAAATTTTTAATAGCTGCCCTTACCCCGATCGGTTTTCTTGGAGGGGTGCGGGGGAACCGTTATTTGACCAACAAAGAACGGTTCCCCCGCATTATATTTATTTATATTTTAGATTAAAGCGTTCCTGTTACGGTGAGGGTGCTCACGCCGGGGGTGATGGTCCATTCCCCGGTGAGGGCGCTTTGCGTGTAGGTGGCGGCGGGAACGGTGATCTGGCCTGCCACGGTGGCGAAATTGCCCGAGGCGGCGCCGTAATTATACTGCGTTCCCGCCTGCCAGGCCGTGCCGTTAAAGGACACGGCAATGTTTTTCAGCAAGGGGGTGAAGGTGTCCGTCAGGGCCACCGCGTCGGCCGCGTCGGCGGCGGTGTTGCCTGTGTTTTCGATGACGAAGGTGTAGGTGATCTGCCCGTTTTCGGCGACGGTGGAGGGCGTGAGAGATTTACTGATGCTCAGGGCGGGCTCGTTCTGCACGGCAACGGTTTCCTCCGCCGTGACAGGGGTGGTCAGGACCGCGCCGGTGATGGTGGCGGTGTTGAGAATGGCGCCGCCCACGCTGGGCGGGGCGAAGCGATTGGGCTGCGCCTCATAGATCAAGGCGGCGTTTCCGCCCGCAGGCACGCTGATACCGGTGATAGTCATAGGCGGCCCGGCGGTAACGGCGGGCGCGGTTTGCAGCACGCCGTTCACATAATAGCGAATAGAACCGGCGGCGTAGGTCAGAGGGGTGTAGGTGCTCTGCCCCAGGGTATACGCGCCCAGGTTATCCGAAACGGTCAGCTCGTTCAGCGCCGTAGCGCCGGAATTCACCAGCGTGATTACATAGGTCAGATCGTCGCCGGGGCTGTATTGCGCCCGCACGGCGGTTTTGCTTGCGGTGAGCGTTTCTAGCAGCTCGCCGGTGACGGTGTTGGAATTGGTGACGATCCCATTATATGAAAGCGTGGCTTGATTGGTAAAGGTTGCCATATTCGCAATTCCTTCCTTTCTGTGGGAGAGGGCTTTTTCCCTTCCCCCTGTCAATTTATGCGCACCCGGGGCGGCGCGTCCCTGAAAAATCAGAAAAGCAAGCGGGAAAATTCGCCCGAAACCCAGCCCACTTGTTCCCCCAGCGCCAGGGCGTGCCAGCCGTTTTCCGCTGTGGCCACATAAGGAAAGCGCGCGCCCGGGGCTGCCTGGGTGATGCGGCCGTAGCGGGTATCGTTCCCCCGGCGAATATTCACCAGGCCGCTGGGCGAAAGAATTTCAAGCTGCTTGCCGGAGGCGGGGCTCGGCGCGGGGGCGGGATCCCCGCGTTCGCTGTCCGCCAGGGCGGCCATCAGCGCTTCGTGGGCGGCCGCGTCGTATGCGCCGGAGGGGGTGAGCCCCGCGCTTTTTTGAAAGGCGCGCAGGGCCGTTTCCGTTTCCTGGCCGAAGCTGCCGTCCGCCCCATAGCGCGGCAGAGAAAAGCCCAGCTTCATCAGCAGCGATTGCAGCGCTTTCACATCCTCGCCCCGCTGGCCTGAGCGCAGCGGACGGCTGCCCAAAACGGCGGAGCCGCCCGCAGGCAGCGCAATCGAGCCGTATTGAATAAACGGCAATTGAAACCAGGCCGTCCAGCCGCGGCCTGCAATTCTGCTTTTCACGCAGCCATCGGCAAAGGATTTCCATTCAATGGCCCAGCCGCCGCCCACGGTGTAGCCCATATGCCCATCCTTGTGCAGGGCTAGGCCCAGGATATCGGGCAGCGTATCCATGCCGCCCCAGGCCATGCCCTTGGCCTTGGCATAAGCAAACATGCCGTTGGCCCCCTTGTCCGGACAGCCGTTGGCGCCGTAGCGGCTGGCATAGCTTTTGCCCGTGCCCAGGCTTTCCCGCACGCCCTGGCCGCCGTTGGTCCAGGCGTAGCCCTTACAGCCGCCCACGCAATCGGCGCAGACGCGCTTTTGCGCGATGTCCTGGCGATAGCGGCTCTGGCGGCCCGCCGCGTAATGGGAGGGATATTGCTTTCCTTTGCGAGAAAGCAGCTCCTGGGTGCAGCGGTTCAGCGTGGCACCGTACCAATAGGGCTGGCCCTCCATGGCCAGGCAGAAGGCGGCGAAATGCTCGTTGGTAAAGGGAACGTTCACGCGCTCACTCATCCGGCTTTTCCTCCTTCGTATCGGGAGCGGGCGCTTCCTCCCGGCGATGCAGCTGAATCAACGCGCTTTTCAGGCGCTCCGGAATGGGAAGGCCCAGGCGGGAGGCGTTTTCCAGCAGGCTGACCCCCTCGTTGGATAGATAGAAAACGATGATCATGCCTCGCAGCGCGCTGCCCGAGCCGATGACATGCTGATCCAGCAGATTGGCGGCCCCCACCAGGAAAAGAATCAGCAGTTTTTTCGTGATGCCGCGAAAGCCTGCGGCGCTGCATAGCTTTTTGCCCTGCAGGGCGCAAAGCACGCCCGTCAGATAATCCAGCCCCATAAAAATCAGCAGCGCGATAAACAGGCCGTCCGCGCCGCCCAAGAAAAAGCCCAGCCATCCGCCCAGCGCCGTCAGCAGCATTTGCGCCTTGGCCCAAAGCAGATTCAGGGTGAATTTTTCCATGTTCGCTTCCTCCCTTCTCTATCAGCAAATGCGCCCGGCGGACGGAAAGTGCGGGAAAATGGGAAAAATAAAAAAAAGCGGCGGGCGCTTTTGTTCATGCTTTTCTCGCTTTTATTCATGGCGTTCGCTATAAAAAAGGTATAGAATAATACAGAAAGTCGGCATGCGATAAAAAAGTGTAAAAGGGGGAAGAAGCGATGAAAAACGCCTTGCTCATTGGCGGCGGCGGAACGCTGGGGCTGTATACCGCCCAGGAATTGCTGAAGCTGGGATACCGGGTGGACGATATTTGCCTGGAGAAAATGCAATCCGATCATCCCGCCCTGCGCTTTATCTGCGCCCAGGCGGACGACGCGCTGCTGCGCGCGCTTTTTTCGGAAAAGCGCTACGACGTGATTGTGGATTATCTGTGGTATAAAAAAGCGGAGGATTGGTGCGGAAAGCGAAGCGATTTGCTGCTGGATCACACCGACCAACTGTTTTTCCTTTCCTCTTATCGGGTGTACGGGCCCGCGGAAGGGCCCATCCGGGAGGATACGCCCCAATGGCTGGACGTGACGCAGGATCCCTATTTGCTGCAAGCGGAAAGTTACGCCCTGCCCAAGAGCCGCTGCGAAAAATATCTGCGCGCCTGCGGCCGCGAAAATTGGACGATCGTGCGCCCGGTGATTTCCTTTTCCCATTTCCGGCTGGATTTGGTGACGCTGCCCTCGGGGATTCTGTTGGATCGTATTCTGCGGAAAAAGACGATTTTGCTGCCCCAGGGGGCGAAAAGCCTGACTGCGGGCGTGGGCTGGGCGGGGAACGTCGGCAAGATGATCGCCGCCCTGGCGGGCAAGGAAGCGGCGCTGGGGGAGGATTTCACCCTGGGCTCGGGAGAAAACAAAACCTGGGGCGAGGTGGCGGGCTATTACGAACGGCTGTTCGGCGCGCGCTTTGCCTGGGTGGACGGGGTGGATTATATCCGCAGCGCCACGGGCGGCATGCTGCCCGATTGCTGGATTACGATATACGACCGGCTGCTGAACCGCGCCATTGATAACGGCAAGATGCTTCGGGTAACGGGCTTGACCCTGGACGATTTCGTGAAAATTCCCGAGGCGCTGGAAATGGAAATGAACGCCCTGCTGGCGCATCCCGAATGGAAGGCGCGCATGCTGGCGGAGGCGAACCCGGAAATTAACCGGAAAATGGACGCTTATCTGGCGGCCCACGGCCTGGACGATTAAGGAGAAAACCGCTTTTCGCCGGCAGAGACGCAAATGAATTTTGTGCTTCTGCCCGATTTATATAGCCCTATTGAGGAGAAAGCGTGAAAAATACATCTCCGTAACGGAGAAGCCGGAAATACGGCGAGAAGCCTGTTTTCTTTTGCTGGGATACAATTAGATCGCCTGCTTTGCGCAATCCATACAGCTTTCTTGGAAAGGGCGCGGGGGAACCGTTCTTTGAATTCACAAAGAATGGCTCCCCCGCAAATATTATCGTTTTCCACAGCCCCTTTCCTGTTCCTTGTTTACAGGGCGTGGGGGTTTTGGCTGCCCCGGGCCCGGGCACGGAATTCCCGGGGGGAAAGACCGGTGTAGCGCTTAAAAAGGGCGTAAAAATGCTTGCTGTCGTTATAGCCCACCTGCTGGGCGGCCCCGGCCACGGTTTGCTCCTCCTGGGCCAGGAGCAGGCAGCTTTTTTCAATTCGCAGCTTTTGCAGATAGCTTCGCAGGCTTTCGCCCGTTTCCCGGTGAAAAAGGGCGCTGAGGTATTGCGGGGTGTAGCCCAGCTCCCGCTGCATGGCCTGAAGCGAAAGCGGCTCCCGCAGATGCTTTTGCAGGTATTCCGCCATAGCGGCCACGGCGGGATGGGGCTGGGCGGCGGAGGAAGCGCCCCGGGCGGCGGCGCGCACCGTCAGCACCAGAATTTCAATCAGCCGGCAGCGCACCATTTCCACATAGCCCGCCTCCCGCTGGGCGTACTCCCGCTCCATGGCCTCCACCAGGCTGCGGACGGTTCCGCTTTCATCGTGATAAATACGATCGGCGGGACGGGGGCTCAGGGCGGAAATGCCGAATTGACGCAGGGTGTTGGAAAGCAGCGCGGAGAGGGAGGCGCAGCGGGAAAGCGCCCGATCCACATAATCGGGGGTGAACAGGCAATTGACGATTACGAAATCCGCCGTATCGTAATAGCAGTGGAAGGTGCCCAAATCCACAATGAAATAATCTCCCGCGGAAACGGGATAGCTTTCCAGGCCCAGCCGGTGCCGGGCGCTTCCGTGCATCACGTAAACCAACTCTAAAAAGTCATGGGCGTGCAGATCGTCGCTTCGGGGCGAAAGGCGGCGGATGCTCACATGATCCGCATCCAGAACGTTTTCCCTTCGCAGGGTGGGCAAAATCATAAAATAACCCCCGATTCAACCCGATAAATCCTAAAATCAGGTGTGTAATTATCATACGGCTTGCGGTACAATATTGTCAAGCGGTTTCGAATACGGAAGGAGGATTTTCATGCTCTATCCTAAAAACACAGAAAAGAAGCTCAGCGAAGCGCTGTTCAGCCAGCCCACCTGCGAATATCGCGGCGCGCCCTTCTGGGCCTGGAACTGCAAGCTGGACAAGGACGACCTGCTTTGGCAATTAGAGGTGCTTAAGGAAATGGGCCTGGGCGGCGCGCACATGCACGTCCGCACGGGCATGGCCACCCCCTATCTCAGCGACGAGCACATGGAGCTGGTGCGCGCCTGCGTGGAAAAATGCCGGAAGGAGCATATGCTGGCCTGGCTGTACGACGAGGACCGCTGGCCCTCTGGGGCGGCGGGCGGCCTGCTGACCAAGGATCCCCAGTATCGCGCCCGGCATCTGCTTTTCACCGTGAAGCCCTATGCCAAGGATGGCGAAAGCCGCAAGGATTGGAACGAAGCGGATCGCTCCGGCCGCTCGAATAACGGCAGGCTGCTGGCCTGCTACGACGTCGTCCTCGACGATGACGGCTGTCTCCTTTCCGCCCGCCCCATCGGGGAGGACGAACCGGCGCAGGGGCGCAAATGGTACGCCTATGTGGAAAGCAACCCCGCCAGTCCCTGGTTTAACAACCAGACCTACGCCAACACCCTGGATCCCGCCACCATGCGGCGCTTTATTGAAATCACCTACGAGCGCTATTTGCAGACCGTGGGGCGGGATTTCGGCGGCGTGGTGCCCGCGATTTTCACCGACGAGCCGCAATTCGAGCGTAAGGAAACGCTGGATTACGCCAAGGAAGCCAAGGACGTGCTGCTGCCCTGGACGGACGACGTGCCCGAAACCTTCCGCGCCGCCTATGGCGAGGATATTGTGGCGCATCTGCCCGAGTTGCTCTGGGAACTGCCGGATGGCAAGGTTTCCGTGATCCGGTATCATTATCACGATCATATCGCCGAGCGCTTTGCCAGCGCCTTTGCGGATAACTGCGGCAAATGGTGCGGGGAGCACAATTTGATGCTCACCGGCCATATGATGGAGGAGCCCACCCTGAAAAGCCAGACGGCCGCCCTGGGAGAGGCCATGCGCTCCTATCGCAGCTTCCAGCTGCCGGGCATCGATATGCTCTGCGCCAAATTTGAATTTACCACCGCCAAGCAGGCCGCTTCCGCCGCGCACCAATACGGCAGGCCCGGCGTGCTGAGCGAGCTATACGGCGTGACGGGCTGGGCCTATGATTTCCGGGGCCATAAATTGCAGGGCGATTGGCAGGCCGCCCTGGGCGTGACCGTGCGGGTGCAGCATCTGTCCTGGGTATCTATGAAGGGCGAGGCAAAACGCGATTATCCGGCGTCCATCAGCTATCAATCCCCCTGGTGGCGTGACTATTCCTTCGTGGAGGATCATTTCGCCCGCGTCAATACCGCCCTGACCCGGGGTAAGCCCGTGATTCGCGTGGGCGTGATTCACCCGGTGGAAAGCTACTGGCTGCATTGGGGCCCGGCGGAGCAAACCTTCGGCCCCCGTAAGCAGCTGGACGATCAATTCCAGAATCTTACCGATTGGCTGCTCACCGGCGGCATGGATTTTGATTTCATCAGCGAATCGCTGCTGCCCGGCCAGTGCGAAAAGGGCGGCGCGCCGCTGCAAGTGGGGCAGATGGCCTACGACGCGGTGGTGGTGCCCGGCTGCGAAACCCTGCGCTCCACCACGCTGGAGCGGCTGGAGGCTTTCCAGGCGGCGGGCGGACGGCTGATTTTCCTGGGCGGCGCGCCCGCGCTGGAAAACGCCGTGCCCAGTGCCCGGGGACGCAGGCTGTTTGAAAAGGCGATGCAGGTGAATTTCAGCCAGGAGGCGGTGCTTCAGGCGCTGCAGCCTGTGCGGCTGGTGGATATCCGCAATGAGAGCGGCGCGCGGACGGACAACCTGCTTTATCAGCTGCGCCGGGATGGGGAAGGGCTGTGGCTGTTCCTGGCCCATGGCCGTAACCCCTATCACAAGGATGTGCCGCTGGAACAGAAAATCCGCGTGACGGTGAAGGGTGAATACCGCGTCCAGGTGTACGACACCCAGAACGGGCGCATTTTCCCTGCCTGCGCGCAGCAGGAAAATGGAAATACCGTAATCAGCGCCGCGCTGTATGATTACGACAGCCTGCTGCTCTGGCTGGAGCCCGGCGCGGCGCAATGCCCCGCCGCCGTCCAAAAGTGCGTCGCCGCCCACAGGGCCACAGTGCCCGCCCTGGTTCGCTACGCTCTGGACGAGCCCAACGCCTATCTGCTGGATAAGGCGGAATTTGCCCTGGACGGCGAGGAATGGAACCCCCAGGAGGAATTGCTGCGGGCGGATAACCGGCTTCGCGACCGGCTGGGTTGGCCCCAGCGCAGAAACGCCGTGGCCCAGCCCTGGACGGTGCGGGAGGAAAAGGCGGAGCACATCGTGCGCCTGCGCTTCACCGTGCCCTTTAAGACGAATGCAGCGAATGTGAAGCTGGCGCTGGAGGATGCGGACGCGGCCCGCGTCTATCTGGACGGTCGGGAAATCACCGCGCCCCAGGACGGCTGGTATGTGGATAAGAGCATCGGAACACGGCCGCTGGGCGATATCCAGGCGGGAACGCATCAAATCGTGGTGGAACTGCCCTTCGGCCGCCGCACCAACGTGGAATGGTGTTATCTCATCGGCGCGTTCGGCGTGCGGATGCAGGGCGAATACCGCGAGATCACGGCGCTGCCCGAAATGCTGGGCTTTGACGATGTAACCGTCCAGGGCCTGCCGCACTACGGCGGAAACATCACCTATTTCGTGCCCTTTACCACCCATGGCGGCCCCGTGCGGGTGACTGCGCCCCATTACGAGGGCACGGCTCTTCGCATCGCCGTGGATGGGGAAAAGCGGGGGTATATCGCTTATTCGCCCTATGCGCTGGAGCTGGGCGCGCTGCCCGCAGGGGAGCATACGCTGGAGTTGACGCTGCTGGGCAACCGGGAGAACGCCTTCGGCCCCCTGCATCGGGCGGACGTGGCCAATTCCTGGGTGGGTCCCGACGCTTGGCGCACCGAGGGCGTGCGTTGGACGGATTCTTACCGGCTTACCAAACTGGGGGTGCGCACCGCCCCCTGGATCGAAGAGGAATAAAACCGCGCGAGAAGTGAAATAGAAATATTGCGAGGGAAGCATTCTTGAAAGGCAACGCCCTGCGCCCACGCCCAAGCGGGCCGCAGGCTTCGGGCGGCAAAGAAACGCAGCCGCTAAAGGGGTGTCGCTCATCAGAATGCTTCCCTTCGCGTCCCTTTCTAAGAAAGCTGGAAATGCGTAAAAAGGAATCGAACTGCTTCTCCGCATAAGAAAATTTTTTTCGCAGCCCTAGGAGTTTCTTCCCTGACGGCGAATAAAACGACGAAAAGAAGTTCTGCATTCAGAAGAAAAAGAAAGCGGGTAAAGAACGATGGAATTAAAAGGAGCCGTAGTGAATTTTCTGGGGGACAGCATTACCGAGGGGGTAGGCGCGTCCTGCGTGGAAAATCGTTACACCGATGTGCTGGCGCGGATGTTCGGCCTGAAGCGGGCCAACAATTACGGCGTGGGCGGTTCGCGCATCGCCCGGCAGCATGTGATGACGGATTCTCCCTTCGACCGGGATTTCTGCATGCGCATGGATGAAATGGATACCGAAGCGGACGCGGTGGTGGTGTTCGGCGGCACTAATGATTTCGGCCATGGCGACGCGCCGTTGGGCACCTTCGCCGACCGGGATCCATCCACCTTTTACGGCGCCTGCCACTACCTGATGAACGGGCTGATGGAACGTTATGTTGGAAAGCCCATTCTGTTCCTCACGCCGCTGCACCGGAGCAATGAAAATTCCCCCAAGGGCGACGGAAATAAGCCCTATAACGTGGGAACGCTGGCCGTATACCGGAAAATTCTGCTGGAGGCGGCGGAATATTACGGCCTGCCGGTGCTGGATCTGTACGCTTCCAGCTGCATTCAGCCTGCCAACGAGCGCTGCCGGGAAACGCTGCTGCCCGACGGGCTGCATCCCAGCGACGCGGGCCACGCGCTGCTGGCCCGGCGCATCGGCCTGTATCTGCAAACGCTGTAAACTAAACGAAAAAGAAAAACGCGGGGGAAACGTTTCTGGGCACGCCAGAAATTTTCCCTCGCGTTTTTTCTTGCCGCGTTAATCCTTCTTTTCAGCGTTCAGCGTCAGGTTGCGCAGCCAGGTTCCCTTCTTGTAGTGGGCGATAATTACAGGCATTTTTACGAATTCATCCAGGCAGAGAATGAAATACACCCACATTTCTGGCAGCCGCAGCACGAACGCGCACAGCAGCCCGATGGGCACGGCGTAGCCCCACATGGCGATGGCGTCGCACACCAGGCCGAAGCGCACGTCGCCCCCCGCCCGGAAAATGCCGCAGATCAGCATGGTATTCACCGATTGCCCCATAATATAATAAGCGTTGATATACAGCATCAGGCTGGTATACCGTTCCACCACCGGGTTCACATCCACCATCAGGTGCATACTGCTGAGCACAAAGGGCCGAATCAGCAGAATAATCACGCCGCCCGCCAACGCGGTATACACGCTCATGCGCAGAAAACGCCCCGCGTGCACCCGCGCGTCTGTCAGACGGTTTTCGCCCATGGTTTTGCCCAGCATAATGGCCGCCGCCGAGGAAACGCCGAAGCACACCACGGTGCACAGCGTTCGCACCACGCTGGCCACGGAATCCGCTGCCACAATATCGCTGCTCAGATGACCCAGAATTACGGCGTACACGCTGAAAGCCAGGCCCCAGATGGTATCGTTCAGGGCGGCGGGAATGGAATAGCGGAAGAATTCCCGCATCAGCGCCTTTTCCCGCAGCAGAAAATCCCGGATGCGCAGCTTGATGATTTTGCATCGAGCCGCGTCGATGGAGCAGACGATCACTTCCAGAAATCGGGTGATGGAGGTGGCCAACGCCACGCCCACGATGCCCAGCCTGGGGAAAAAGCCGACGCCGAAAATAAAGCAGGCGTTGAGAACCACATTCAGCACCACGGCGGAGGAATGCACCGCCGCGCTCATGCGCACCCGCTCCACGCTGCGCATGACGGAAAGGTACACCACCGCGAAGCCGTTGAGCACATAGGAGGCGCTTACCGCCCGCAGATAGCCCACCCCCGCCTCGATCAGCGCCTGATCGGGGGTGAAAATGCGCATAATCGCGGCGGGACAAAACCACGCGGCCAGCGAAAACAGCAGCGAAATGCCCACCGACAGCCGCACAGAAATCATCAGCACCTTTTCGATGGTGCGTCTGTCCTTGCTGCCCCAATACTGGGCGGAAAGGATGGACGCGCCGGAGGAAACGCCGAAAAGCAGCATTTGCAGCACGAAGGCCACCTTGGAGGCCAGGGAGGCGGCGGCCAGCTCCGTTTTACCCACCATGGTCAGCATCACCACGTCGGCGGAATTGACGCATGCGTCCATGAAATTCTGGAACGCGATGGGCAGCGTGATGCGCGCCAAATCCTTATAAAAGCGTTTCTTTTCCTGGGGGCTATTGAGGGTAAGCTCGGTTTGCATGGGGGAGCGATCATCCTTCCGTAAAATAAATCATTTGAGATTATAAGCCGGAAAGCAAGGGCTGTCAATCGCTTGATGAAAAAGCGCAAAAAGAGTTTTTAATAAAATCGAAAATGATCTATTGATTTTCCCAGGCGTTCATCGTATAATGGGGAAAACGCCCGGGCGCGGCGTGCGCGCAGCGGGACGCAAGGGAGGAAGAGAAAATGATTGTTGGGGTGTCTGCGTACAGCTTTGCCAAGCACATGAAGGCCACCGGGGCAAATTGCTTCCAAATCGCCGATCTGGCGAAGCAAATGGGCTTTGACGCCATCGAATACACCGGGGCCGCGCTGGCGGGGGAGAGGGCGGCGGACGATCTGGAACTGGCCTGTCGGCTGCGGGCGCACTGCGAGGAAATCGGCCTCAAGATCGTGGCTCTGTGCCAGGGGGCGGATTTTCTCAACCGCGGGCCCGAGGAAGTGGAAAAAATCAAGCATCATGTGGATTTGGCGGCGGCCATGGGCGCGCCGGTTGTGCGCCACGACGCCTTCTGGGCGCTGCCCGAGGGCATGGATTGGCGGAAGGGGGTGGAAAAAATCGCCCCCATCGTTCGCGATGTGACCAGCTACGCCCAGGAAAAGGGCGTGCGCACCTGCACGGAAAACCACGGCATGATTCTTCAGGAGGCCGAGCGGGTGGAAACGCTGATCCGCATGGTGGATCATCCCAATTACGGCTGGCTGGTGGATATCGGCAATTTCCTTTGTGCGGACGATAACCCCCTCCGCTCGGTGCCCATCGCCGCGCCCTATGCCTTCCATGCCCATGTGAAGGATTTCCTTTTCAAGCCTTTCGATGGGGACGCCCCCGGCAGCGGCTGGATTACCACCCGGGCGGGCAATCATCTGCGCGGCACGGTGGCGGGCCACGGGGTGGTGCCCATTCGCCGCTGCCTGCAGCTGCTGCGCAAGGCGGGGTATCAGGGATCTGTATCCTATGAATTCGAGGGAATGGAGGATAACCTGCCCGCGCTGGAAATGGGCCTGGCCTTTATCCGGAAAGCGCTGGAGGCGTAAAGAAAATAAAAAAACCGTCCGGCTGCCGCAGCGCGCCGGACGGTTTTTCGCTTTATTCGGAAAGCTCGGTATCCCGGGAAATGCCCGTTTTATCCTTCAGCCAGCGGCCGCTGAATAAAAACCAGCTCGCCAGCGCAACGCCCGCGGTGGACGCGGCGGGGCCCGCCAGGCCCACGCCCTTGAGCCCCCACCCCAGCACGGAGCCGAAAACGACCGCCACCGGAATGCGCAGCAGCAGGGAAGAAAGCGAGGCGGTGAGCAGGGTGAAGGTGGTATGACCCGCGCCCATAATCAGGCCGTTGATGCAGAAAAGAATGGGCACAAGCAGGTAATCAAAGCTGAAGGTGCGCATGTATTCAATGCCGTTGGCAATGGTATCGGGGTTCTGATCGAAAAAGGCGATGATTTCCCCCGGGAAAAGCTGAACCAGCACGAATACCGCCGCGCTGATGCCCAGCGCCATGGCGACGCCCACCCCCAGGGCTTTTTTCGCCCGGTCGTGCCGCCGCGCGCCGATATTCTGGGCGGCGAAGGCGCTCACCGAGGAGGACATGGCCACCGCAGGTAAAATGGCGAAGGAATTGAATTTGCCCGCCACACCCACGGCGGCGGAAGCGACGTAGCCGCCGATGCCGTTCACCAGTGCGGTCATCACCAGGAAGGAGATGTTCACGATAATGCTCTGCACGGAGGAAGGAATGCCCAGCTTAATCATCAGGCGCATTTTATCCTTTTTAATCTTGAAGGAGCTGAGCTTGAAATCAAAGATAAACCGGGAGCGGGAAAGATACCAGGCCGCCATCCCCAGGCTCACCGCCTGGGCGATCACGGTGGCCCAGGCCGCGCCCGCCGCGCCCATGCCCAAGCCCTTCACCAGCCACAGATCCAGCACGATATTGATGACGCACGCAACGCCCACGAAAATCAGCGGGCGCACCGAATCGCCCAGGCCCCGCTGGATGGCGCTGATGGCGTTGTAGCCGAAAATGAACAGCGTGCCGCTCAGGCAGATATTCAGGTATTGCTGCGCGTGGGGGAAGGCTTCCGCAGGGGTATCCAGCAGGCGCAGAAGCGGCCCGGAAAGCACAATCATCAGGATGGTTAGCGCAAGGCCCACCAGGAAAAGCAGGGTGAACATGGTGCCCACGGTTTCGGAAGCGTCCTTTTGCTTGCGCGCGCCCACATATTGGCCCACCATCACCGTGCCGGATACCGTCAGCCCGCTGACCATCATGGCCACCAGGTTGGTAATCTGGCTGCCGATATTCACGCCGGAAAGCACGGCGGTGCGCACGGTCGCGTCGGCGGCGGAAAAGTTGCCCACCACCCACATATCCACCGCGCCGTAAAGCGCCTGAAGAATATTGGAAAGCAGAAAGGGCATGGCAAAGGCAATCATGCCCCGGCCGATGGGGCCGGTTGTAAAATCACGCTGGAGCTTGCTCATAATCGATTCCTTTCTTCATAAAAATACATCCATCCTAGGATAATTCGCCATGGAAAAAATGGCAAGTAAAAAAAACGAGCGAATTTTTGGAAAGAAATGCACCTGCTGTGATAAAGAAGGGAAAACCCGGAAAATCTGGTGGCGCTTCATTGAGATTGTAAAAAAAATTTCCACATATTTCGCCTTTATTTTTTTAAAATATGCGTGCAATTATGCAGAATTTGTGATATGATAGCCAATGGTATACCGGGTATATGAAGAAGCACATAAGCCCGGAACGCTTCGAATTTATTAAGGGCAAGTTAAGGAGGGTTCATTTCATCATGCCGGACATGAAAGCAAAGTATGATCAGCTGCGGCAGGTCATCGACGAACTGAAGGATCAGCCCGGCGCGCTGATGCCGGTGCTGCAAAAGGCCCAGGGAATCTTCGGCTGCGTTCCCATGGACGTGCAGAAGATCATCGCGGAGGGCCTGGGCGTGACGCTGAGCGAGGTTTACGGCGTGGCGACGTTCTACGCGCAGTTCACCCTGGAGCCCAGCGGCAAATACGTTATCAGCGTGTGCCTGGGTACGGCCTGCTATGTGAAGGGCAGCCAGAAGGTTCTGGACCGCCTGAGCGAGGAACTGAACGTTCCCATCGGCAAGACCACCGCCGACGGCCTGTTCACCCTCAACCCCACCCGCTGCCTGGGCGCGTGCGGTCTGGCCCCCGTTATGACCATCAACGAAGAAGTGTACGGCCGGCTGACCCCCGATGACATCCCCGGCATCCTGGCCAAGTACAGGGAGCAGGCGTAAGCCCGGTGCGGGATTTATCCCTGCATATTCTGGATCTGGCGCAAAACAGCCTGCGGGCGGGGGCCAAGCTGATTTCGATTACCGTGCGTCTGGAAGCGGGAGGAGCGCTTTCTCTCTTGCTGGAGGATGACGGGGGCGGGATGAGCGCGGAGGCCCTGGCCCAGGCGGAAAGCCCCTTTTATACCACCCGCGGTACGCGCCGCGTGGGCCTGGGGCTTTCGCTGATGGCGGAATGCTGCCGCATGAGCGGGGGAGCGCTTTCCCTGCAAAGCTCGCCCGGAAAAGGCACGCGGCTTAACGCCCGCCTGGATACCCGCCGCCTGGATTGTCCGCCGCTGGGTCCCCTTTGGGATACCCTGGCGGCGCTGATCGCGGCCAATCCGGATACGCCCGATTTCACGCTGCATTGCCAATCGCCCCGTGGGGAAACGCGCTTTGACACCCGGAGCCTTCGGGCGGCCCTGCGGGGCGCGCCCCTTTGCGCGCCTGAGATCGTTTCATGGATGCGAACATCCATACAAGCAGAAATTCAACCGATATTTGGAGGTGTCATTCTATGAAGTCCATGGCTGAATTGGAAGCCATTCGCAAGAAGACGCTTGCCCGCATTAACCTGCGCCGGGAGGACGCCAGCAAGCTGGTGCGCGTCGTCGTTGGCATGGGAACCTGCGGCATCGCCGCCGGAGCCCGCGACGTGGTGCTCGCCTTTATGGAGGAAGCGGATAAGCGCGCCATGAGCAATGTGACCATCGCTCAGACCGGGTGCATGGGCCAGTGCCAGCTGGAGCCCATGGTGGAAGTGTTCGTGCACGGTCAGGACAAGGTGACGTACGTGCATGTAACCCCCGAAAAGGCGCGCCGGATTATGGAAGAGCATATCGTTAACGGCAACCCTGTACAGGAATACACCATCGGCGCCGCCGAGCATTAATAAGCTGAACCGCTTTTAGGAGGAATTGCCCATGGAAACTTATCGCGCTCATGTGCTTTGCTGCGGCGGTACGGGCTGCACTTCGTCCGGCTCCGCGCAGCTGATTCAGCGCTTTGAAGAAAAAATTAAGGAAGCCGGCCTGGATAAGGAAGTTCAGGTTGTGCGCACCGGCTGCTTCGGCCTGTGCGAGGCGGGCCCCGTGGTGATCGTTTATCCCGAAGGCACCTTCTACTCCCGGGTGAAGGTGGATGATGTGGACGAAATCGTTTCCGAGCATCTGCTCAAGGGCCGCAAGGTGGAGCATCTGGTGTATACCGATCACGCCACTCACGAGCAGAACGCCAATAAATCCCTGATGGATATCAACTTTTACAAGCATCAGCATCGCGTGGCGCTGCGCAACTGCGGCGTGATCGATCCTGAAAACATCGACGAATACCTGGCCTTTGACGGCTATAAGGCCCTGGAAAAGGCGCTGACCGCCATGACCCGGGAGCAGGTAATCGACGAGATTCTCAAATCCGGCCTGCGCGGGCGCGGCGGCGGCGGCTTCCCCACGGGCCTGAAATGGAAGTTCACCTATAATTCCCAGGCGGATCAGAAATATGTTGCCTGCAACGCCGACGAGGGCGACCCGGGCGCTTTCATGGATCGTTCCGTGCTGGAAGGCGATCCCCACTGCGTGGTGGAGGCCATGGCCATCGCGGGCTACGCCATCGGCGCGTCCGAGGGCTATGTGTATGTCCGCGCGGAATACCCCATCGCCGTTAAGCGCCTGGACATCGCCATCAAGCAGGCCCGGGAATACGGCCTGCTGGGCAAGAACATCTATGGCACCGGCTTCAATTTCGACATTCATATCCGTCTGGGCGCGGGCGCGTTCGTGTGCGGCGAGGAAACCGCGCTGATGCGCTCCATCGAGGGTATGCGCGGCGAGCCTACGCCCCGGCCTCCCTTCCCGGCGGTGAAGGGCCTCTTTGCCAAGCCCACCATGCTCAACAACGTGGAAACCTACGCCAACGTGCCCCAGATCATCCTCAACGGCGCGGATTGGTTCGCCTCCATGGGCACCGAAAAGAGCAAGGGCACCAAGGTGTTCGCCCTGGGCGGCAAGATCAATAACACCGGCCTGGTGGAGGTGCCCATGGGCACGCCGCTTCGCACCATCATTTATGATATCGGCGGCGGCATTCCCAACGGCAAGAAATTCAAGGCCGTGCAGACGGGCGGCCCCTCCGGCGGCTGTCTGCCCGCGTCCCTGCTGGATACCCCCGTGGATTACGACAACCTGATCGCCGCGGGCTCCATGATGGGCTCCGGCGGTATGATTGTCATGGACGAAGATAACTGTATGGTGGATATCGCCCGCTTCTTCCTGGATTTCACCGTGGACGAAAGCTGCGGCAAGTGCGCCCCCTGCCGTATCGGCACCCGGCGTATGCTGGAAATTTTGCAGCGCATCGTAAAGGGCAAGGGCCAGGAAGGCGATATTGAAAAGCTGGAGCATCTGGCCAAGACCATCAAGGCCACCGCGCTGTGCGGCCTGGGCCAGACCGCGCCCAATCCCGTGCTTTCCACCCTGAAATTCTTCCGCGATGAATATGAAGCGCATATCCGCGATAAGAAGTGCCCCGCGCATCATTGCCAGGCGCTGCTGCAATATGTGATTACCGATAAGTGCCGCGGCTGCACCGCCTGCGCCCGCGTTTGCCCCGCCGGGGCCATCAGCGGCGAAGTGAAGCAGCAGCATCACATCGATCCCGAAAAGTGCCTCAAGTGCGGCGCTTGCATGGAAAAGTGCCGTTTCGGCGCGATCTCCAAGATTTGATTCGTGCGAGGAGGAAACGCAAATGGAAAACATCATCACCCTTACGATTGACGGCGTAAAGGTTGAGGTGCCCGCTGGCACGACCGTTTTGGAGGCTGCCAAGCAGGCTGGTATCAATATTCCCACGCTGTGCTATCTGAAAGACGTTAACGCCATCGGCGCGTGCCGCATGTGCGTGGTCAACGCCGGCGGGCGCGCCCTGCAGGCCGCCTGCGTGCTGCCCGCCACGGACGGCATGACGGTAAAGACCAACACCCCCGAGATCCGCGAATACCGTAAAACACTGCTCCAGCTGGTGCTCTCCGCCCATGATAAAAAGTGCCTCACCTGCCCCCGCAGCCAGAATTGTGAGCTGCAGAAGCTCTGCCGCGATTTGGGCGTGGAAAACGGCGATGAATTCAAGGGCAGCCAGAACACCTACGCCATCGACGACGCTTCCGCTTCCATCGTGCGGGATAACAACAAGTGCATCCTGTGCCGCCGCTGCGTGGCCACCTGCGCCAAGGTGCAGCATGTGGGCGTGATCGGCGCGGTGAACCGCGGCTTCGCCACCGCCATCGAATCCCCCTGGAATTTGCAGCTGGCGGAAACGGCCTGTATCAACTGCGGCCAGTGCATCGCCGCCTGCCCCGTGGGCGCGCTGTATGAAAAGGACAGCACCAAAAAGGTGTGGGATCTGCTGGCCGATCCGGATAAGCATGTGGTTGTGCAGCCCGCCCCCGCCGTTCGTGCCGCCCTGGGCGAGGAATTCGGCATGCCCATCGGCACCGGCGTGACCGGCAAGATGGTGGCCGCCCTGCGCCGCCTTGGCTTTGACAAGGTGTTCGATACCGATTTCGCCGCCGACCTGACCATCATGGAGGAAGGCACCGAGCTGGTGAACCGGGTGAAGGAGGGCGGCGTGCTGCCCATGATTACCTCCTGCTCTCCCGGCTGGATCAAATTCTGCGAAACCTACTATCCCGAATTCATTCCCAATCTGTCCTCCTGCAAATCTCCCCACGAAATGATGGGCGCGATGATTAAAACCTATTACGCCCAGAAGGCGGGCATTGATCCCGAAAAGATCGCGGTTGTATCCGTGATGCCCTGCACCGCCAAGAAATTCGAAGCGGGCCGGGAGGAGCTTTCCAATAACGGGATGCCGGATGTGGACGAGGTTATCACCACCCGTGAGCTGGCGCACATGATTAAGGAAGCGGGCATTGACTTTGTGAACCTGCCCGACGAAGATTTCGACGGCTTGATGGGCGAATCCACCGGCGCGGGCGTGATCTTCGGCGCCACCGGCGGCGTGATGGAGGCCGCCCTGCGCACCGCCTATAAGCTCATCACCGATAACGAGCTGGACGACGTTGATTTCCAGGCCGTTCGCGGTACCGAGGGCATCAAGGAAGCCACCGTTAAGGTGGGCGATCTGGATGTGAGCGTGGCCGTGGCCCATGGCACCGGCAATGCCGCCAAGCTGCTGGATATGATTAAGAGCGGCGAAAAGAAATACACCTTCATCGAAGTCATGGGCTGCCCCGGCGGCTGCGTGACTGGCGGCGGTCAGCCCATCGTGTCTGCTCAGGATAAGATGACCTGCGATCCCCGCGCTCTGCGCGCCGCGGCCCTGTATCGTGAGGATGCGGGCAAGGCCAAACGCAAGAGCCACGAGAACGCCGAGGTGCAGAAGCTGTATGAAGAATTCCTGGGCCATCCCAACAGCCATAAGGCCCATGAACTGCTGCACACCCACTATGTGAAGCGGGAAAAATACGGCAAGTAAAGCTTTTACTATCCCATGAAGGCGGGGGAGCCCTTCTCGAGCCCATCTGTCCTACGTCCGCGAAAGCGGGGCGCGGGGCTGGCGCTCACAAGAAGGGCTCCCCCTTTTTTTATGAAAACTGTGCAGACTCCTGTATTTCTGCCAACAGGGGGAATGCGCACATTTTTTCGTGCCTACAGCCTCTGCAACGCTATGAAAAGCGCTTTTCACAGCCTCTTTTCAATGAAAAAAGCCTCCCGCGCGTACGCCGAACAACTGTCGGCGAAGGCGGGAGGCTGATTTTATTCTGCACGGAGAACGCGCGGCAGGTCGTTTTACCATTTCTGGCTTTCGTTATGCAGATCGCCGCCCCGGCCGATGAACGCCGTCTGGGCGAAATCCTCCGGGTGGGTGCGGATGATGTAATCAATGTAGCTCATCAGCTGCTTGGCCGTGAGCAGATACCCCATGGCGTTGAGATGACCGCCCAGATAGTAAACTTCCCGGAAATCCGCGTCATGGGCGGGGGCGTATTGGCGCAGATCGATAACGTAAGTGTATTCAAACAATTCCGCCAGCTGATACATAAGCTGCGCGTGGCGCTCCTGCAGGGGGACGCGCTGGGGATCGGCGTCAGGCCGCTGGGGCATGGTGAGCAGGAAAATGCGCGCCCTGGGCTCCACCGCCTTGATATGGGAAAGAATCGCGCCCATATACCCGGCGAAGGTGGGGGCGTTTTCTGAAAGCGCCTGAGGATGCACATCCGAAATATCGCCCATTTCCAGCTTGCCTTGCAGCACGGCGGTAATATCGTTGCAGCCCAGGGCCACGATATACGCCTGGCACTTTTTTTCCGGCTGATAAAGGGCGAAGCGGGGATCCTTCCGGGCCATTTTTTCCAGAAAACCCAGGGCCGTGAGCCCGCCCACGGAGAAATTTTGCGCGGTCGCGCCGCAGGCCCGGGCCATATACTGGCCCCAGGAATATTCATAGTAATCGTGATAGCCCTTCTGGCCGCCGGTCAACGATTCATGCTCGCCGGAGGCCAGGCTGTCGCCGATGCAGCCGATGCTGCGGAAAATGGCGCAGAAGCCGCCGTCGCTAAGCAGATGATCCAGGGGCTTTTCCAAAGAATGCATGACGATTCCTCCTTATTATCCGGGCGCAGAAAAGGCGGGGAAGGGCATGCGCCGCCGCCTCGCCTTGGGCCGCTTATTTATCCAGCAGCTTCATGCTGCTCCAGATATTCTGATATTTCGTTTCGTATTCGCCAAGATCGGTAATGAACTCGTTGTTTTCCAGAATATCCGAGGGGATATTGATGGCGGGATTATTCTTGAATTCGTCGGGCAGATAATCGAGCGCTTCGGGCACGGGGCTGCGGAATTGCTGGGCCTGGGCCACCTGGGCGGCAATTTCGGGCTGAAGCAGGAAATCCATGAACAGATGCGCGTTCTGGGGGTGCTTCGCCCCGGCGGGGATCACCAGCGCGTCGATGCCGAAGCCCACCCCCTCCTTGGGATACACCACCTTGAGATCGGGGTTTTCCATGATGGCGTAGGAGGCGTATTGGCCGTACATATAGCCCACCGCGCATTCGCCTGAATTCAGATCGGCGTCCGGAGTATCCGAATTGAAGGAACGGATGTTGGGCCGCAGGGCGTTGAGCTTTTCGGCGGCCTTTTCAAGAATCGCGTCGTCGGTGATGTTAAAGGAATAGCCCATGGTTTTCAGCGTGATGCCGATAATGTTCCGGGCGTCGTCCATCACCACCACGCTGTCCCGCAGGCTTTCATCCCACAGATCGGCATAGCCGGTGATTTCGATTTCCACCTGATCGGGGTTATATACGATCAGCGGCGTGCCGGACATATAGGGCACGGAATACTCGTTGTCCGGATCGAAATAGGGGGATAGCAGCACGATGTCGATGGAATCATATCGGGTGATGGCCGCCTTATCCAGCTTTTGCAGCAGACCGGCCTTGCGCAGGATGTTGATGGCGTAATCGCTGGCGATAATCACATCGTAGTCGCTTCCGCCGCCCAATTGCAGCTTGGTCATCATGCTTTCGTTGGAATCAAAGGTGGCGTAATTCACCTTGATACCGGTGGCTTTCTGAAAATCCTGGATGGTCTGATCGTCCACATACAATTCCCAAGTGAATAGATTCAGCACCTTTTCCTCCTCGGCGCTGCCCAGCAAGGGAAGCGCCAGCAGCAGGCAGCAAAGAAAAAGCAGGCATTTCTTCATAATCAATTATTCCTCCTTCATGAAGCCGGGGGAAGGCGAAGCCGCCCCTCCGTACAGAAAATATATACCACCTTTCGCCGCCGGTCAAGCGGTTGAAAAAAGAAAAACAAATGAAATGTAAAAAAAGGTTCCCGCGGCCCCTGGACGGGGGCATTGACAAATATTTTGCGCCTCGGTAAAATAGAATAGAATCGGGTATGTTTTTATGAAGCAAGGAGGAAAAGGCATGTCGCGTTCTGCTCGTCACCAACAGGCGGCCCCGCAGCGGGCGGCTTATCCGCCCGACCCTCCGCCTATGGTATACCGCAGCCAGGAGGATTGGACGGCTTACCCCGATCAGGCCTACGCCGCGCCGGAGGATCAGGCGGCGCCGCGCCCTGCCCGGCCTGGGCTTTCTTCGGCTTGGGCGCAGGGAGGATCGCCCCGGCAGCCCAAGAAAACCGCCTTCTGGGCCTTTATCGCGCTGATCTGCGTGATGGTGCTGGCCCTGCTGGGCTATTTTGTGTGGAGCCTGCGGGAGCCCTACGCCCAGTTTCGCCAGAAAGCAAACATGACCAGCCAGAAAACCATCGCCCAGGGCGTATTCGTGGACGACGTGCATTTGGGCGGTATGACCCGCGCCCAGGCGGAAAGCGCCCTGCAAAGCAGCGCGGCCGCCAGCGCCCGGCAGCTGGGAATCACCATTCATGTGGACGGGCAGACCTGGGTGCTCACTGAAAACGAGCTGCCCTTTGAGCGCAACACCCAGACCGTGCTGGATATCGCCTACGCCGTGGGCCGCCAGGGCACAACGGAAACCATCGGCTCCTCCATGACCCCCATGGAATATCGCTACGCCCATCTGTATCACACCGCCGCCAACACGGTGAAGCTATACACCCGCGTCACCTATTCCCGGGAAAAGGTGCGGGAGCTGGTGGGCGTGATTGAAAGCCATATCAACCGCGACCCGGTGGACGCTATGGTGGCCACCTTTGATTTTAACACGCGCTCCTTTACCTTCACCCAGGATCAGGCGGGGGCGAAGCTGGACGGCGACGCGCTGTACGCGCAGCTGATCGCCGCCCTGGACCGGCAGGATTACGCCGCCGTGATCCAGGCCGCCTCCACGCCGCTGACCCCCGCGGTGACAAGGGTGGAACTGATGAATTCCTTTGCGCTGGTTTCCTCCTTTACCACCGAAACCACCAGCAGCGCCAACCGCAATAACAATATCAATCTGGCCTGCCAGGCGGTGACGGGCAAGGTGGTTATGCCCGGAGAGGAATTTTCCTTTAACGCCGCCACGGGCCAGCGCACCACGGAAAAGGGCTATCTGCCCGCCGCCTCCATCGCGGGGGGAGCCACGGTGGACGAGGTGGGGGGCGGCGTATGCCAGGTGAGCAGCACGCTCTTTAACGCCGCCGCCATGGCCGGCATGACCATCGTCACCCGCTATCCTCACACCTGGCCCAGCAAATATGTGGATAAGGGCCGGGATGCGACGGTGAATTGGCCCAACCTGGATTTCGTTTTCCGAAACGATAGAACGACGCCTATTTTTATCATCGCCTATTATCAGCAGCGCAAATGCACGGCGGAGATTTACGGGGCCAGCCTGGGACCGGGAGAATCTATCGATTTGACCACGCAAATCATTTCCACCACCTATCCGCCCGATACGCCGCTGTATGAACAGAATTCGCAGCTGGCCCCCGGCACGCAGCAGGAAAAAAAGAAGGCCCGGGTGGGGTATGTGGTGGAAACTTACCGGGTGTATAAGCGCAACGGCGTGGAATACAACCGGGATCTGCTGTGTACCTCAACCTATAAAATGATTCAGCAGGTCATCGAATATAACTGAGGAGGCAGTATGCTCAAGGGCGATATGCGCAGGCAGGCCATCTTGGACGCGGCCCAGACGCTGTTCTTTGAAAAGGGATATAAGGAAACCACCATTCAGGAAATTCTGGATAAGCTGCATTGCAGCAAGGGCAGCTTTTATCATCATTTTGATTCAAAATTGCAGGTGCTGGCCGAGCTGAGCCGCCAGCGGGCGGAGGCCGCCTTTGCGGAATATCAGCGCCATGGCTATGCCCAGGCGCTGGAGCAATTGAACGGCCTGATTTATTACGCCATGCCCTTTCGGGAGGACGAGGAGAAGAACCTGGCGCTGCTGCTGCCCCTGGAGGGCCTGGCGGATGGAGAAGTGGTGCGGGAAGCGATTCTGGACGCGCAGAAGCAATGCTTTTTCCCCGAGGTCTGCCGCCTGCTGGAAACGCTGCGGGGAGAGCGGACCGTCTATTACACCCAGCCCCTGCTGCCCGAGCTGCTGTGGGACGCATATACCGTGCTGTACCGGCGGCTGATGGCGGAGGCGGCGTTGATTCGCGGCGGCGGGGCCACGGGGGGCGTGGTGCAGTGGCTGGAGGCGGAGCGCTTTCTCTGGGAGCGGCTGCTGGACGCGCCCTACGGCTCCATCGAGCTGATTCGCGGGGACGAAGCGCTGCGCACCATCGGCCACGCCGTCGTTCGCCTGCGGCGAATGCAGGGAAGGTAGCACGGGGGAAAAACACACATTTTTCCCCCGAAAGCGTCATTTTTCCTTGTTTTTTTGCGTGGAAGAGGCTATAATAGATCAAACGTCTGTACGATCCTGGGGATAGACGTTTTTCTCAATCGGAAGAATGTAAGGAGATGGGATTATGGAAAACGAACTGGAACGCACAAATTTTATCTGGGACGCCATCAATCAGGATTTGGAAGAAGGGCGTTGCCAGCAGGTGCACACCCGTTTTCCCCCCGAACCCAACGGCTATCTGCATATCGGGCATTGCAAGGCGCTGATTACCGATTTCGGAACGGCGGAAAAATACGGCGGTTTGTGCAACCTGCGCTTTGACGATACCAACCCCGCCAAGGAGGACACCGAATACGCCGAGGGCATTCAGCGGGATATTCGCTGGCTGGGCTTTGATTGGACGGGCGGCATTTTCTACGCCAGCGATTATTATGAAAAGCTGTATGAAATCGCGGAGGATTTTATCAAGCGCGGCCTGGCCTATGTGGACGAGCTGACCCCCGAGCAGATGACGGAGTACCGCGGCACGCTGACCGAGCCGGGCAAAAATTCTCCCTGGCGCGACCGGCCCATGGAGGAATCGCTGGATCTGTTCCGCCGCATGCGGGCGGGAGAATTCCCCGAGGGGCGCATGATTCTGCGGGCCAAGATCGATATGGCCTCCCCGAATATCAACATGCGCGATCCGGCGATGTACCGCATCCTGTATAAGGAGCATTGGCGCACGGGCAAAAAATGGTGCATCTATCCCATGTACGATTACGCCCACCCCATTTCCGATGCGCTGGAGGGCATCACCCATTCCCTGTGCTCCCTGGAATTTGAAAATCACCGGCCGCTGTACGACTGGGTGGTGGAGAAGGCGGGCTTCCGGAAGGAAAGCCTGGTGGACGGCAAGGTCTATCACGGCCCGCGCCAGATTGAATTCGCCCGCCTGAATATCACCCGCACCGTTATGAGCAAGCGGCATTTGCGCCGCCTGGTGGAGGAGGGCTTCGTCTCCGGCTGGGACGATCCTCGCATGCCCACCCTGTGCGCCATGCGCCGCCGGGGCTTCCCCGGCGCGGCCATCCGCAGCTTTGTGGAAATGGTGGGCCTGTCCAAGGCGGATTCCACGGTGGATGTGGCCATGCTGGAATCCTGCGTGCGGGACGAGCTGGGCGGAAAAGCCCCCCGGGTGATGGCGGTGCTGCATCCCCTTAAATGCATCCTGACCAACGTGCCCGAGGATTGGAGCGATACTCTGCCCATGGAAAACCACCCCGACCACCCCGAAATGGGCGAGCGGAGCGTGACTATCAGCCGGGAAATCTGGATCGAGCAGGAGGATTTCATGGAGGAGCCGCCCAAGAAATTCTTCCGCCTGAAGCCGGAGGGCGAGGTGCGGCTCAAGGGCGCGTACATCATCAAATGCGAAAAGGTGGAGCACGCGGCGGACGGCAGCATCGATCATGTGGAATGCACGGTGGATCTGGACAGCCGTTCGGGCAGCGAGGGGGCCAACCGCAAGGTAAAGGGCACCATTCACTGGGTGAACGCCCGGGATTGCGCCGCCTTTGAAGCCCGGCTTTACGATCAATTGATGACCGAGGAATGGGATACCGCGGACGCGGCGGATAAAAAGGACGTGACCAAGTTCCTTTCGCCCGATTCTCTGCAAATCGCCCAGGGCTATTGCGAGCATACGCTGGTTTCCGCCAAGGTGGGGGATACCTTCCAGTTCCTGCGCAACGGCTATTTCTGCAAGGATCCCGACAGCACCGCCGAAAAAGCGGTGTACAACCGTGTGGTCAGCCTGAAGAGCAGCTTTCAGGTGAAATAAATGAAAACGGCATCGGGGCGAAGCGGATGTTCCTTCCCAAGCCGCCCTGAACAAAGGAGGAATTCCCATGGAAGTGAGAACGCGCTTCGCCCCGTCGCCCACCGGCTTTATGCATATGGGCGGCGTTCGAACGGCCCTGTATAACTATCTGTTCGCCAAGAAGAACGGCGGCAAATTCATCCTTCGCATCGAGGATACCGATCAGGAGCGCTTTGTGGAGGGCGCTACCGAGGTGATCTACCAGACGCTGCGGGAATGCGGCATGAACTGGGACGAGGGCCCCGATATCGGCGGCGATTACGGCCCTTATGTGCAGAGCGAACGCAAGGCCCTGTATCTGCCTTACGCCCAGCAGCTGGTGGAAAAGGGCGCGGCGTATTACTGCTTCTGCACCAAGGAGGAATTGGACGCACGCCGCCAGGCGGCGGAGGCCCGGGGCGAGGTATTTAAATACGATAAACATTGCCTGCATCTTTCTAAGGAAGAGGTGCAGCAAAGGCTGGATGCGGGCGTGCCCTATGTGATTCGCCTCAATTGTCCCACCACCGGGGAATCCACCTACGACGACGTGGTGTTCGGCCACATTTCCTTCCCCAACGACACCCTGGACGATATGGTGCTCATTAAGGCGGACGGCATGCCCACCTATAATTTCGCCAACGTTATCGACGATCATCTCATGGGCATCACCCATGTGATGCGCGGCATGGAGTATCTTTCCTCCACGCCAAAATACAACCTACTCTATAACGCCTTCGGCTGGGAAATTCCCCAGTACGTTCACCTGACCACCGTCATGCGGGACGCGCAGCATAAACTGAGCAAGCGCGACGGCGACGCATACTACAGCGATTTTATCGCCAAGGGCTATCTGAAGGAAGCGCTGATTAATTATCTGGCGCTGGTGGGCTGGAACCCAGGCACCGATCAGGAATTTTTCACCATGGATGAATTGATTCAGGCCTTTGATATCCACCGGCTGAATAATTCTCCCGGCATTTTTGATGTAAACAAGCTCAATTGGATGAACGGCCAGTATATCGCCAAGCTGCCGCCGGAAAAGTATCTGGAAATGGCCACGCCCTGGTTTGACCAGGTGTTGGCGGGCAAGGGCATGGATTATAAGCGCCTGGCCGAGCTGATGCAGGGCCGCACCGAGGTGTTCTGCCAGGTGCCCGATATGATTCGCTTCCTGGCCGAAATGCCCGAATTTGATAACGCGCTGTATTTCCATAAAAAGATGAAGTGCGATGAAACCGTGGCCCGGGAAAATCTGCAATGGGTGCTGCCCGTGCTGGAGGGCATAAGCGATTGGACCGAGCAGGCCATCCACGACGCGGTAATGGCCGCCATCGTGGAGGCGGGGAAAAAGAACGGCGCGGTGCTCTGGCCCCTGCGGATCGCCATTTCCGGCCTGGCCAATACGCCGGGCGGGGCTTTTGAAATCGCCTATCTGCTGGGCAAGGAGGAAACGCTCCGCCGCCTGCGGCAATCCCTGGAAAAGCTGGGATAAGGCGGATTTCACCCCTTGCAATTTAATGGAATTCTGCTATAATAAAAAAGATGAGGAGGGAATGCATTATGAAATCGATTCCGATCAAGCTCAGCTATGCCGAGGAAGTCAAAACCTTTGTGAATACCGTCAACCGCTATCCCTACGAAGTGGATCTGCGGGCGGGCCGCCATGTGGTGGACGCTAAGTCCATCCTGGGCATCTTCAGCCTGGATCTTTCCAAGCCCATCACCCTGGACGTTTACAGCGACGATTGCGACGACCTGGTGAAGGATATTCAGCAGTTCACCGTCTGAAAAATCCAGACGCGGCAAACAAAAACGGAGAAGCGCCTCAAAAGCGGCTTCTCCGTTTTTTGCGTAAAAAGGAATGTCCTGTTTTCCCGGCGCGGCGCATAAAATAGGCCGGGGTGATGAAAATGCATTGGAATTCCCTGGTGCCCCCGGAGGCACGAAGCGAAGCGCCGCGCGTGGTGATTTCAGGCCGGGAGCAGGTGCTGATCGAGCAGCATCGCGGCCTTTTTTCCTATGAAACCAGCCGTATCCGCGTGCGCACCCAGGCGGGGCTGATGACCGTGGCGGGGACCGGGCTGGTAATCAGCCATTTCGGCCCGCAGGATCTGCTGATTCAAGGGGAAATTGCCAGCGTGGCGCTGGAAAAGGAAGCGTTATGAGGGGGTTAATGCGGGTGCGCTGCCGCGTTCAGGGGCTGGGCGCGGAAAAGCTGCTGAATGAAGCACGGATAAAGGGGCTGACGCTCTCCCAGGTGCGGCGGGAGGCGGACCGGGCGCTCAGCGTCGTTTGTGTCTGGCGGGATTACGCCCCCTTTGCGGCCATGGCCCAGGCCCGGGGCTTTGCCGTTTCGGCGGCGCAGCCCACGGGGCTTTTGCGGCTGCTGCGTTTTTTTGCCCGGCGGTGGGGCCTGTGGACGGGCTGTTTGCTTTGCGCAGGACTGCTGATTTATGCCATGGGTTTTATCTGGCAAATTCGCATTGAGGACGCGGGGGCATACGCCGGGGAAATACGGGCATATCTAGAGGAAATCGGCGTGACCCCCGGCCTGCGACGCAGCGCGGTCAGCCTGGCGGAGCTTCGGGAAAGGCTGGAATGGCGGCTGCCCCGGGTGAAATGGGTGCAGACGGAGTATCGCGGAGTGGCCCTGTGCGTGCGCCTGGTGGAGGGCACGCCGCCTCCGACCCTGGCTGGGCAGGGGGGCGTGGGGGACGTGGTGGCGGCGGCGGACGGTATTCTTCTTCGTTTGACCGTTTATGCCGGAACGCCCCAGTGCGCGGCAGGAGAGCTGGTGCGCAAAGGCCAGGTGCTCATTCGCGGAGAGGAGCGGGGCGCAAACGGAGAAATGATCCCCGTGAAGGCCCAGGGGGAGGCCCTCGCCCGGCAGTGGATCAGCGCGCAGGCGAAGGTCAGCCTGACGGAAACCGCCACGCTGCCCACCGGCAGACGGATGGAACGCCGGGTGCTGGAAACCCCCTTCTTTTCCTGGAGCCCTCAGGAAACGCCCGAATTTCTGGCCTGGGATGTATCGCGCCAGGAAATCATGCTCTGCGGGGCATGGCTGCCCCTGCGCCTCTACCGGGAAATTTATTATGAAGCGGCGCTGGAGGAACGCCCGCGCCCGGTGGAGGAGGCGAAGGCTGAGGCGGCGCTAGCTGCGAAAAATTTGCTGCAAAAAAAGCTGATTCGGCTTGAAGCGGTTGACAAATTTATGAAAATTAGTATGATAGAAGGGGATACTATTGTGGCGACGGCAACGGCGGAAATCGTCTGCGATATTGCCCGCTTTCAAAAAAATCCCTAAGAGGAGATGCACTTTTATTGCGTTTGACACTGGAAAACATGGAAAGCTACCTTTCCCTCTTCGGCATGAACGATCGGAATATGGCGGTTCTTGAGCAGGAATTGAACGTGGCCGTTTTTCTGCGGGATCAGGAATTGATGATTCAGGGGGCGGCGGAAGACCGGGAAATGGCGGAGCAGATTATTCTGCGCCTCATCGCGCTGCTGCGCCGGGGAGAAATGATCGACGCTTCCCGCATTCGCTATGCGGTGGCCCTGGCGAAGGAAGGCCGTCTGGATCAAATGGAGGAGATCCTGGGGGACGTGGTGGCCATCACCCATCGCGGGCGGCGCATCCAATGCAAAACGCTGGGGCAGAAGGAATATGTGGCCGCCGTGCGCCGGGATGAACTGACGCTGGCCCTGGGCCCCGCCGGAACGGGCAAAACCTATCTGGCCATGGCCATGGCGGTGGTGGCTATGCGCAATAAAGAGGTGGAACGCATCGTGCTTACCCGCCCGGCGGTGGAGGCGGGGGAGAAGCTGGGCTTTCTGCCCGGGGATATGACCCAGAAGGTGGATCCCTATCTGCGGCCGCTGTACGACGCGCTGTATGAAATTATGGGCACGGAAAGCTATCAGCGCATGATGGAGCGCGGCACGCTGGAAATTGCGCCGCTGGCCTTTATGCGCGGGCGCACGCTGAGCGATGCGTTTATCATTCTGGACGAGGCGCAGAACACCACCGCCGAGCAGATGAAAATGTTTTTAACCCGGCTGGGCGCGGGCTCCCGCTGCATTGTGACGGGCGATCTTTCCCAGGTGGACTTGCCCAAGGGCAAGCAGAGCGGCCTGGCTCAGGCGGTGGAGGTGCTGCGGGATGTGCCCGGAGTCAGTATTGTGGAACTGACGAGCAAGGACGTGGTGCGCCACGAGCTGGTGCAGAAAATCGTTCGGGCATACGAGGCCTATGAAACGAAGGAAGGAAAGCAGGCATGACCCAGGAAAAGAAAATGAAAGTCCGGCTGCGGGCCTATCTGCGCTCCCCGGCGGCCCTGCGGCTGCTGATTTGCCTGGCGGGGGTGGCGGTGCTGGTGTGCATGTTCGAAGTGGCGATTGTGCCGGTGCGCTATAACCTGGCCGTGGGAATGGTGCCCAATGTGACCATTTCCGCCTCCAAGGATGTGGTGGATGAAATCAGCACGGAGAAGCGGCGCGTTCAGGCCGCGGAGGCGGTCACGCCCACCTATCGCTTTCAGGACGGCGTGACGGAAAGCGTGCTGAGCCATTTCGACCAGATTTTCGCCCAGCTTCGCGTGGTGCGGCAATATGGCGACACGCTGCCCGATCAATCCGCCGTCCGGGTTTATTCCAAGGAAGAACTGCAATACGCGAAAAATATGCTCACACTGATTACCCTGCGGGATTATCAGCTGACCTCGCTTTTGCATAGCACGCAAACCGAACTGGAGGAAGCCTATTCCCTTTTGTATACCGCCCTGCAAAGCACCATGCTGAACCATGTGACCGAGGGGCAGGAGAACGCGGCGGCCGTCAGTATCCGGCAAATCGTTTCCTATCGTATGTCCTTCCCCTTGAGCCAGAATGTGGCGCCAACGGTGCTCAGCGCCTGCATTCAGCCCAATATGCTCATCGACCAGGAGGCCACCGAGGCCGCCCGACAGGAAGCCCGGGCGGCGGTGGAGCCGGTGATCTATAAGCAGGGGCAGAATATCGTCACCAAGGGCGAGGGCCGCGTCACGGCCAATCAACTGGCTATGCTTTCCGCCCTGGGGCTGCTCAACGACGGCGAAGTGGATCTTTCCATGTATCTGGGGGCGGCGCTGCTGCTGATGATGGTGCTGGTAGCCATGCTGCTGCTTTTGCGTCGGGAGGAATGCCAGGTGTTTGACGGCACGCAGCGGCTGATTTTGCTGTTTGTGGTGCTGATTCTGGCGCTGGGGCTGAGCATGCTGGCGCGGCTGGTGAATTCCTATCTCGCGCCCATGCTGCTTTGCAGCCTGCTGATTACGGCGCTGCTGGGCATGAAATGCGGCCTGATCTGCAATGTGACGATGACGATGCTGGTGGCCTCCCTGGCCGCCGGCGGCAGCGAGGCCTATGCGGAAAAAATGGCGATACTCATTGCCTGCGGCCTGATTTCGGGCACGGCGGCGGCGCTGGCGCTGGGGCGCAAGGCCAACAGGCTGCGGGTGCTGCTGGCGGGCCTGCTGGCGGCTGTGACGAGCTTTTTAACGGTGCTGGCGCTGGGCCTGATGACGGCTAACGAGCTGAGCGGCACCATCGCAATCGGCCTGTGGTGCGTCGGCGGCGCGCTGATTTCCGCGCTGCTGTGCATTGCCAGCCAGCCGCTGCTGGAATCCATCTTTAATTTGCCCACGCCAACCAAGCTGCTGGAATTGTCCAACCCCAATCAGCCTCTGCTTCGGCGGCTGCTGCTGGAAGCTCCAGGCACCTATCATCATTCCATTATCGTGGCCAATTTGGCGGAGGCGGCCGCCGAGGCCATTCACGCCAATCCCCTGCTGGCCCGCGTGGGCGGCTATTATCACGATGTGGGCAAGCTGAAGCGGCCGCAGTATTTTAAAGAAAATCAACAGCCTGACGATAACGCCCACGACCGCACCGATCCCCATGTCTCTGCCGCCATCGTCACCGCCCACACCCGGGACGGCGTAGCCCTGGCAAAGGCGTATCGCTTGCCCCAGGCGGTGATCGATATTATCGCCGAGCACCATGGAGATACGCCGGTGATGTTTTTCTATCATAAGGCGCTGCAAATGGCGGGGGGAAAGCCCGTGGATATTAACGCTTTCCGCTATGACGGCCATCCGCCGCGCACGAAAGAAGCGGCCATCGTGATGCTTTGCGATACCATTGAGGCCGCGGTACGCTCTCTGAAAAATCCCACGCCTGAAAGCATTGAGGATTTCATCGTGAAGCTGGTGCGTGGAAAGCTGGAGGACGGCCAACTCAGCGATAGCCCCCTGACCTTGCAGGACATTGATAAGATCTGCGCGGCGGCCACCACGGTGCTGGTGGGCGTGTTCCACGAGCGGATTGAATACCCCGATATGGAGGAGCAAAAGCCCCGCATTCTGCATCAGCCCGAAGAGGTGCTGGAAGAAGAGCAGGAGGAAGCGAAGGAAAGGGTGGAGGAGGCGCTCAAGGCGGAAGAAGGAAATCAGCCCGTCGTGCCCGCGCCCGTTTCCCCGCCGCTTCCCCGGCTTCAGGTGGAGAGCGAACTGGAAGCGCCGGTGGTGATGCCCGAGGTGCCGGAGCAATTGGTGGAGGTGGAGCCCCCGCCCGCATTGGAGCCTGTTACCATCGAGCAGCTGATGCCGTCCAAGGAGGAGCCCTCCGCCGCCGAAGCGCACGAGGAGCAGGAAGCGCAGGATACCCCGTCCCTGGAGGAGGACGCGCCTTCCCATAAGGAGGAAGCATGAGCATTCGGCTGGATATCGCCTGGGATGCGCCCGCCCTGCCCGAGGCGGAGGAGGCCCTTCGCCGGGCGGGGGAGGAATGCGTGCGGGCGGAGGGAATCGATGATATTCCCGTATACGCCCAGGTGCGCATGACGGACGACGATACCATTCACGAAATCAATCGGGAATACCGCGGCGTGGATCGAGCCACGGATGTGCTTTCTTTCCCCTCCGTGGGCTGCACCCCTGAAAAAACCTTGGGGCGCTGCAAGGCGCGGCTGCTGCGGGAACGGGATGAAACCGGAGCCTGTTTTCTGGGCGATATTATCCTTTCCGTTCCCCGTGCCCGGGAGCAGGCGGCGGAATACGGCCACAGCCTGAAGCGGGAAATGACTTATCTGATCGTGCACGCTCTGTTTCATCTGATGGGCTACGATCATATGCAGGAAGAAGATAAAAGGAGGATGCGCAGCATGGAAGAAAACGCTTTGAACCGCGCCGGAATCGGCCGGATCACCGATGACGAGCTGATCGCCCTGGCCCGCCAGGCCATGGCCTTTTCCTATTCGCCCTATTCGCATTTCCGGGTGGGGGCGGCCCTGCTGGCCAAGGACGGCCGCGTGTTCACGGGCTGCAACATTGAAAACGCCTCCTACGGCGCCACCAATTGCGCCGAACGCACCGCGCTGTTTAAGGCGGTGAGCGAGGGCGTTCATGAATTTACGGCCATCGCCATCGCGGCGGAAAAGGCCGCGCCCTGGCCCTGCGGCATTTGCCGCCAAGCGCTGAACGAATTCGCGCCCCAGCTGCGGGTAATCGTGGCTTGGGAGGAGCACCGGGACGAGGCGTGCCTTACCGAGCTTTTGCCCCATGGCTTTGGCCCCAAATCGGGCACGCTGGAATTTTTAGGGAAGGAATAATACAAAAGATGTCGCAGAAGCAAGGCTTTCATTCTGGGTTTGTTACCATCGTGGGCCGCCCCAACGTGGGCAAATCCACGCTGCTGAATACGCTGGTGGGGGAAAAGGTGGCCATTGTATCCAATCGGCCGCAGACCACCCGCAACCGCGTGATGGGCGTGATGGGCGGCGATCAATGCCAGATCGTTTTTGTGGATACGCCGGGCATGCACACCCCCCGCACCAAGCTGGGGGAGTTCATGGTGCAAGCCATTGAAGAGGCCATGGAGGGCATCGACGCGCTGATGGTGCTGGTGGATGTGACGGCCATCGGCCCCCATGACCGCAGCATCGTGGCCCAGATGAGCCAGAAAAAGGTATATAAGCTGCTGGCGCTCAATAAAATCGACCTGGTAGAGCCCCAGGCGCTGCTGAAAATCATTGATTCCTTTAAGGATGCGGGCTACGACGCCATTCTGCCTATCAGCGCCCGGACGGGGGACGGGGTGGAGCAGGTTAAGGCGGAGCTGGCTGCGCATCTGCCCCTGGGCCCCAAATATTTCCCCGACGATATGCTCACCGATCAGCCCGAGCGGGATATATGCGCCGAATTGATCCGCGAAAAGGCCCTGCGCAATCTGCGGGATGAGGTGCCCCATGGTATCGGCGTGGAAATGATGGCCATGAAGAAGGAAAATGATAATTTCATGGAAATCGACGCCACCATCTACTGTGAGCGGGATTCCCATAAGGGGATCATTATCGGCAAGAAGGGAGCCATGCTGCGCAAAATCGGCAGCGAGGCCCGGGAGGATATTGAAAAGCTGCTGGGCATGCATGTCAATTTGCAGCTATGGGTAAAGGTGCGGCCCGGCTGGCGGGATTCCGCGGAGGATCTGAAAACCCTGGGCTACACGCAGAACCGATAGAAATCGAAAGCCGGTATACAGTTTAATTCGTATAATTTCTCAAGGGAACAGCGCTGTCTTGAAGCTGCTCCCTTTATGTGTTATATACTATCAGAACAATCAATAGAACGACAAATCGGAATTTGAAGGGGGGAAAATGATGAATGTGATTAAGCACTATGATTTACTGATTGACGAAGGCAACGATGCTTTTCGTGATCCTCCCGCTTTGCAAGAATATATGAATAAGTGGGATGGACGGAATTTCATTGAGTCTATGGCTCTTGATAAGAAGAAAACTGTTCTTGAAATAGGTATTGGCACCGGAAGAATTGCCGATAAAGTCGCTCCACTCTGTTTAAGGTTTACCGGGATTGATATTTCTCCCAAAACAATTGAAAGAGCAATAATAAACCTAAACGTTCATAATAATATTGACTTTTTATGTGCTGATTTTTTACTGTATCCGTTTGCATTAACTTATGATGTGATATACTCTTCCTTAACAATGATGCATTTTGTATTCGCTAAAATGTAAGTGAGGCAAAAGGGCGCGAAAAAGTTAGCAGGCTCGGTAGAAAAAACGAGCCATTGTCAACACCGGAGAAATCCGCTACCCTTA
>CAKULG010000019.1 GCA_934667105.1 uncultured Clostridia bacterium
GGCAAGGAAGAAACGCTGGCTACGGGCGTGACGCTGCAGCCTGAAGAAAGCAAGGAATACAGCTTCGAGCATATCGTAACCGAGGCGGATATCCTGGCTGGCAAGGTTGTAAACGAAGCGACGGCGAAGGGCAAGAGCCCTGACTCCGAGAAGCCCGACGCGCCTGTTGATCCTGGCAAGACGGAGGACGATCCCGACGAAACGCGCGCGGTTCTGGACATCGATAAGAAGGTCAAGGGCCAGGATGCGGATCAGGATGGTATCTACCGCTATGGCGAAACCGCTCAATACGCGCTTGTTATCAGCAACCTGGGCAATGTGACCCTGCGGAACGTGACCGCGACGGATGCTGTTGCCGGCGTTGAAATGCGCGAGGGCGCGGGCTATCAGCTGGTGAACGGCGAGGCGGTCATCGGGGAGCTTAAGCCCAGCGAAAGCGTGACGGTGAACGTGGCCTATCCCATCCAGCGCGGCGATATTCAGGAGAAGGTTTCCACCTTCACGAATACCGCGCAGGTGAACGGCGAAGCCACCGTGCGCAAGGACGGCAAGACCGAAACGGTGCGCCTGAGCGATACGGACAGTGAAACCGTGCAGATCGACCGCAAGTATCAGTACACGGTGCAGCATTACACCCGCAGCCTGGACGGCACCTGGCAGCACCAGGTGAAGGACGATACCTTCAATAAGGGCATTGCAGGCGACGCGGCGCAGTACGCGGAGAACGCTTACACGGGCTTTGAATTCCGGCCGGAGCTGAGCGAGAATCTCGATGCGAAGATCCCCACCGACGATTCGCTGATCGTGAAGCTGTACTATACGCGCAAGACCTATTCCTACACTGTGGAGCACTACCTGCAGGGCTACACCAAGGGTTACTACGAGCTGAAGGAGACGGAGCAGCTTCAGGGCGAATATGGCGCCAAAGCCACGTTTGCGCCCAAGGACTTCGTGGGCTTCAACTTCGACGCGACCATGACGGTGAACGGCGACGCGGTTGTGCCCGCCAACAACGAGCTGGTTATCAAGCTGTATTACACCCGCAGGACGGATCTGACCTACCGGATTGAATACAGGCTGGACAGCGCCAAGGGCGAAGAACTGCATTATCCCAAGACGGTAGAAAACGCCATGTTCTACCAGACCTACCTGGAGCATCCTGTGGAAATTCCTGGCTACGTGTGCGAAGAGGATACCTACAAGATGGTGGTTACCACCAATCCCGATCTGAATGTGCACGTGTTCATCTATCACAAGGTGGGCCAGGACAGCCCGCAGGGCGAAGGCGCGGTTTCCATGAACGTGGGTCACTGCTTCGAGTAAGCGCCAATGAAAATCAAATCCCCTCGTTCCCGGCCCATTTTCGGGCCGGGGACGGAGAGGGAATGAAGGAGGAAAGCCTATGAAACGCCTGCTTGCTCTGTTGATGTGCCTGATGCTGGTGTTATCGGGCGCGGCGCTTGCGGAAGAAGCGAGCGAGGACACGCTGGTTGTCGGCTCCACCACGCGCATGAGCGGCGATTTCTTCGCCGGCTTGTGGAGCGCGAATACGGCGGATATGGATATGCGCGCTCTGCTGCACGATGCGAGCACCGTTGCCATCATGAAGGACGGCAACTACAACGTGAACCCGGCGGTTGTCTCCGGCAAGGAGATTTATACAGACGGCGTGACCGACGACAGCACAACCTATACCTTCACGCTGCGCGACGGCCTGAAATACAGCGATGGAAGCGCCATCACGGCTAAGGACTATGTGTTCTCCGTGCTGCTGCTCTCCGCGCCGCAGATGCAGGAAATCGGCGGCAATAACATGACCTACGCCCATTTGAGCGGCTGGAAGGAATATACAGAGGGGCAGCCCTTCAGCGGCGTTCGCCTGCTTTCGGAAAATTCCTTCTCGCTGACCATTGCGGGCAACAAACGGCCCTACTACTACGAGCTTTCGCTGGTGAACGTCACCCCGTATCCGGCGGCGGTGATCGCCCCCGGCTGCGATGTGGCGGACGACGGCCAGGGCGCGTATCTGACCCAGCCGCTGACGGCGGCGGGCCTGCGGGATACGCTGCTGAACGCGGAAACAGGCTATGTGTCCCATCCCTCCGTGGTAAGCGGCCCCTACCGGCTGGTGAGCTACGACGCGGCGAGCGCCGTTGCGGAACTGGAAATCAACGAAAACTACATGGGCAATTACGAAGGGCAGAAGCCTTCCATCCAGAAGCTTCGCTTTCAGTGCGTGAAGAACGCCGAAATGATTTCCCAGCTGGAAAGCGGCGAGATCGGCCTGGTGAACAAGGTCAGCAGCGGCGCGGCCATTGAAGCGGGCAAGGCGGCGGGCCTTGAGAGCACGGCCTACGCCCGCAACGGCCTGAGCTATCTGGCCTTTGCCTGCGAAAGCGGCGTGGGTGCGAATCAGGCCCTGCGCCAGGCGGTGGCCTATTGCATCGACGTGCAGGCCCTGTGCGATGAATTCCTCCAGGGGAACGGCGCGCCTGTGTACGGCTACTATGGAAACGGCCAGTGGATGGCCGCCCAGCAGCAGGACGCTTTGAAGCAGCTGAACGTTTACGGCAAGGATCTGGAAAAGGCCCGCGCGCTGATTCAGCAGGCCGGATACGCGGCGGACAGCAACGGCAAATTCGTGAACCTGAGCTTTAAGCTGGCCGTGCCTGCGGAGAATGCCGCGGCGCAAGCGCTGATTGCGCAATTGCAGGAAAGCTTTGATTCCCTGGGCGTTGGCCTGGAAGTGACGGAACTGCCCATGGACGAGCTGCTCAAGCACCTCTACCGGCAGACGGAGCGCACCTACGATATGTTCTTCCTGGGTTCCAACTTCGATTACATTTTCGACCCGTATTACACCTTCCATACGGACGACGCTTACCAGGGCGTGGGGAACTTCACCGGCCTGAAGGATACGCGGCTCATGGCGCTGGCCCAGAACCTGCGCGAAACGCCCCAGGGACGGCAGGATCTGTATAAGAAGCGTTGGCTGGAATTCCAGCAGTACTGGGTGGAAGCGCTGCCCATGGTGCCGCTCTATTCCAACACCTATGTGGATTTCTATCGCGCGGATCTGGCGGGATATGATATCGCTTCGCATTCCACCTGGGCCCATGCGATCGTATACGCTTCCCTGACGAAATAAACGGTAACAAAAAAGGCTTCTGCTGCGGGCGGTTCCTTCCGGATGGAAGAAGCGCCGCATCGGCAGGAGCCTTTTTTGATTGCGCAAATGATTGCAAGGGGCTTACAAACCCGGCGCGGCTAAATGCCCGCGTTTTTCCGAATTTCCCGGGGCGTTTTCCCGGTTTGCTGGGCGAGAATCTTGCGAAAATACGAAGTGGAGCTAAAGCCCAGCTGGGCGCTGATCGATTCTACGGACGCATCGGTGGCGCAGAGAAGATCCACCGCCTTTTCCGCCAGAAGCTTATGCTTCATGGCCACCGGCGTTAGGCCCAGCACCTCCTGAAACGCATTGTACAGGCTGGATTCGCTTATACCGCACAGGGCGGCCAATTCCGGCGCGGAAAGGCCGGGCTGTTCCGTCATGGCGCGAACGGCGCGATCCACAGCGGTGTGGCGGGGAGAAAGGGGCTGGGCCGTCATCTGCCGCAGGCACGCGCTGAAAAGCAGAAGAAACCGGCCGATATTTTCACAGGAGGAGGACTTGTTATCCATCAGGGGCGCGTGCAGCGCACGGATTTCGTCATTGGCGGGGATGATTTGCAGGGGGTAGGTTAAATGCCTGTTCTCGGGGTAGCATTGAAAGCCGAAGGAATCAAAACAAATTACGGGCGCGCCATACCAATAGGATTGATAGCGGCAGAAGCGCGGAATATAAAAGTAATCCCCGGCCTGAAGGGTGAGCGTGTTTTTTTCCCCCTCCAGGCGGGCATGGCCCTCCTTTAGATAGCCCACATAATGCACGGCCGTGCCCATGCGCATGTCGGCGTGATGGTATTGCGCACAGGTAATTTGCCGGAAAATGAAGCTCTGGAAAAACGAAGCGTCGTTCACCGCCCGGGCCTCCATTTTGCAACACGATACAGAATATTACCTCTTTCTTGCAGTATAGCATATTGCGCAGAGCGCGTCAAGCAGATAAAATATAGAAAATTACTTCTGTATCACAGGAGGGAAATACCGTGAAAAGAATCAAAATCGCGCAGATCGGCACGGGCCACGATCACGCCGCCGTAACCTTCAGCAGCTTGCTGCGGCTGCCTCAGGATTTTCAGGTGGTGGGTGTGGCGGAATGCAACCCGGAGCGGATGAGCGCCCTGGAGCAAGCGCCCTACGCCCATACGCCCCATTACACCGTGGAGGAGCTGCTGGCGATGGAGGATTTGGAGGCCGTTGCCGTGGAAACCGACGAAGAATTGGCCACGGCCATCGCGCAGCGATTCGCCGACCGGGGAAAGGCGATTCATCTGGATAAGCCCGGTTCCGCGGGCGTTTCCAGCTTCACCCGGCTGATTGAAACGGCGCGGGCGCAGCGGCTGCCGTTCCAGATGGGGTATATGTATCGCTATAATCCGCTGGTAAAGCGGGTGTTGAACCAGGCGAAGGCGGGCGTTCTGGGGGAAATTTATTCCGTCGAGGCGCAGATGAGCGTTCGCCATACGCCGGAAAAGCGGCGCTGGCTGGAAAAATATCAGGGCGGCATGTTCTATTTCTTGGGCTGCCATTTGGTGGATTTGGTGCTGCAATTGCAGGGCGAGCCGGAGCAGGTGATCCCCCTGAACACCCGAACAGGCATGGATGGCACAAACGCCGAGGATTTGGGCGTGGTGATTTTCAAGTATCCCCGAGGCGTATCCTATATCAAAAGCTGCGCTTCCGAGTTCGGCGGCTTTTGCCGGCGGCAGCTGGTGGTGTGCGGCGCCAAGGGCACGGTGGAGATCAAGCCGCTGGAAATTAGCGAATCCCGGCCTTATGCGATCTCGGGCGTTCGCACGCTGGCGGTGGCGAATTATGAGGACACGGAAACCGACGCCTGGCGGGATTGCGCCGATCGGTGGGATTCGGGCGTGGTGGACCGTTACGACGGCATGATGCACGATTTCGCCCGCATCATTCGCGGCGAGATAGAAAACCCCTACACCCTGGATTACGAGCTGAAGCTTTTTAAGCTGCTGATGCGCTGCTGCGGCGTGGAGGAATGAAATAAAGCGAGGGAACCGCTCCCCAGAGCGGTTCCCTCGCACTTTTTGAAACATAACATTTTTCTTTTTGCTTCCTTTGCGGCGTTCGTTATTTGAGCCGCCAAATTTTTTCGTTATATTCCCGGATGGTGCGATCTGAGGAGAAGACGCCGGAGCAGGCGGTGTTGGTGATCGCCATGCGCAGCCATTTGCTCTGGTTTTGATAATCCGCGTCCACCCGGCGCTGGGCCATGGAATAGGAGCCGAAATCCTTCAGCACGAAATAGGGATCGGAGAACAGCAGGTTGTGGTAAATATCCTGGAGCGTGGCCGGGTTATCGGGGAAGAGCGTGCCGTCGATAATCTGGGTCAGCGCCCGGCGCAGCTCGGCGTTGTTTTCGTAAATGTGCATGGGCATATAGCTGCCCTCGCGGTAGAGCGAATCCACCGTTTCCGCCCGCATGCCGAAGATATAGATGTTATCCGGCCCCGCCTGATCGTAGATCTCCACGTTCGCGCCGTCCATGGTGCCCATGGTGACGGCGCCGTTCATCATGAATTTCATGTTCCCGGTGCCGCTGGCCTCCTTTCCGGCGGTGGAAAGCTGTTCGGAGAGATCGGCGGCGGGCATCAGCGCCTCCGCACCGGATACATCGTAATTTTCCAGGAAAACAACCCGCAGAAATTTCTTCGCCCGGGGCGTGCGGTCAATCAGCTTGCTGATGGCGATAATCAGGCGAATGATCTGCTTGGCCATATAGTAGCCCGGGCTCGCCTTCGCCCCAAAGATAAAGACGCGGGGGGTCATGGTGAAATTCGCGTCGTCCATGATGCGGTTGTACAGCACCAGGATGTGCAGCGCGTTGAGCAGCTGGCGCTTATATTCGTGCAGGCGCTTGGCCTGAACGTCGAAAAGAAAATCGGGGTCCACGCTCATTTTCTGGCGCTGCATCAGGAAATCGGAAAACAGCGCCTTATTGGCGCGCTTGACGGCGGCAAAGCGGGCCTGGAACACGGGGTCGTCCCGATAGGGCAGCAGCTCACGCAGGCGTTCAGGCTCCTTCACCCAGGAATCGCCGATGGTATCATACAGCAGATCCCGCAGCCCCGCGTTGCAGGCCATCAGCCAGCGGCGATGGGTGATGCCGTTGGTAATGGCGCTGAATTTCTCCGGGGTGAATTCGTAATAATCCCGGAAGGTATCCTTTTTCAGAATTTCGCCGTGCAGCTGGCTCACGCCGTTGACGGAATAGCTCATGGAAACGCACAGGTTCGCCATGTGCACCATGTCGTAGGCGGTGATGGCCATTTTGGCGATGCGGGGATCGCAGCCGTTATGATAATGATCCGCCAGGCGGGCGCAGACGCGGCGGTTAATTTCCTGAAGAATCATATAGATGCGGGGCAGCAGGCTGCGCATCATGCTTTCGGGCCAGCGCTCCAGGGCCTCGCTCATGACGGTGTGGTTGGTATAGGCCATGGTATGCTGCACGATATAGGAGGCCTCGTCCCAGCCCAGGCCCTCTTCGTCGATGAGCAGGCGCATCATTTCGGGAATGGCCAGGCCGGGGTGGGTATCGTTGATATGGACGGTCATCTTTTCAGGCAGCAGCGCAAAATTATTGCCGAAGCGGCGTTTAAAATCCTTCAGCGCATATTGCAGCGTGGCGCTGGTGAAGAAATAATGCTGCTTCAGCCGCAGTTCCTTGCCCTCCAGATGGTTATCCTCGGGATAGAGCACCTTGCTGATAACGGTGGCCAGCTCCTGTTCCTGCATGGCCTTGGAATAATTGCCGCTGTTGAAGGAGGCAAGATCCAGCGCCTTGGGGGAATGGGCGCGCCACATGCGCAGCGTGTTCACCGTTTCGCAGTCGTAGCCCGCCACCGGCATATCATAGGGCACGGCCTCCACGGTGTGGTAATCCTTCAGGGTGAAGATTCGGCGGCCGTTTACTTCGCTTTCCTCCACATAGCCGCCGTAATGCACCTCGCAGGTATCCTCCATGGCGGGGAATTCCCACACGTTGCCGTTTTCCAGCCAGTTATCGGGCACCTCGATCTGTTGCCCTTCCAGAATGCGCTGGCGGAAAAGGCCGTATTCATAGCGAATGGTGCAGCCCATGGCGGGCAGGGAAAGGGAGGCCAGGCTGTCCATAAAGCAGGCGGCCAGGCGGCCCAGGCCGCCGTTGCCCAGGCCGGGCTCCGGCTCCTCCCGGCAGATTTCGCGCCAATTCAGCCCTAATTCCTCCATGGCCTGGCAGTATTCCTCCGTGCTGCACAGATTCAGGATGTTGCAATGCAGGCTGCGGCCCGTTAAAAATTCCACCGACAGATAATATAGCCGTTTCCCGGCGTAGCTTTTATCCTTTTCTCGGTAGGCCATCCATTTTTGCATAATCTGATCCCGCACGGTGGACGCGACGGCATAATAAATCTGCTGCTCGGTTGCGTCCGCCAGGGTGCGGCCGTTATAGCGCTGTAATTTTCCCAGGATGGAGCGTTTGATGGATTCTTTGTCAAACTGGGTGGTGGGCATAAGCATTCCTCCATTTTAAATGGGCTGTCGCCGGGGAAGAGGAGCAGGAAGTCAGAAGACGCGCCTCCTCTGAACCGCCGCGTGATTGTCGGCATAACGCGTAACAGCGTCCCGGCGACCTGGAAAATGCCAAAGCATTTTCATAATCACCATTATACCATAAAACGCAACAAGCTGTGAAGCGAATTTTCCGGCCTGGCCAAGCCGGGCGGTGTTGAGCTATAATACATAGGTAACACGGAAGCAAAGAAAAAAGAGAACTCATGTGGTAAGATAGCAGTGCCAACAAACCAGCCACCACAGAGGAGTTCTCCATGGACAGAATAACACAGGAAGCGTACTATCGTCAACGGGTATTGAAATATGCGGCGAAGCACGGGGTAACGAAGGCGGCAGAGCGGTACAGGCTGAGCCGCAAGACGGTTCACAAGTGGAAGGGGCGATATGACGGCACGATTGAGTCGCTGAAGAATCGAAGCCGTGCGCCGCTGCACTCGCCCTTGAAGCAAAGCGACTGGGAAATCCAGCTGGTGCAGCGATACGCAAAAAAGTATCCGCGCGACCTGCTGCTGGGCTATGAAAAGGCGCAGAAGCGCGGCTACGTCAGGAGCTACGGCTGCTTCAAGCGAACGGCCTCGAAGCTCAAGCCGCCCGAGAAGAAGAAGCGCACCCGGCAGAACAAGCCGTATGAACGCGCGGCATATCCTGGTCAGAAGCTCCAGGTGGACGTGAAATTCGTCCCGTCCGCCAGCACCGGACGGATGAGCTGCGCTTCTACCGGCACATGCGGATGTACAGCCTGGAGGACGGCAGGAAGCAGCTGGCGGTATACCAGCGGCAATCCAACGACCACATCATGACGTGCCTGGGCATGCAGTCGCCCAACCAGGTGCTGGCAAAATACGCCGGCGTCATGTGGTAAAGCCTGCGGGCACAGGCGCGCAGCAAGATAAAGTATCCAAGGCTGTTCGGCATGCCTTGCCGAACAGCCCCCTCCCATTGTACTTCTTTCTTACCACAGTCAAGGTCAGGTCGTATTTGCTTCGCAAATCTCCACCTTTCCCTTGACTGTGTTCTCTGTGCTTTGTGTAACCTATGTTTGACGCGGATACAGAAAATCCCTTTTCCTGGCAAGGTTATATATTGCAAAAAATGGGCGGATATGGTATGCTTAAGTGCATAGCATTTGAGGAGGATGAGCGCTTTTATGGATATGAAGCAGCGCATTGCCGCCCTGGTGGGCGAGATGATTGAAAAGGCCTATCCACAGGCCCAGGGCCTGCCGGAGGATTTGGCCGCCCTGCTGGAGGTGCCCCCGGAAAAAAGCATGGGGGATTATGCCTTCCCCTGTTTTAAGCTGTCCAAGGCCCTGCGTATGGGCCCGCCCATGATCGCCAAGAAGCTTTCCGAGGCGGCGGCGCATCCCGAAATCGCCCGGGTGGAATGCGTGGGCGGCTATTTGAATTTCTTTTTCAACCGGGAAAATTTCGCCCGGGAAATGCTGGCCGCGATTATGGCCGCGCCCGAGCGCTGGGGTAGCGGCACTGAGGGCGCGGGGAAAACCGTGGTGCTGGATTATTCCAGCATCAATATTGCCAAGCGCTTCCATATCGGTCACCTCAGCACCACCATGATCGGCAATTCCCTGTGCCGCATTTATAACTTCCTGGGCTGGCACACCGTGTCCGTCAACCATCTGGGCGATTGGGGCACGCAGTTTGGCAAAATGATTTGCGCCTATAAAAAATGGGGCGATAAGGAAGAAGTGGAAAAGGGCGGCGTGGACGCGATGACCGCCCTGTATGTGCGCTTCCATGAGGAGGCCGAAAAGAATCCGGAATTGGAAAACGAGGGCCGCGCCTGGTTTAAGAAGATTGAGGATGGCGATCCCGAGGCGCTGGAGATTTTTAATTGGTTTAAGGACGTCACCCTCAAGGACGCCAGCCGCGTATATGAAAAGCTGGGCGTGCAATTCGATTATTACACGGGCGAAAGCTTCTATCACGACAAGACCGACCGCGTGGTGAACGAACTGCGGGAAAAGGGCCTGCTGACGGAGAGCGACGGCGCGCAGGTGGTGGATTTGAGCGACGACAATATGCCACCCTGCCTGATCCTCAAGAGCGACGGCACCACCATTTACGCCACCCGCGATCTGGCGGCCATCTTCTACCGCAAGGATACCTTCCGCTTTGATAAGTGCCTCTACGTTGTGGCTTATCAGCAGGATCTCCATTTCCGCCAGGTGTTCCGCGTGGTGGAGAAGATGGGCTATCCCTGGGCCAAGGACGAATTGGTGCATGTGGCCTTCGGTATGGTCAGCTACGAGGGCCAGAGCCTGTCCACCCGCAAGGGCCATGTGCTGTATCTGGACGAGCTGCTGGACCGCGCGGTGGAAAAGGCGTTGGCCATTATTAAAGAAAAATCCCCGAACCTTGAAAATAAAGAAGAAGTGGCCCGCCAGGTGGGCGTGGGCGCGGTGATTTATTCCGATCTGCAAAACAGCCGCATCAAGGATATTGATTTCTGGTGGGATCGGGCGCTGAATTTCGACGGCGAAACGGGCCCCTATGTGCAATACACCTACGCCCGGTGCTGCTCTGTGCTGCGCAAGGCCCCGGCCGGGCTGCCCGCCCCCGATTACGCCGCCCTCACCGACGACGAGGCCCAGGCGCTGCTTCGGCTGCTCTCCCGCTTCCCCGAGGCGGTAAGCGAGGCCTGCCTGCGCAACGAGCCCTCTATCGTCACCCGCGCCGCCACGGAAATCGCCAAGGCGTATAATAAATTTTACTACGAGCATCGCATCCTGGATGAAAACCCCGCCGCCACGGCCGCGCGCCTGGAATTGACCCGTGCTTCCGCCCAGGTGATTAAAACGGGCCTGTATCTGATCGGCCTTTCGGCCCCCGAAAGAATGTAAAAAATCGCCTGGAAAAAGCCCAGGTTTTCGCGGCGAACGCCGGGGCTTTTTCAACAGGTATGGAACCTTTGCTTCGGGCGCAACATAATTAGAAGCAGCACAGAAAAAGGGGAGGCGGCGGCATGCGGTTTACCAAAATGCAGGGAATAGGCAACGATTACATTTATGTGAATTGCTTTGAAGAAGTGGTGCATGACCCCGCGCGGCTGGCGCTGGTGATGTCCCGGCCCCATTTCGGGGTGGGCGCGGACGGCCTGGTGCTTATTGAGCCGTCGGATACGGCGGATTTCGCCATGCGTATTTTTAACGCCGACGGCAGCGAGGCGGAAATGTGCGGCAACGCCAGCCGGTGCATCGGCAAATATGTCTACGAGCGGGGGCTCACCCGCAAAACGGAACTGACCCTGGAAACCAAGGGCGGCCTAAAGCAATTGTGGCTGACGGTGGAAAATGGAAAGGTGTCCCGGGTGCGGGTGGATATGGGCACGCCGGAACTGAACCCGCGGAATATCCCGGTGAATTTGCCGGGAGAAATCGTGCTGCGCCACCGGCTGCAAATTCTGGGACAGACCTGGTTTATCACCTGCGTGAATATGGGCAATCCCCACGCGGTGCTGTTCGTGCGCGATCCCGAGGTTATCGACGTGCCCGAAATCGGTCCCATGATCGAGCATCATCCCCTGTTTCCCCGGCGCACCAATGTGGAATTTGTGCGGGTGATCGATCGGGGTGTGCTGCAAATGCGCGTGTGGGAACGGGGCGCGGGGGAGACGCTGGCCTGCGGCACGGGCGCGTGCGCTTCGCTGGTGGCGGCCGTGCTGGCCGGGCTCAGCGATCGCACCGTGCAGATGAAGCTGTCGGGCGGAAATCTGCAATTGCATTGGAACGCGGATGATAATCATGTGTACCAGACCGGGCCCGCCGCCTTTGTTTTCGACGGGGAATGGCTGGAGGATTAAGCGAAGCGGGCGCTCCGCGGGCGGCAGAAACTGCGCCGGGGCGGCCTTTTTTCAAAAAAATGTTTCGGCCCGCAGGGAGAGGCGCTCAGCCCTCCCGTGCGCTGGCAGGAAGGGAGGCTTTTCATGAAAATCAATTCGGCCCTTAACCAGATGCCCGCCGGGTATTTGTTCGCGGAGGTGGCCCAGCGTGTGAAGGCCTATGCCGCCGCGCACCCGGAGCAGGAAATTCTTCGCCTGGGCATTGGGGACGTTACCCGCCCCTTGGCCCCCGCCGTGACGGAGGCTTTCGCCGCTGCCGCCCGGGAGATGGGCACGCCGGAGGGGTTTCGCGGCTATGGGCCGGATTTTGGGTATGATTTTCTGATTTCCGCCATCCAGGAGCAGGATTACGCCCCCCGGGGCGTGGCGCTGGAAAAGGAGGAAATTTTCATTTCCGATGGGGCTAAGAGCGATGTGGGCAATTTGCAGGAGTTGTTCGCCCCGGACGCAGCCGTGGCCGTCACCGATCCCGTCTATCCCGTTTATGTGGATTCCAACGCCATGGCCGGGCGGCTGGGGACGTATACGGCGGGGCGCTGGAGCCGCCTGACCTATCTTCCCTGCAATGCGGAAAACGGCTTCGTTCCTCCTCTGCCCGCCGCGCCGGTGGACGTGCTGTATCTTTGCTACCCCAATAACCCCACCGGTACGGTGCTGAATTTTCAGCAGCTGCGGGCCTTTGTGGATTGGGCGCGGGCGCATCAGGCCCTGATTATCTATGACGCGGCCTACAAGGCCTTTATCACCGAGGAGGATGTGCCCCGGAGTATTTATGAAATTCCCGGGGCACGGGAATGCGCTATCGAATGCTGCTCCTTCTCCAAGACAGCCGGATTCACAGGCGTGCGCTGCGCCTACACCGTGGTGCCCAAGGCGCTGCAATATGGGGGCGCATCGCTGAATCGGCTGTGGGGGCGGCGGCAGGCCACCAAGTTTAACGGCGTGTCCTATCCCGTTCAGCGGGCGGCGGCGGCGGTGTTTACCCCCGAAGGGAAACGGCAAATTCAGGAAAACATTTCCTATTATCTGGAAAACGCACGCCTGATTCGGGAGGGCCTGGGGGCAATGGGCCTGCGGATTTTCGGCGGGGTGAACGCGCCGTATATCTGGATGCAAACGCCGGGAAAAATGAAAAGCTGGGATTTCTTCGATCTGCTGCTAGCGCGCGCCCAGGTGGTGGGCACGCCGGGAGAGGGCTTCGGCCCCTCCGGAGAGGGCTATTTCCGCCTTACCGCCTTTAACACCCGGGAAAACACCCGGGCGGCCTTGGCGCGCATTCAGGAAGCGTTATAGAGCCGCCTGAGAACGGCGCAGAATAAAAAATGAATCCGTATGCGGGGCGTCGCTCCTTGAGCCGTCGCCCCGCGTTTTCATACATGATACGAAAACGGCGGCGCCTATTTCGCCGCGCATCCGGAAGCCGATCTGACCGCGACGATGGAGAAAATGAAGCGCGGGCTGCTTGCATACGGGCAGGGGAAAACGGATGTGGCGACGGCGCTGAAGAAGGAGGGGCTTTCCGCGCCCCGAGCGGGCACGCACACGATGTATGTGATGAGCTACATCGGGCAGCAGGCGGCACTGCTGGAGGAGCAGGGGCGGAAGTATAGTATTTCCGAAAAGCATGCCGAAAAGTATGATTATGAAAAATCCTTTGCGGAGCAGGTGGAAGATTATGAAAATGGAATTCTACCTGAATATGACACGCTCTTGCTCGGCAGAACGCCGAAAATTTTGAACAAAATCGGAATAAGCGATTTGCCCATGACGATCAGCCAGAGCCATGTTGACTACATGCTGAACGGAAAAGAGGCAGGCACAAACGACGACCACATTTTCAACCGCGACACAATAAAAAAACTGCCGGAGTTGATTGCAGATCCGGTAGCGGTAATTGAATCAAGAACACGTGGGGAAAGCAGCGTGGTTGTGGTTATCGACGCGAAAAGCGAGAACGGGAAAAACGCCATTGCGGCCATTGAAATAAATGGACATGGAATACTGAATGGAAAGAATATCGACAGCAACGCGGTTACTTCAGTTTATGGAAAAAACAATACGCTAAAATTGCTGAAGGAGGCGATGGAGAAAGAAAACGGAGTATTCTTCATAAAAAAAGTAGAGGCTCAATCGTTGATGGACGCTGGCGGGGTCCAATTCCCCGTGAGTTTCCATCAGGACGGCCTCATTCATAGTATATTCGACGCGGGAGTATCTGTCAAGAAGAAATATATGGAACAGACGGATACAAGGCAATTCAAACGCTGGTTTCGCGGGAGCGAGGCGGTGAACGCGGACGGAACGCCGAAAGTATTCTACCATGGAACGCCCAACGGGACGTTCAACACCTTTAGAAACTGGCAATATTTCACGGAAAACAAGGCGTATGCGGATGGATACCAAAACCAGGGGGCCAGCAGCAACGGATACAAGAAAACGGCGGAAAACAAGAAAACATACGCGGTGTATTTGCAGACGGGTAAAATGCGCTGCAGGGGACGGGGGTTACAGAAGATCTTCCAGCCAATGCCGCCAATTTCCGTCGGACTCGGGCTGAGACAGCTGCTTTAGTGCGTTTTGAAGATTCTCAATAGGAATCTGAGCGGCCTCTTTTTCAAGAGCGCTGATTGTATCGGCCCACCAGCCCGCATCCTCCATAAAGCGGGAGACAAAGATCTGGCGCTCCTGGGGAGTCAGCTGGGTGAGGGAATAGAAATCGACATAGGCCCAGGAAACCTGAGGCGGATCGACAATACTTATTTCCAGGCCAGCGCCGAAGCGTTCGTTGATTGACCGCTGGAAGATTTGCAGGAATTCCGCCTTGCTCTGGGCGCGGTTGGCCATGGCCTCGATGCCTTCGCCGCCGTCCTCCCGGGCCATTTCCAGCAGCACGTCTTTATCCAGGCCGTAAGCGTCGCAGACGTTCTGAAGGATGCTTTCATATTCCGGCCAATGGGCGGCGGCCGTTTCATCGCCGGGGGCGGCTTCTTCATCTGGGGCGAACGCCGCTTCAATGGCGGCAAAGTACTGATCGCCCTGGCTAAGCGCCTCGTCCAGATCAAGATCCTGGGGAGCGATCAGGAAACCGGCGCAGATACTCCGGGTTGTTGCGGCGGCATACAGGGCGTTCAGATTGGGATAGAGTTGAATTTCCATTTTTACGCCCAGGGAAAGCAGCACGGTCTGGGCTTCCTTGAGTACCTGCTCATGAATGCCCGCCAGGGTGCCCGCCTTAATGGAGGTGTTTTTCAGCTTTGCATAATCCACGTCGGGATCTCGCCCGTCGCCGGGGGTATCCGTCACATGGATCAGGCCGCCCCAGTTTTCCTCAATGGCGTTCACCATCTGCTGGGAGGTTTGCACTGCGCCCAGGGCTTTAAAGGCGCTGAGGGTTTGGTAGGGGCTGATGAGATAGCGATAATATTGTTGGGCGGGCTTCGCGCCGTATCGAGCGGTTATGGCCGCCGCCGTTTTGGTGGTCAGGCTGATTGTGTATACATTGTCGCAATGCTCGAATTGGGGCAGCCCGTTTGCATTTATTATAGCCGGAGCGCTGAAATCATCGGCGAATCCCAGGCGCAGGACGAAGCGATTACGGCCCTCGCCGGTCAGGGCCGAGGGAAGGGTGGCGTAAATATAGTATTCCACCGTCTGCAGGGGTGAAACCTCGGTAAAGAAATCCGTACCATTTGGGGCGAAGGCTGCGGCGGAGGCGGCGTAGGAATACTGACCGTCGTATTCAAAGGCGGCGTATAGGCAGCGGATATCCACCGGCTGGGCGGAAAGGTTGGTAAAGCGCCCCGTGACATAAAAAAACGGAGAGCCGTCGTCATTGCTGTAATACCAATAGGGGCCGCCGGGCGCTTCGCCGCGGAAGGGGTTCAGCATTTCCGTCTGGCCGCAGCCTTCCAGCGTCAAGCGGCAGGATTTCAGCAGAATGGAGTCCCCTATATAAAGCCGCGCCTCTTCCATCTGGGTTTCAGCGACGGCGGGCGCGGCCGTCAGCGGCAGCGCGAGGGCCAGGCACAGCAGCAACGCGAAAAATTTTTTCATGGGAAAACGCCCCTTTCATCCGACAAGCTTTTTTAATCATACCATGAAACACGACAAATGAAAAGGGAAATATAAAATATGCGGCCGAATTGTTCGCCCTGGCCTCCCCCAAAAGGGCGGTGTGTTCCCGGGCGGCTGTCCGTAATTTTAAGTTAATACAGGGGGCGCAGAAAACTGCGCCCCCTGTACGTTGTGTCTCGTTGGGCTTTTCTCTCCCTTCCTCCGTCCCAGGCGGCGGAGGCTTTTGGCCTCCTTCGGGAAAGCTGGAGGGAAAAAGAAATTTGCTTGTTTCTCCGCCGACGGGGAAGCTTATACGCCGTATAAAAAACGGTCTACTACTAGCTGGCGGAACTTGGGGGAGAGGGTGGCGAAATAGGCCGTGAAGCCCGTCACCCGCACCACCAGATCGGGGTAAAGCGCGGGGGTTTTGTTGGCCGCCATCAGCTTTTCCCCGTCCAGGATATTGATGTTAATCAGCGTTCCGCCCAGGGCGAAATGCGTGCGGATGAGATTCTCAATCACGTCCACCGCCTCCTTGCCAGGCTTCAACTGGGGATCAAATTCCAATTGCAGTGGGGCGGTGTTGCCATAGCCGGGCTGCACCCGGGCCACGGCGGCGGAAAGCGCCGTTACCGCGCCGTCCTGGCGGAAGCCGGGATTGGGGTTGGCCCCATGGGAAATGGGGGCGCGGGCATGGCGGCCGTTGGGGGTGGCCCCCACCATTTCGCCAAACATGACCGTATTCGCCCAGGAGAATAGCCCGGGAATCATCAACACGCCCTTGGGCGTGCGCCGGGAAGCGATGGCCTTAGTGAACCCCTGGGACAGCCGATCCGCCCATGCGTCCCCCAGGCTGCCGCCATAGCCGTAGCGCGGGCCGTGCCAGAGGGCCTGGCGAATACGCTCGCCCTCCGTGCCTGCAAAATCGCTTTGCACGGCCTGATACACCGTATCCCAATCCCAGATTTTTTCCTTTTCCACCCGCTGCTCCAGCGCGGCGAAGGAATCCGCCGTCGTGGCCAGGCCGCTGGCGTCCACGGCGATATTATAGTATTCCAGGCCGCCGTGGGAAGCGTCCAGGCCCTTTTCAATGGGGCCGTGGCTGATGAGATTCAGCGTCAGCTCGGGGGCGTTTCGGTATTGATTGGCCAGGTGGAAATCGATGCCCTCCGCCACGCACTGAACGGCCTTGGCCAGATGCGCTTGATATAATTCGTACAGCGCGGCCACGTTTTTTTCGCCCGGCGTTTCGCTGTATTCCTGATAAGCAACCTCAAACACCTTGGCCAGATTGATTTTAATCAGGTCGTTCATAGTGTATTCCAGGCCGGGCAGGCTCATCCAGTTGCAGCCCACGGCGATGCGCTGGCGGGCCAGCGAAGCGGGATAGCCGTTTTTCATGAAACCCGTCACCAGCGCCGTATCGCCGGAGAAGCGGGGGAAGCCCTTGCGATCCTCCAGCAGGATTTCAATGGCCCGGCGCAGCAGGCTCTCGTCCAGCCCGTCGTGGACGCGAATGGTCAGGTTGCAGGTGGTGTTCATCCGGTGGGCCGCTTCCAGAATCATGAAGGAAAGCGCGCTGGTCTGATCCCTGCCCTGGGCGTCCGGCCCGGCGATCTGGTAATAGTGGGGGTCGTTGAGCAGCAGGCAGGCCAGGATATAGGTGGCCTTTTCTTCGTCGATTTTGCCCGCCGCAAAATCCTGCTCATAATAGGGGCGCAGCAGCTCGTCCAATTGTCCGCCCGCCCCCGCGCGGCAATAGGTGCGCTCGGCCATGTTGTTCCAGGCGATCCACTGGCAGGCCTCCCGGAAATTCCGGGGGGGATTTTCAATCAGCCATTCGTTGGCCTCCAGCATTTCCTGAAGATTTTCCCGCAGGGATGCATCCTGCTCCTGGGGGATCATTTCTCGAATGCGCTCCACCGTGCGGGAGATCCAGCTTTGCACGCCCAGCAGCACATCCTCCTCGGCGGCGTAGAATTCCGCCTTGTCGGGATACTGCGCCGCGTAATGCCGCACCTTTTTCAGCAGCCCGCCCCAGCCAAGGGAAAGGCCGATGCGGTAATCCCCCGCGAAATGATGCATTTTGCCAATTCCGGGAAGAATGCCGTATTTCTTATGCAGGGGCTTTAAATGCTCGTAATTGAAAACGGGGGCCATTTCCAGGTTGGCCGCGGAGGTGGCGCTTTCAAAGGGACGCAGACGCTGAAGGATATACATCCACCGGCCCGCCAGCGCGTCCCGCGCGTCCACATAGACGGGGTGATGCTCCATCAGCGCGCGGAAATTTTTGCCCCACAACCGCGCGCCGTAGAAGGTTTTGTTCACCGGATCGTTAAATTCAATGGGGATTTCCACCCCTTCCGGGGGCAGAACGCTGCCGTAATCGTCCTCGTCCATGCTGCCGTTTTTTTGCAGCTTGGCCTGGGTCTGGGCCTCCTTGAGGGCGCGCAGCGCGTCGATTCTTTCCTGATAGGTCATGATATGATTCCCTCCTGGCGCCGAAGGCGCGAAAGCTGACAGGCCTGGCGAAGCGCCGCCATTTTTTCCGGGGCGGGCGTGGGAAAGCGGGGCTGCTCCTGGCCCAGCGCCCGGGCCTTTTCCTGGCCCAGGGGATGATAGGGCAGCAACTCATAGCGCTGCACCGCCCGCAGCGGGGCCAGAAAACGCGCGATGGGCAAAAGCTCCTCTTCGCTATCGTTCACGCCGGGAACGACGGGAGTGCGGGCGATGATAGGCACGCCCAGGCCCGCCGCTTTTTGGAAATTCTCCCGAATGGCCCGGGCGGAGCCGCCGCAATAGGCCCGGTGCTTTTCCTCATCCCAGATTTTCAGATCGGCCATGATGAGATCAAGCTGAGAGAAGATTTCTTCGTCGAAAATGGTCATGGAGGTTTCCACCGCCGTCCGCACGCCGCGCTCCCGGCACAGCGTCAGCATCCGGCGCAGAAATTCCCGCTGGGCCAGGGGTTCGCCGCCCGAAAAGGTGACGCCCCCCTGGCTCTGGTAAAAGGGCTTATCCTGCAAAATTTCCCCCAGCAGTTCTTCCGGGGTTACTTCCCGGCCGCAGGGCACCCGCGCCCCCGCAAAGCAGCCCTCCTTGCAATGTCCGCAGCCAATGCATTTTTCGGGGTAGAAAAGCGTTTGCTTTTCAAAGGAGATGCTTTCCGGATTATGGCACCAGGCGCAATGCAGGGGACAGCCCTTGAAAAAGACGGTGGTTCGCAGGCCGGGGCCGTCGTGGAGCGAGGCCCGCTGCACATCCACCACCAGGCCCGTCATTGCGCGGCCTCAATTTCCCGGTGCTCCTGGGCGGAGCGAACGGCGGCCTCCAGCAGGCCGATGATTTCCAGGTTCACGGGCAGCTGCGCAGGCAGATGCAGCGGCGCGCCCGTCTTTTTATGATGAATATAATTCCAAACCATATTGGTCAGTTCCGCAGGCTGCTCATAGGCGGGCACAGGCAATTCCTTGCCGTAAATATCCATGGCCTTCACGCAGGGCTTGCCCGCCGCGTCGCGGCTGCAATAGAGCACGCCGTCGGTGCAGAAAACGGCGGGGCCCGTCATGATGAAGGCGTTGGGGGTGGTCCAGGTGCCGCCCAGCACGGCCATCCGGCCCGGGAAGCGCACCAGCGCCGCCGCGTTATCCGCGCAGTCGCAGCAGGGGGTGGCCAGGTTCATGCCCAGGGCCGTCACGGCCTGCCAGTCGCCGCCCAGCGTCCAGCGGGAATACAGGCTGCCGTAGCACAGAATATCCAGGAACACGCCGCCGCCATGGCGCTCCTGATACCACCAGGTGCGCGCCCGGGTTTCATCCGTCATTTCCTCGGCGGTATCGGAAACGCCCCGGTGCTTGGCCCCCTTGCCCAGCGGGCCGGTGTGGCCGTTGAGATATTCCAGCTTGATGGGCTGGCCGCACACGCCCGCGTTCAGGGCGTGAATCAGCTGATTCACATAGCCGCGCCAGATCACGGGCCAATTCACCATGGCCTCCACCCCCGCCTTCTGGGCGGCGGCGGAAATCTCTTTCGCTTCTTCCAGCGTCATGGCCATAGGCTTTTCCAGGCAGAAATTCAGCCCCCGCTCCGCGCAGGCCAGGGCGGCCTCCTTTTTGCGGTCGTTTTCGCAGAGGATGAAGCTCAGGTCGGGCTTTAATTGATCCAGCATTTCCCGGTAATCCGCGAAAACGGGCGCGCCGTAGGTATCCGCGATATTTTTCAGGTTCCAGGCGCGGGTGTAGCGGGCCTGGGTGTTTTCCGGCTCGGCGGGGGTCAGATCGGCCACGCCTACCAGTTCCGCTTCGGGATGCTCGTGGATATAGAGGGCAATCTCGTTGGCGTGCATATGCGCCGTGCCCACAATCGCCATTTTGAACATGATCATTCCTCCCGCTTATTTCTGATAATGCGCCAGCTGCTCGGCCCGCACCTCGCGGCCCAGCTCCGCCGAGCGATAGAAGCATTCGATGGCCTTGGTCACTTCCAGGTTCTGCTCCTTGCGGATGAGGTATTCCGCCTTGCCCTCCAGCACATCCATCATGTGGCGATACATATAGCGGTGCTGTTCGAAGGGCGCGCCCTTGTAGGCCCCGTTATCAAACCATTTCATTTTCATTTCGCTCTGGTAGCGGCCCACGTTTTTATACAGGGTTTCGCCGTTGACGGAAAGGCCGCCCTTATCGCCGCAGATGCACATATCCAAATTGGTGGTGGGCAGATTTACCGCCCAGGAGAATTTGAAATTTACCGAGAAGCCGCCCGACAGGCGTAGGAAGCCCGTGGCCAGATCCTCCACATTGAATTCATGATAATCGTAGGGCCGGGGGGTGAACACGCCGGCGTAAGCGCCGCTTTCGGCGATAGAGAGCAGAATATCCTCGCCCTGATTGGCGATTTTCGTAAAGGCGCTGCCCGAAACGGCCTCCACCTTGGGATCGCCGCAGACCCACAGCAGCGAATCGATCAGATGCACGCCCAGATCGCAGAAGGGGCCGCCGAAATTATGCTCCTTCATATGGAACATGCCCCAGGTGGGGATGCCGATGCGGCGGATGAAGGATACGTCCGCGAAGTAGGGGGTTCCCAGTTCGCCGTTTTGCACCAGCTCGTGGGACTGCATCATGTAATTGCGCCAGCGCATGCACTGGCAGGGGAACAGGTGGCGGCCCGTTTCCTCCGCCACGGCCCACATTTCCTCCGCATCCTTAAGAGAGGTGGCGATGGGCTTTTCGCAGGCCACGTCCGCCCCCGCCCGGAGGGCGGCGATGGTCCACTGCTTATGATACACGTTGGGGGTGCACACGGCCACGAAATCGGGCTTTTCCTTATCCAGCATTTCCTGAGGATCGGCGTACCAGGCCTTCACATGATGGCGTTCCGCCGTTTCCCGGGCGGCGTCCGGGCGGATATCCGCCACCGCCACCACTTCCACCAGCCCCTCTGCGGCCAGGATATCCAAGGCCGGGAAATGGGCGCTGTTGCAGATCATACCGCAACCGATCAGAGCTACGCGACGCTTTTTCATTGTTCTTTCCCTCCAAATATTTTTACTTGTTCAGGCTTGCCCGTTTCGCAGGAAGTGCGGCCCGCGTCCAGCACGGCCGCGGCGCGGATATTGAAATCCGCCGTGAGCATTTCAAACAGCGGCGTTCCTTTTTGCAAATGATTCAGCACATGACGGCCCAGGTTATCCTGAAGCGGAGCCGTGCGGTATAATTCGTCCGGGGGCAGGCAGGGCTGATAGGGACGATAGCGGCGATATACCTTCACCTCGTCCGAGAAGCGATCGCACACCAGCGTGCCCTCGTCGCCATAGAGGATGGGCCCGGTGGGAATTTCGCCGGAGGATACCGTGCTCCAGGAGCCCTCCATCAGCGCCAGCGCGTCCGGATAATCCACCATGAAGAAGGAATAATCCTCCGCGTCGGAGAAGGGGATGAACACGTTTTTTTTCACCCCGTATACCGTGCGCGCCTGCTTATTTCCCAGAAACCAGGTGGCCAGCGTGGCGCTGTAGCCCGCGTAATCCATGATGGAGCCGCCGCCCGCGTCCCGCTGATACCACCAGAGCTTTTTCAATTCGTCCTGGTTCATGCCCTTGGTAGAATAAGGACCCAGGGTGGCGGGAGTGCGGTATTGGAAGCGGACGATGCGGCCCACCCGACCCGCATCCGCCAGCTCCTTGGCCTTGCGGAAAGCGCCGAACCAGGCCACCGGCCAATTGACGATCAATTCGCCCGGGCTGTCCAGGTGCGCCTGATACAGGGCCGACGCATCCTCAAAGCACATGGCCATGGGCTTCTCCAGGATCACGCTGGCCCCTGCCCGCAGGGCCGCCTCGCCCACCTCCCGGTGGTCCGCGATGCCGCTGCCGCACAGCACCAAATCGGGTCCTTCGGCAAGCAGATCGCCGTAATGCTTCACCAAGCGCAGCGATTTTGCGTCGCCCGCGTTTAATTCAATGTGGCGGGCGGTTTTATCCGCCGGGGTGTTTTCCATGTCCGCCATGCCCAGCCATTCCACCTCGTCGGCGTATTGATTGAATTCACGATACAGCCCCTGTGTGTGCACATGGCCCAGGCCGATGATGGCGATTTTGATTTTTCGCATGCAGGCGTCCTCCCTTCGTTAGAAAGCGGTGGTCAATTCCAGGGTGCGGCCCGTTTCGATGGCCTCGGGGATTTTGCACATGATCTCCAGAATGTGGCGGGCGTGCTCGGCGGAAAGAACGGGGCGGGTGTGGTTTTCCTCCGCCTCGATCAGATCGCGCAGCAGGCAGCACTGGCTGTTCAGCTTCCGGGGAGGCTTCACCCAGGGCATGGGCTGAACCCAGCCGCGAACGCCGCGCTCGGGCGCGTCCAGGTAAAGATCGGGCTCGGGATTGGTCATATAGGGGCGGGTGACGGCGATGGTGCCCTGTTCCCCGAAAATCTGAAGCTGGGGATCCTTATGCGCCTTCTGGGAGAAGCCGCAGTCCACAAAGCCCAGCCGACCCTCGCCGAAATCCAGGCAGATCAGGTATTGATCGGGCAGGGCGCTGGCGTCGATGGTTTTGCCGTCGAAAGCGCCGGAGCGCACCGTGCGCACGGGGGAGGCGCAGGTGCCCATGCAGGACATACGCTTGGCCGGGCCCATCATATAGGTGACCTGCTGCAGGCCGTGCACGCCCATATCCACCAGCGCCCCCGCCCCCGGCGCATAAAACCAGGAGGGGTCCGCGTCCCGGTATTGGAAATATTCCGGGCCGCCGTGGGCGGAATTGCATTTGATATAGGTGACGCGGCCGATGCAGCCGTCCCCGATCATCTGCTTGGCCATGTTCAGGTCATAGCGCATGTTATGAATAGGGGCGCAGACGAACTGCACGCCCATTTTCTTTGCCAGTTCGATCTGCTGGGTCATCAGGGCTACGCTGGGCGCGGCGGGCTTCTGGGAGATCAGATGCTTTCCCGCCCCCAGCACGGCCATATTGATTTCGTGGTGCGCCTGAATGGAGGCGGCGTCGATGGCGATATCGAAATCGCACTGGGCCAGCAGTTCGTACACGCTGGCGTAGTGCTGAGGAATGCCATATTTTTCACAGGCTGCCACCGCTCGCTCGGGCACGATATCCACCGCAGCCACGCAGACGGCGTTTGCTTCTTTGGAAATATTGGGAAGATATTGCGAGTTTGCGAACATACCGCAGCCGATCACGGCGACTTTCCAGGTTTTCATCCTTGGCACGCTCCTTTTTTTCGCTTTTTCTCGCTTTCATTTTAGCTTTAGCCGGGGCTGGCTTCAAGGCACAGAATGCTCAAAAACGTGGACAAATTTAACATAAAGTAAGTTTTTTCCCCCTGAAAACGGTTGACATTTTTTCTGAGTGGGATACAATGAAAGCGAATTTGAAAGTGAATTTCCAAAAAAGGAGGCGCGCCCCGTGCTGCACACCTTTTCCCTGAACGCCCTGCCCCGCATCTCCGCGATTTACAGGATTGAGCGCCAGACGGTCTGGCAGACCTGCGACCAGGAGAATATTCTGGTGCTGATGGAGCGGGGACGCTGCCTGTTCAGAATAGAGGGCGAGGAGTACGAGGCGCAGCCCGACGATCTGATTTTTATCCCGGCGGGGCAGGAATACCAGCGCCGCCCCCTGGACGGGGCCCCGGCCGTCTTTTATTATTTTCATTTTTCGCTGAATTCGCCGCCCCAGCCCCGAAGCGCCCGGGAACTGGGCCAGGAATGGATGGAGCGCCAGGCCCTGGAATATCGCTCGGCGGAGCCGGGGGGCCGGGCGCAGGATCTGACGGTATGCCTGGGGGCGCGAACGGCCCTGCCCCCGGAGGGGCAAAGCATCGCCGGGGCGGCCCTGGAGGAATACGAAAGGGGCGCGCTGGAGGGACGGCTGTTTTACACGCTGCATTTTTCCCATCTCCTGGCGCTGGCCACCCGGGAAACCGCCCGAGAGCTGCTTTCGCAAAAGGCCCTGGCGGCGGAGGCGGATATCCCCCTCAAGCTGCGGGCGGCGATTCTGTTTATCCGCAGCCATTACGACCGCGGCATCACGGTGGGGGAGGTGTGCCGCCAGGCGGGCCTGTCCCGCCAGCATCTGATTCGCTTGTTTAAGCAGGAATTAAACGTCACCCCCATCCAATATATCAACCGCACCCGCATCATGCACGCCAAGGATCTGCTTTGGCGAAATATCAATTTGTCCGTGAAGGAACTGGCCTATGAACTGGGCTTCGCGGACGAGCATTATTTCAGCCGATTGTTCACCCGGATAGTGGGGGAACCCCCCTCCGCCTTCCGCGACCGGGTGCGCGCCTTCAGTTCGGACAGCAGCATGCCCGAATGAGGGCGCTTTTTTTCTGCGAAAAAGGGTGTGCAAAAAGCGATATTGCTTTTTGACGATTCGATTTGTCCGGAAAATGGCCGTATTTTCGGAAATGTGCAAAAGCCGGGGCGGATTATTCGTCATTGATGCGCCCCGGGGGCCGGGGCTATAATATGGGCGTTGACAGGAGCGCCCGGGAAAACGGGCGGCAAGCGATTCTTTCTATTTATAAGGGGTGCGCGGAATGCAAATCAATGCTTGTACGAAGAAAAAGAAAAAAGGCGCGCTGCGCCGGGTGCTTTCCTATTGGCAATCCTATGCGCTGATTCTTCCGGCGATTCTGACCACGGGGCTGTTTCATTATTATCCCATTTACGGCATCCAGATCGCCTTTAAGAATTTTAAAAACAGCCGGGGAATCTGGGGCAGCGCCTGGGTGGGGCTGAAGCATTTCCGCAATATGGCGAACACCATGGATCCCTCCGTGCTGATTAACACGCTGTCCATCAGCCTGTATTCCATCGCTGTTTTCCCCTGCGCGGTGCTCTTCGCGCTGATGCTCAACGAGGTGCGCAATATGCGCTTCAAAAAAACGGTGCAGATGGTCAGCTACGCGCCGCATTTCATTTCCACCGTGGTTATCGTATCCATCCTGCAATGCTTTTTCCAGCGCAGCAACGGCCTGGTGAACAACGTGCTGGAGCTGATGGGCAAGGAGCGCGTGGACTTTTTGAACCTGCCCCACCTGTTTTCCACGATGTACGTCTGGTCCGGCGTATGGCAGAATGTGGGCTGGGACGCCATCATCTATATCGCCGCGCTGGCGGGGGTGTCGCTGGATCTGATCGAGGCGGCCAAAATCGACGGGGCCAACCGGCTGCAAATCGTGCTTCATGTGAACATTCCCCATATCCTGCCCACCATCGTGACGCTGCTGATTCTGCGCACGGGCTCGGTTCTGTCGGTGGGCTTTGAAAAAATCTTCCTCATGCAAACGCCGCTGAATCTGGAAGCCTCCCGCGTGCTTTCCACCTACGTATACGAAATGGGCATTCAGAATTCCCGCCTGGATTATTCCACCGCCGTGGGCCTGTTTAACAACGTGGTGAACGTGGTGGTGCTGATTCTGGTGAACACGGTGGCCAAGAAGGTTTCCAAGATCGGCCTGTTTTAAGGCGAAAGGGGGAGAACGCAAATGATGGCAGTGGAAAAGAAGGAGAAAAAGCGCCGCATGCATGAAAGCGGCGGCGACCGGGCCTTTGAAATTATCATTTATGTGGTGTTGATTTTGCTGGCGCTGATGATGATTTACCCCCTGTATTTCGTGCTGATCGCCTCGGTGTCCGATCCCTTCGACGTGGTGAACGGTCGGGTGTTTCTGTGGGTGAAGAATTTCAGCCTGGATTCCTATAAGCAGGTGATGAATAATTCCCTGATCTGGACGGGGTATGTGAATTCCATCATCAACACGGCGTTCACCGTGGTTTACAACCTGGTGATTCTCATTCCCGCGGCCTATGTGCTGGCCAAGGCCCAGCTGCCGGGGAAAAAGCTGCTGAATTGGTTTTTCCTGATCACCATGTTCTTTGGCGGCGGCATGGTGCCCACCTATCTGATGTATAAGAGCATCGGCCTGCTCAACACCCGCTGGGCGCTGATCCTCACGGCGGTGAGCTGCTACAATATGATCGTGGCCCGCACCTATTTCAGCACGTCTATTCCCGATTCGCTTTACGAGGCGGCCTCCATCGACGGGGCCAACGAATTCATCTGCTTCTTCCGCATCGCCATTCCGCTGGCGGGCTCCATTATCGCGGTAATCGCGCTGTTTGTGGCCTCCGCCTCCTGGAACGGGTATTATTCCGCGCTGCTCTATATCCGGGCTCAGCGGCTGTACCCCCTGCAATTGGTGCTGCGGGATATTCTGATTAACGCCCAGAACGCCTTTAAAAATGTCGAGGTCAACTCCGCCGACGCAGATGTGTATCTGGAAGCTCTGCGGCTGACCTATCTAGCGGAATCAATGAAGTATTCCATCATCTTCATCGCCAGCTTCCCCATGCTGGCGCTGTATCCCTTCGTGCAGAAATATTTCGTCAAGGGCGTGATGATCGGCGCCGTGAAGGGCTGACGAACGAGCGATATTGGCCGGCCGCAAGCGCCGGTTAATAAATAAAAAGGAGGAACCCCCTATGTTGAAAAAGACGCTGGCTATGCTGCTGTGCGCCGCGCTGCTCTGCTCTCTGGCGGGCGTGGGCCTGGCGGCGGAAACCCCGGATTACCTGAACCTGGATACCTACTATCCCTTCGTCAAGGAGGAATATAAGGATCAGGTGTCCCTGGACTTCGCCATCATCGTTTCCACCGACTACAGCGAAAAGCCCGAGGAGCGCTATTACTGGCAGCTGATGGAAAAGGTGTTCAACCTCAAATGCAACGTGACCCAGGTGACCAACCGCGACGAATACGTCACCCTCACCTTCACCGCCAACGATCTGCCCGATATCATCCTCGGCGCGGGCCTGACCAACAGCCAGCTGTATAACTTCGGCGTGGTGGAAGGCCAGCTGCTGGATGTGGCCCCCTACCTGAGCGAGGAGCTCACCCCGCAGCTTATGAAGCTGTTCGAGCAGTATCCCGATGTGAAGGCGGGCATCACCCTGCCCAACGGCGCCATCTATGCCTTCCCTTATATCATTGCCCGGGATAACCCCGAAACCTACGCCGTATCCTCCATCAACGTGGATATGCTCAAGGAGTTGGGCTACGAAGAAAAGCCCCACACCCTGGAGGAACTGACCGAAATGCTGTACGCCTTCAAGAGCCTGGGCGACGACGTGCTGCCCATCTGCGGCTCCTGGAAGAGCAACAACCCCAGTGGCATGATCCTGCGGGCCATGGGCTACGAAGTGGGCAAGCAGGAAGACGAAACGGGTGCGCTGATCTCCGTGCGCAATGGCAAAGCGGTGCTGCCCGGCGCGGACGCGGCCTTCAAGCCCTATCTGGAGCTGATGCATAAGTTCTATGTGGACGGCATCATCCATAAGGATTTCTTCACCAACGATAACATCGTGCTTCAGGCCCAGACCGCCGAAAAGCGCGTGGGCTTCATGGCCAGCAACATCTACGGCACCAACCCCAACCCCGAATTCTATCTCCAGTTTGAAAGCCTTCCCGTGCTCAGCAGCGAATACAATTCCGAAGCCTTCGCCGTCAGCAACTGCTATTATTCCTTCGGCGGCTGCGTTATCTCCGCCAAGACGAAGTATCCCGAGCTGTGCATTCGCTGGGCCGACTGGATGATGACCTCCGAAGGCACCAACGCCGCCTGGGTTGGCGCGTGCAAGAACAATGAAACGCTCATGCTGGAGGGCTGGGGCGGCTGGTATATGAATGAAAACTACAGCCGCTGCGACGTGGACCGCGAAAATAACCCCAACGCATGGACCGGCGCGGTGGAATATCTGCGGCAGCGGGTAGCGGGCTTCAATATGGGCTCTCTGGGCTATGTGGCGGAAGAGGATGCCTACCGGCAGACCATGTCCGGCCTGCCGCTGCGCCTCGCCAAGGATACCTGGGCGCTGGATCCCAACAACGCGGGCTTCTATTACCGCACCAACGCCTATGAGGAATACACCCCCTATCTGCGCACGGATATCAGCACCATGAAGTTCTTCTTCGATGAAGATACCTCCGATCGTATCGTGGAATTGGAATCCGTGCTGAAGGATTACATCGAGAACAACATCGCCAAGTTCGTCACCGGCGCGCGTTCTCTGGATGAATTCGATACCTATCTGGAGGAAGTGAAGCGCCAGGGCGCGGAAGAATATGTGGGTTATTACGCCCAGGCCTACGGGGAGTATATGGCCAACCTGGCGAAATAACGCCGGAATGCCTGCCGGACGGGGGCTGCCTTCGGGCGGCCCTCGCCCCGGGCGGCGGGCTTCCTTTTTTCGCGTTTTGGGTGTATACTGAATGCGCGCAGGGCGAATATTTCTCCGGCGAGAGGCCGGAGAATTTTCCATAGAAATGCATCGCTTTTTGACAGGCCGGGAGAGGGAGCAAACGGATGGGCGGAAAGAAAAAATGGTCGTTCAGCGTGTTTTACGATTATCTTTTATCCTATGTGGGCATAGCGGCGCTGTTCTGCGCGCTGCTGGGCGTCTTTCTGTTTAATTTTTTTGTTTCGGGATATAGCGCCAATGTGGTGGCCAATGAAACCCGCAAGGGCGCGGTGATGGTTAACGATCTGGAAAGCCAGATGGAGAGCATGGCCAAGGCGGCCTACAGCATGGGCAGCGAAACCGCCTATTCCCGTCAGGAGCTGCGCCAAAGCAATTACGCGGAATTCCAGCTGATTCGCGATCTGCGCCGCTATATGACCAGCAATATGCTCACCCGGAATTATTTTCTGCTTTTCCGCAACGACAGCCGGGTGTATTCCTCCTTCAGCAGCCAGGGGGATAAGGGGGCTGTGTACGAATATTCGCTTTTCGCCGAAAGAATTCTGAAAACCCAGGACGCCGAAGGGCTGTATCAGACCCTGAACGGGGTGAGCAAGAACACCGTTCTTTTCCTGAGCGAGGAGCAGGCCGTTTTCTGCTTCCCGATGCGAATTCACAGCAATTCGGTGAACGCGGTGATGGGCTTTCTTGTGCCCTCGGCGCAATTGCGCGCCCGGGCGCAGCTTGTTTCCGGCGGGCTGGAAAACTGCGCGGTGTATTATCAGGGCCAGCTCCTCTTTCAGATCGGCGAGGAGAAGGCGGGCCAGGCCGTGGAAATTCCCGCCGAGACGGGCGGCTTTTCCATGACGCTGTGGGTGGATCCCTCCCGGTATATGAGCAAGCTGCTTTCCTATCGACGCATCACGCTGTTCTGCCTGACGATCATGCTGGGCATTCTTGCAGTGGGCGTGCTGACGGCGCGGCGGCATGTGAAGCCCATTCGCCAGCTAAAGCGGCAGCTGCTGCCCGAGGCGGAGGGCGGCGCGCTGCGGGCCAACGAGCTGAACGATATTTCCAACCGCCTGAGCGATCTGCTGGCTCAGGATCAGGAGCGCAGGCGGCAATTCAACAGCCAGCGGGTGTTCCTGCGCACGCAGGCCATTCATTTGCTGCTTTGCGGGGAATATAACGAGCGGCTGCGGGATATGGCGGCGCGGCTGGGCATTGCGGTGGAAAACGGGCGCACGGGCGTGCTGGTGATTCATTCGGAGGAAAAGCTGGAGGAAAGCGCCGTGCGCAATCTGGCGGCGCGCATCGAGGATCTATCCATGGAGCAGATGCGCTTTTACTGCGCCGCAGACGCACGCTCGGGCGATCTGAACGTGATTCTGCATGTGCCCGCCCTGCGCCAGGCCGGGCCGGCGGAGGCCGTGGAGCTGCTGCGGGAATTGCTGGAGGCGGAAAATATTCGCGCCCAGATCGGGGACGGCTGGATGTACGAGGATCCACGAAAGCTGGCAGCCTCCTTCGCCGAGGCGCGGGATAAGCTGCTTTCCCGGGAGGGCGAGGCCTGGACGGAGCAAAGCCCCCAGCGCTGCTTCGACCGTATTGTGGGGGCCGTCCGCCTGGGCGAAACCCAGGAAGCCCGCCGCCTCTTCGATCAATTCGCCCAGGAAAATCAGGAGCAGCTTCGTTCCATGATGATGCAGCGCTATCTGTTTACCGAACTGCTGAACCGCCTGGTGCGCGCGGCGGGGGAAAGCCAGGTGTATCTGCCGCCCCATCAGATGAGCGTGGTGCTCACCGCCCCCGATTGCGCCACCGCCTGCGACGGCATGCGGGAGGCGCTGGAATATCTGGGCCAGCATATGCGCCCCGCCGAAAATGCGGATGAAAAGCTGATTTACAAGGTGCTGGAATATGTGCGGGCGCATTATATGGAAAACGATCTGAGCCTGGAACGCCTGGCGGAGGAATTTCAAGTGTCCGCCGGGTATCTGAGCCGCCTGATCCGCACCTCCTCCGGCATGAAATATAAGGATTACGTGCTGCGGCTGAAAATGGAGCGGGCCCAGGAATGCCTGCGCCGGGGGGACAGCGTTACCCTTACCAGCCAGCAATGCGGCTATGCCAACATTTCGCATTTTATCAAGGCGTTTAAGCTGTATGTGGGGGTTACGCCCTCCGTTTTCCAGCGCAGCGGCGAGGCCCCCGGGCCCTGTGTCTCGCCTGAAGAAGAGGAAACGGAGGAATAAAACGGTAATTTCTATTTTCAACGACGCTTGTTGGCAAGCGGAAAGCCAGGCTTCCTATTCCCGTATAAAGGAAGGCGGCTTTTCTTTTTTGTCCATACATCATCTGTTTTTGGAAGAGGGGGTCTATGAAGAAAATACGTCTCCGGCAACGAAAAAGCTGGAATCACGGCGAGAAGCATGGTTCTCTTTATTAGCGGAGACGCAAGTAAACCGCCTGCTTTTACCAAACCCATACAGCTTTCTTAGAGGGGGTGCGGAGGAACCGTTCTTTGGCTTACAAAGAACGGTTCCCCCGCAAATAATTTTGTTTTCGTTTCAATATTTTTTGCTCGTGTGTTGCATTATGTTGGATAATGTTGTATAATGTTGAAAAAGAAAAGCAAGGAGGGAAAGCAGTGGTTGCGAAGGAGCGGCAAATGCGCATCTGCGATTTGCTGACGGCGGAAAACGCCGTGCGCATCGCCGATCTGGCGGAGATGTTTCAGGTGACAGCGGAAACGATTCGGCGCGATCTGATTTTGCTGGAAAAGGCGGGCCTGCTGCAAAGAACCCACGGCGGGGCGCTTTCTCTGGCGCGAATGGCGCATATCAAGGATTACACCCAGCGCCAGGGCGAAGCGCAGGAGCAAAAGCGGGCGCTGGCCGCCTGCGCCGCAGCCCATATTCAGGAGGAGGACACCGTGCTCATCGACGCGGGCACCACGGCCCTGGCGCTGGCGCGCCTGCTGCCCGGAAGATTCCGGCGCCTGACGGTGGCCACCTATTCCCTGGATGTGGCGCAGGCGCTCAAGGATGCGCCGGGGATTGATATGATCCTGTGCGGCGGCTATTATCTGGGGGCGGAAAACGCCTGCTGGGGAGATTTCGCCCTGGATACGCTGCGGCGGCTGCACGCGGATAAGGCCTTCCTTTGCCCCTCCTGCGTTTCCCTGGCGGGGGGAATCACCGATTATCTTTATGAGCTGCTGCCCTTGCAGCGGGCGTATCTGCAAGGGGCGGATCGGGTTTTCATCCTGGCGGACAGCAGCAAATTCGAAAAAACTGCCCGGCTGCAAATCACCCCGCTGGCGGCGGATTATCCGCTGATTACCGACGATTCGCTGCCGGAGGAAATCTTTACGCTGTATCAGGAAAAAGGTTTGCAAATCATAAGGGGGAGTGCTCAATGAGCAAAGTGGTTCTGGTGCTGGTGGACGGCATGCGGCCCGATTCTCTGGCCGTCTGCGGCCATCCCTTCGCAAAGACGATGATGGAAAAATGCCGCGTTACGCTTGCGGGGCGCTCGGTAGTTCCGCCGGTGACGCTGCCCTGCCATATGTCGCTGATTCATTCGGTGGATCCCGTGCGGCACGGGGTGCTGACCAATACCTATACGCCCCCGTCCCGGCCGGTGACAGGGCTGTTTGAGCAGCTGGATAAATACGATAAAACCAGCGCCTTCTTTTATGGCTGGGGGCAGCTGAAGGATTTATATCAGCCCCGTTCCCTGGCGGACGCATGCTTTGTTTCAGGGCGCGTTCACGGCTGGTTTGAATGCTGCGAGGAGCTGACGAACCGCGCTGTTGAGAATCTGCGCCGCAACGCTCCGGATTTCACTTTCCTGTATCTGCCCGAGGTGGACGAGATGGGCCACAAATACGGCTGGATGAGCGAGGAATATCTGCAATCCGTGGCCCATGCCTTCGCCTGCATTCAGCGGGTATATCAGGCGCTGCCCCAGGACGCGGCGCTGCTGGTGACGGCGGATCACGGCGGCCACGACCGGGATCACGGCAAAGAAATTCCCGAGGATATGACCATCCCCTTCCTGGCCTGCGGCGCGGATTTCGCCCCCGGCACGGCCTTTGAGGGCATGAGCCTGAAGGATATTGCCCCCACCGTCGCGCGGCTGCTGAATGTTCCCATGGATGCGGATTGGGAGGGCCGCGCGCTATGACCAGTGCGGATGCTTCCCGGCGTAAGGCGGCGCTGCTTTCGCTGCTGTGCGCCGCCGTGTATTTTTGCAGCTATCTGACCCGGCATAATTACGCCGCCGTGATGGTGGAGATCATCGCGCGGGAGGGCTTTTCCCGGGTGAGCGCCTCCGCCGCGCTGACGGGACTGTTCGTCACCTATGGCGTGGGCCAACTGATCAGCGGCTATCTGGGGGACCGGCTGCCCCCGCAGCTGCTGATTTTCGGCGGCCTGCTGGTTTGCGCCGCCATGAATCTGCTCATTCCCTTGTGCCCCTCCGCCGGATGGATGACGGCGGTTTGGAGCGTGAACGGCCTGGCCCAGGCCATGATGTGGCCGCCCCTGGTGAAGGTGATGACGCTGCATTTGCAGGAGCAGGCGTATAAGCGGGCGGTGGTCTGGGTGAGCTGGGGCGGCTCCCTGGGCACCATCGCGGTGTATCTTGCCGCGCCGCTGCTCATCGCCCTGAGCGGCTGGCGGCTGGTGTTTTTCGTATCCGCCGCAGCGGCGGTGGTCATGGCTGCGGTGTGGCTGAAAGGGTACCGGAGGCTTCAAATGCCGCGGCTTTCCATGCCCGGCGCGGAGGAGGCACAGGCGCGTTCGGGCGGCCTGGGCGGGGCCATGCTGCCCACGCTGATAACGATTATGCTGGCCCTTGTGTTCCAGGGCGTTTTGCGAGACGGCATTACCTCCTGGACCCCAACCCTGCTTTCGGATGCGTTCCAGGCCGGGGCGAGCATTTCTATTCTTTCCAGCGTGGTGCTGCCCCTGTTCGCCATTCTTTGCCATAAGCTGACGGCGGTTTTGAATCAGCGGCTTATCAAAAATGAAATGGCCTGCGCCGCCTGCATTTTTGCGGCTGGGCTGCTGGCCCTGGGGGCGCTGACGCTGGCGGGCACGGGCTATTTCCTGCTGACGGTGCTGGCTCTGGCGCTGGCGGTGGGCAGCATGCACGGGGTGAATCTGATCCTCACCTGCCTGATTCCGCCCTATCTTTCCCGGGCGGGGAAAACGGCCTTCGTTTCCGGGCTGCTTAATTCCTGCACCTATATCGGCAGCGCGCTTTCCACCTACGGCGTCGCTGTGCTTACCGATCGCTGCGGCTGGAATGTCACGCTGGCTGTGTGGTGCCTGATCGCCTTGGGCGGCACGCTTTGCTGCGCGGCGGTGATTCGGAAATGGGGGCATATCCGGAAAGAGAGCGCGTAAAGCGCGGATTCCCGCTCTGCACGTCCTTCTGTGAAAGCTGGATGGCAGCAGGGGGCGGCGTTTGTTTGGATTTAAATGGCTTTTTTTGTATGGATTCTCGGAAAAGGAGCGGGGGAACCGTTCTTTGGCTTTCAAAGAACGGTTCCCCCGCATATTTATATTCCCTTATTATTCGGCTGAAGCTCGAGAAATCAGCACCGTCACTGCGCCGCCCTGGGGCAGGGCCGTGAGGGCGATGGGGTAGGGGAGGGTGTTGACGAACCGCAGATCGGAATAAGAGCCCACTGCCGCGTCGAAATATTGCCGGGCGTAGGGGATGCCCGAGCGCCGGTGCACCGACCAATCGGTGATGCGCAGGGGCAGGCACAGCAGGGCGTTATACAGCGTGGTGGTCACCTGGCACACGCCGCCGCCGTAGCCCACGCCGTCCCGGCTGATATTGGGGGCCTTCTGATAGCCGTTGGATTTGCGATAGGGGCCGCAGAGGGCGTTAAAGGAAAATTCCTCCCCGGGGGCCAGACGCGCGCCGTCGATTCTTTCGCAGCCCAGGGCGATGTTATAAGCCCGGGCTTCCGCCAGCTTGCCGCCCGTTTTTTCGTTATAGTAGGTGGTAAAGGCGCCGATCACATCCCCCGGGGCCGCCGCATCCCAGGGGGCGAAGGCACGGTATTCCCCCGCTTCCAGGGGCAGCGTGCAGCTTTCCCGGAAAACCGGCAGGGCGTAGCCCGTTTGATTCGCCTTCGTGACCGCCACAAGCGCCCCCGGCGCGGCGGCGAGGCCCGAAAAATCCCCACCGGCAATGCGCGTTTCCTCCGTCAGGCGCAGAATGCCCACGGCGGCCTGACGATGGGGCAGGGGGTGATTCAGCGGGTCCAACGCCATGAAGGCGTAAAGCCATTTGGTCTTGGCCCAGCCCGTCTCGTTTTTATAGCCGACGCGGCACCATTCCTCCCCGTATTCATAAACCCGTACCAGCGCGTCATTGGGCACAGGGGCCAGGTAATAGGTGTGCTCCGGCTCCATGCGCAGATGAAAATCCAGCAGGGCCTGTGCGGTGTAAAGGGGCGTTTCTTCTGCCCGGGACGCGGGAAGGGGCAGCAGAAGCAGCGCGAGCAAAAGCAGGGCAAGGCAACGTTTCATGGGCAAATTCCTCCGTGCGTATTCTCTTAGTAAACGCAGATCGACAGGAAAATGTTACACGATTGGAGAAATTTTGTCAATGCAGCGGCGCGAGGGAGCCGTTATTTTTTTGCTTCTCTGCGTGCCATTCGGCGGCGTTCGAAGATTTTTTCAATCTCCACCACAGGAATAATCAGCAGCGCCAGCCCCATGGCTACGGCGTATTCAGCAAGGCTGATGCTTTCAAAGCCGAAGGCGGCGGAAAGGAAGGGAATATAAATCACCGCGGTGGTCAGCGCCAGGGAAAGCGCCATGGAGGCCCAAAGGAAGCCGTTTTGCCCCTGCATGCCGAAAACGGATTTGTGGAGCGAACGCATGTTGAAGGAATGGAAGATTTCCGCCATGGAAAGCGTCAGGAAGGCCATGGTCATGCCGTCGGCACTGTTGGCGATTTCCCATACGCCGCCTTCCATGAAATGGCCCACGAAATAGGCGGCCAGGGTAATCAGCGTCAGCGCCGCGCCCTGAAGCGCTACGTCAAAGCCCATACCCCCGGCGAAAACCCCCTCTTTGGGATCCCGCGGCGGGCGGCGCATCAAATCCTTTTCGCCCTTTTCCATGCCCAGCGCCAGGGCGGGGAAGCAATCGGTGATGAGGTTGATCCACAGCAGATGCACGGGCTTTAGAATGGTGAAGCCCAGCAGCGTGGCAAAGAAAATGGAAAGCACTTCGCTTAAATTGCTGGCCAGCAGGAATTGAATGGCCTTGCGAATGTTATCGTAAATGCGGCGGCCTTCGCCCACGGCGGTGACGATGGTGGCGAAGTTATCATCCGCCAGCACCATATCCGCCACGTTCTTGGTCACATCCGTGCCGGTGACGCCCATGCCCACGCCGATGTCCGCGTTTTTGATGGAGGGCGCGTCGTTCACGCCGTCCCCCGTCATGGCGGTAACCTTGCCCCGCTTGCGCCAGGCGTTCACAATGCGTACTTTGTGCTCGGGCTGCACGCGGGCGTAAACGGAGTATTTTTCAATATCCTTTTCCAGCCGCTCGTCGGAAATTTCGTCCAGCTGCGCTCCGGTGATCGCTTCCTTGGGGGAGGCGATAACGCCCAGCTGCATGGCGATGGCCACCGCCGTATCCAGATGATCGCCCGTTATCATGATGGGGCGAATGCCCGCCTGGCGGCACTGGGCGATCGCGTCCTTCACCTCGGGACGAATGGGATCGATCATGCCCGTCAGGCCGATATAGGTCAACTCCTGCTCCAAGGCTTCAGGGGAGAAGTCGGCCGGAGCCTGGGGCCATTCTCGCTTCGCCGCGCAGAGTACGCGCAAGGCCTGATCCGCCATTTTTTTATTCTGGGCCAGAATTTCCGCCCGCAGGGAGGGAGTCAGCGCCACCTCGCCCGCCTCAGTCAGCGCCCGGGTGCAGCGCTTGAGCACCTCGTCCGGCGCGCCCTTGGTATACTGAATGATTTTCCCATCCGCTGTGCGATGCACGGTGGACATCATTTTGCGCATGGAATCAAAGGGCGCTTCCCCGATGCGGGGCTGGGCGGCCTTGAGGGCGGGCTTTTGCAATTGCAGCGAGGCGGCGAAATTTACCAGCGCGCATTCCGTGGGCTCGCCCTGGGCAAGGCCCTGCGCGTCCAATTCCGCGTCGGAGCACAGCGCCATGGCCTGCGCCAGCAGCGCGCGATTCGCTCCCGCCGTTTCCACCACGGTCATTTTGTTCTGGGTCAGCGTGCCTGTTTTATCCGAGCAAATCACCTGGGCGCAGCCCAGCGTTTCCACCGCCGTCAGCTTGCGGATAACGGCGTTACGCTTGCTCATGCGGGTCACGCCCAGGGAGAGCACGATGGTCACAACCGCCGCCAGCCCCTCCGGGATGGCCGCCACCGCCAGGGATACCGCCACCATGAAGGAATCCAGCACGGGCTCCTGACGCAAAAGGCCTACGGCGAAAATCGCCAGGCAAATGCCGATCACCAGGTAGGTGAGGGTTTTGCTGAGCTGGTTCAGCTTGATTTGCAGCGGCGTTTCGCCCTCCTGGGCATTGGAAAGCGCGTCGGCGATTTTGCCCATTTCTGTTTCCATGCCCGTCTGGGTAATCACGGCCTGGCCCCGGCCATAGGCCACGGTTGAGCCCATATACACCATGTTTTTTCGATCGCCCAGGGGAATGGGCTTGCCGTTTTCGCCCTGAAGGGGTTCCAGCTGTTTATTCACCGGCACGGATTCTCCCGTCAGCGCCGCTTCCTCCACCTTCAGCGAGGCGCAGGCGATGAGTCGCGCGTCCGCGGGCACCGCGTCGCCCGCCTCCAGCACGATCACATCCCCGGGCACCAATTCCTCGCTGCGCACCGTGCGCTGTTCCCCGTCGCGGATCACTTTGCTGGTGGCGGCGGCGATTTCCTGCAAGGCCGCGATGGCCTTTTCCGCTTTGCTTTCCTGCAATACGCCCAGCACGGCGTTAATCGTCACCACCGCCAGAATGATGATAACGTCCGCCATGGATTCGCCCTGCATCAGGCTGGTCACGCCTGAAATCAGGGCGGCAGCCAGCAAAATCAAAATCATGGGATCGGCCAACTGGGCGAAGAAGCGCTGAAGCAGGGGCGTTTTCTTGCCCTCCTTCAGCTTGTTTTTCCCGTATTGCCCCTGGCGGCGGCGCGCTTCCGTCTCTGAAAGGCCCGCGCTGGTCACGCCCGCATCCGCAAGGGCTTGTTTCGCTGTTTTTTCGTAGTCTCGCATGGCTGTTCTCTCCTTTTCTTGGCAAGGGATAAAAAAAGACCTACCTGTTCCGGGGAACAGATAAGTCTCATCATTTGAAATGAAGTCAGGAAGCGTGCTTCCGTGCTGACGGCTTCATTGCGCACCGCGCCGATTACTCCCTTATCATGTATTAGGATAACGGAATTTGGGGCTTTTGTCAACAGGGAAGCGCGCCTTTTTTTATTCCGCCGCAGCGGTGAATTCGCCCTGCGCGTCCACATCGATGACGATGGTCTGGCCAGGCAGAATATCGCCCGCGATGAGCTTGCGCGCCACCAGGGTTTCCACCTTGCTTTGCAGCACGCGCTTCATGGGCCGCGCGCCATAGACGGGATCATAGCCCAGATCCATCAGCTTATCAAAGGCCGCGTCGGTGAGCCGCAGAGACAACTGCTTATCCTTGAGCCGCGCCTTCAGCCGCTCCAGCAGCAGATCCACAATGGAGCGCACCTGGCCCTTGCTCAGCGGCGTAAAGAGGACGGTGTCGTCAATTCGATTCAGGAATTCAGGGCGGAACTGGCTGCGCAGCAGCGCCTGCACCGCGGCCTTGGCACCGTCGGAAAGGCGGCCCTCCGCGTCGATGCCCTCCAGAATCTGGGCGGAGCCCAGGTTGCTGGTCATAATCAGGATGGTGTTGCGGAAATCCACCGTGCGGCCCTGGCTGTCCGTCACGCGGCCGTCGTCCAGGATTTGCAGCAGGATGTTGAACACATCAGGGTGCGCTTTTTCCATTTCATCAAAGAGCACCACGCTGTAGGGGTGGCGGCGAACGGCTTCGGTCAATTGGCCGCCCTCTTCATAGCCCACATATCCCGGAGGCGCGCCGATCAGGCGGGATACGGAGAATTTCTCCATATACTCGGTCATATCGATGCGCACTAGGTTCTTCTCATCGTCGAAGAGCGCTTCGGCCAGCGTTTTCGCCAGCTCGGTTTTGCCCACGCCCGTGGGGCCCAGGAACAGGAAGGAGCCGATGGGCCGGTTTTCATCCGCCACTCCGGCGCGGGAGCGAAGAATGGCCTCACTGACGCGCTCCACCGCCTCGTCCTGGCCGATGACCCGCTTATGCAGCACGTCGGGCAGGCGCAGCAGCTTCTCCCGCTCGCCCTCCATCAGCTTGCTGACGGGAATGCCCGTCCAGCGGGCCACGATGCGGGCGATTTCTTCTTCCGTTACTTTGTTGCGCAGCAGCGTTGCGCCGGCGGGGGCCTCTTTTTCGGCGGCGGCCAGGGCCTCCTTTAGCTTGGGCAGCTGGCCGTATTTCAATTCGGCGGCCTTGCTCAGGTCGTACTTACGCTCCGCCTGCTCAATTTCCTGGTTGACCCGCTCGATATCCTCCCGCAGCTTCTGCACCTTGCCGATATCGTTCTTTTCGTTTTCCCAGCGGGATTTCATTTCGTTGAATTGATCCCGCATATCGGAAAGCTCCTTGCGGATGATGGTCAGGCGCTCCTGGGAGAGGGGATCGGTTTCCTTCTTCAGGGCCGCTTCTTCAATTTCATGCTGCATAATCCGGCGGCGGATATCGTCCAGTTCCGTGGGCATAGAATCCATTTCCGTGCGGATCATGGCGCAGGCTTCGTCCACCAGGTCGATGGCCTTATCCGGCAGGAAGCGATCGGTGATATAGCGGTTGGAGAGGGTGGCGGCGGCGATGAGCGCGCCGTCCTGAATTTTCACGCCGTGGAATACTTCATAGCGCTCCTTCAGGCCGCGCAGGATGGAGATGGTATCCTCCACCGTGGGCTCGTTCACCATAACGGGCTGAAAGCGGCGCTCCAGGGCGGCGTCCTTCTCCACATATTTTCTGTATTCGTCCAGGGTGGTGGCGCCGATGCAGTGCAACTCGCCCCGGGCCAGCATGGGCTTGAGCAGGTTGCCCGCGTCCATGGAGCCTTCGGTTTTGCCCGCGCCCACAATGGTGTGCAATTCGTCGATAAAGAGCAGCGTTTTGCCTTCGCTCTTTTTAATTTCGGCCAGCACGGCCTTGAGCCGCTCCTCAAATTCGCCGCGGAACTTCGCGCCCGCAATCAGCGCGCCCATATCCAGGGAGAAAACGGAGCGATCCTTCAGCGAATCGGGCACGTCGCCCCGGACGATGCGCAGGGCCAGGCCTTCCGCAATGGCGGTTTTGCCCACGCCAGGCTCGCCGATGAGGACGGGGTTATTCTTTGTTTTGCGGCTAAGGATGCGGATCACGTCGCGAATTTCGCTGTCGCGCCCAATCACGGGATCCAGCTTGCCCTTCCGGGCCAGGTCCACCAGATCGGTGCCGTATTTCGCCAGCGCGTCGTAAGTATCCTCCGGGTTATCGCTGGTGACCCGGGCCGCCCCGCGCACGGCGGAAAGCGCCTGCAGGAACGCGGCCTCGGTGATTTGCTGCTGCCGGAAAAGAGGCGATAGGGTGGAATCGGCCTCTTTAATCAAGGCCAGGAACAGATGCTCCACCGAGATGTATTCATCCTTCATCCGTGCGGCCTCGTCGGCGGCGGTTCGCAGCGCCTTATCCAGCGCGGCGGAAACATAAACCTTGCCTTCCTCCCGGGCCATGCCCCGCACCTGGGGCAGCTTTTGCAGCGCCGCCTCCGCGCCTTGCCGGAGCGCGTCCGCAGAGCCGTTCATCCGGGTGAGAAGCTGAGGAATCAGGCCTTCCGGCATTTCCAGCAGCGAAAGCAGCAGATGCGCCTGCTCCAATTGCTGGTGGCCCCGCTCGGAGGCCAAGCGCTGGGCGTTCTGAATCGCTTCCATGGATTTTTGCGTGTATTGCTGATTGGACATAGGTCATCCCTCATTTCGGGTAAAAATCAATTTGTTTGGAAGGAGAAAGAATTGACTTTCTTTGACCTTCAATTGTATTTTATCACACATCCACGCTTTGTCAAGGGGGTTCTCATTATTTTTTTTAAAAAGATGTAGAAGCGTCAAACATAGGTTACACAAAGCCCAAAGAGCGCAGTCAAGGGAAAGGTGGAGATTTGCGAAGCAAATACGACCTGACCTTGACTGTGGTAAGAAAGAAGTACAATGGGAGGGGGCTGTTCGGCAAGGCATGCCGAACAGCCTTGGATACTTTATCTTGCTGCGCGCCTGTGCCCGCAGGCTTTACCACATGACGCCGGCGTATTTTGCCAGCACCTGGTTGGGCGACTGCATGCCCAGGCACGTCATGATGTGGTCGTTGGATTGCCGCTGGTATACCGCCAGCTGCTTCCTGCCGTCCTCCAGGCTGTACATCCGCATGTGCCGGTAGAAGCGCAGCTCATCCGTCCGGTGCTGGCGGACGGGACGAATTTCACGTCCACCTGGAGCTTCTGACCAGGATATGCCGCGCGTTCATACGGCTTGTTCTGCCGGGTGCGCTTCTTCTTCTCGGGCGGCTTGAGCTTCGAGGCCGTTCGCTTGAAGCAGCCGTAGCTCCTGACGTAGCCGCGCTTCTGCGCCTTTTCATAGCCCAGCAGCAGGTCGCGCGGATACTTTTTTGCGTATCGCTGCACCAGCTGGATTTCCCAGTCGCTTTGCTTCAAGGGCGAGTGCAGCGGCGCACGGCTTCGATTCTTCAGCGACTCAATCGTGCCGTCATATCGCCCCTTCCACTTGTGAACCGTCTTGCGGCTCAGCCTGTACCGCTCTGCCGCCTTCGTTACCCCGTGCTTCGCCGCATATTTCAATACCCGTTGACGATAGTACGCTTCCTGTGTTATTCTGTCCATGGAGAACTCCTCTGTGGTGGCTGGTTTGTTGGCACTGCTATCTTACCACATGAGTTCTCTTTTTTCTTTGCTTCCGTGTTACCTATGTATTATAGCTCAACACCGCCCGGCTTGGCCAGGCCGGAAAATTCGCTTCACAGCTTGTTGCGTTTTATGGTATAATGGTGATTATGAAAATGCTTTGGCATTTTCCAGGTCGCCGGGACGCTGTTACGCGTTATGCCGACAATCACGCGGCGGTTCAGAGGAGGCGCGTCTTCTGACTTCCTGCTCCTCTTCCCCGGCGACAGCCCATTTAAAATGGAGGAATGCTTATGCCCACCACCCAGTTTGACAAAGAATCCATCAAACGCTCCATCCTGGGAAAATTACAGCGCTATAACGGCCGCACCCTGGCGGACGCAACCGAGCAGCAGATTTATTATGCCGTCGCGTCCACCGTGCGGGATCAGATTATGCAAAAATGGATGGCCTACCGAGAAAAGGATAAAAGCTACGCCGGGAAACGGCTATATTATCTGTCGGTGGAATTTTTAACGGGCCGCAGCCTGCATTGCAACATCCTGAATCTGTGCAGCACGGAGGAATACTGCCAGGCCATGGAGGAATTAGGGCTGAATTGGCGCGAAATCTGCCGGGAGGAGCCGGAGCCCGGCCTGGGCAACGGCGGCCTGGGCCGCCTGGCCGCCTGCTTTATGGACAGCCTGGCCTCCCTTTCCCTGCCCGCCATGGGCTGCACCATTCGCTATGAATACGGCCTTTTCCGCCAGCGCATTCTGGAAGGGCAACAGATCGAGGTGCCCGATAACTGGCTGGAAAACGGCAACGTGTGGGAATTCCCCGCCATGGAGGATACCTGCGAGGTGCATTACGGCGGCTATGTGGAGGAAAGCGAAGTAAACGGCCGCCGAATCTTCACCCTGAAGGATTACCACACCGTGGAGGCCGTGCCCTATGATATGCCGGTGGCGGGCTACGACTGCGAAACGGTGAACACGCTGCGCATGTGGCGCGCCCATTCCCCCAAGGCGCTGGATCTTGCCTCCTTCAACAGCGGCAATTATTCCAAGGCCATGCAGGAACAGGAGCTGGCCACCGTTATCAGCAAGGTGCTCTATCCCGAGGATAACCATCTGGAGGGCAAGGAACTGCGGCTGAAGCAGCATTATTTCTTCACCAGCGCCACGCTGCAATATGCGCTGAAGGATTTTAAACGCCGCTTCGGCAATAATTTTGCGCTGCTGCCTGAAAAGATGACCGTCCATATCAACGATACCCACCCCGGCCTGGCCATTCCCGAAATGATGCGCCTGCTCATCGACGAAGAGGGCCTGGGCTGGGACGAGGCCTCCTATATCGTGCAGCATACCATGGCCTATACCAACCACACCGTCATGAGCGAGGCCCTGGAGCGCTGGCCCGAAAGCATGATGCGCAGCCTGCTGCCCCGCATCTATATGATTCTTCAGGAAATTAACCGCCGCGTCTGCGCCCGCCTGGCGGATCATTATCATAACGGCTGCGATCCCCGCATCGCCAAAATGGCCATCACCGCCTACGACATGGTGCACATGGCGAACCTGTGCGTTTCCATGAGCTATTCCGTCAACGGCGTGAGCCAGCTGCACGGCGAAATTCTGAAAAAGGATACCTTCCGGGATTATTACGAATTCACCCCGGAGAAATTCAGCGCCATTACCAACGGCATCACCCATCGCCGCTGGCTGATGGCCTGCAACGCGGGGCTGCGGGATCTGCTGTATGATACCATCGGCGATTCCTGGGTGAAGGAGCCTGAACGCCTGCGTGAGCTGCTGCCCTATCGGGACGACCCCGTGTTCCAGGCCCGCTTTGCCGCCGTCAAGCGCGCCAATAAGGCGCTGTTTTCCGATTTCCTGATGCAGCGCCAGAAAATGAGCGTGGACCCCGATTTTCTTTTCGACGTTCAGGCCAAGCGCCTGCACGAATATAAGCGCCAGCTGCTCAACGCGCTGCACATCCTGGTGCTGTACAACCGCATCATGGACGACGCGAATTTCACCATGACCCCCCGCGTCTTTATCTTTGGGGCGAAGGCGAGCCCGGGCTACTATATGGCCAAGCAGATCATTCGCCTGATTATCGCCATCAGCAAGCTGATTGACCGCACGCCCCGGGCGAAGAAATTTCTGCGGGTTGTTTTCCTGGAAAATTACGATGTATCCGGTGCGGAGGCGCTGATGCCCGCCGCCGATCTCTCCGAACAGCTTTCCACCGCCGGAAAGGAGGCCAGCGGCACCGGGAACATGAAATTCATGATGAACGGCGCCGTCACCATGGGCACCATGGACGGCGCGAACGTGGAGATCTACGATCAGGCGGGGCCGGATAACATCTATATCTTCGGCATGCGGGCGGAAACGGTGGATTCGCTCTACCGCGAGGGCAGCTATATGCCCATGCACATTTACGAAAACAACGCCGAGCTGCGCCGGGCGCTGACCCAGATTATCGACGGCACGCTCTTCCCCGATAACCCGGCCACGCTCCAGGATATTTACCACAACCTGCTGTTCTCCGATCCCTATTTCGTGCTGAAGGATTTCGGCTCCTATTCCATGGCCCAGCGCCGGGTGGACGCGGATTATCAAAACCAGAGCAAATGGCTGCGCATGGCGATCACCAACACCGCCTGCTCCGGCGTCTTCTCCTCAGATCGCACCATCCGGGAATATAACGAAAAAATTTGGCGGCTCAAATAACGAACGCCGCAAAGGAAGCAAAAAGAAAAATGTTATGTTTCAAAAAGTGCGAGGGAACCGCTCTGGGGAGCGGTTCCCTCGCTTTATTTCATTCCTCCACGCCGCAGCAGCGCATCAGCAGCTTAAAAAGCTTCAGCTCGTAATCCAGGGTGTAGGGGTTTTCTATCTCGCCGCGAATGATGCGGGCGAAATCGTGCATCATGCCGTCGTAACGGTCCACCACGCCCGAATCCCACCGATCGGCGCAATCCCGCCAGGCGTCGGTTTCCGTGTCCTCATAATTCGCCACCGCCAGCGTGCGAACGCCCGAGATCGCATAAGGCCGGGATTCGCTAATTTCCAGCGGCTTGATCTCCACCGTGCCCTTGGCGCCGCACACCACCAGCTGCCGCCGGCAAAAGCCGCCGAACTCGGAAGCGCAGCTTTTGATATAGGATACGCCTCGGGGATACTTGAAAATCACCACGCCCAAATCCTCGGCGTTTGTGCCATCCATGCCTGTTCGGGTGTTCAGGGGGATCACCTGCTCCGGCTCGCCCTGCAATTGCAGCACCAAATCCACCAAATGGCAGCCCAAGAAATAGAACATGCCGCCCTGATATTTTTCCAGCCAGCGCCGCTTTTCCGGCGTATGGCGAACGCTCATCTGCGCCTCGACGGAATAAATTTCCCCCAGAACGCCCGCCTTCGCCTGGTTCAACACCCGCTTTACCAGCGGATTATAGCGATACATATACCCCATCTGGAACGGCAGCCGCTGCGCCCGCGCCGTTTCAATCAGCCGGGTGAAGCTGGAAACGCCCGCGGAACCGGGCTTATCCAGATGAATCGCCTTTCCCCGGTCGGCGAATCGCTGCGCGATGGCCGTGGCCAATTCTTCGTCGGTTTCCACGGCAACGGCCTCCAAATCCTCCATCGCCAGCAGCTCCTCCACGGTGTAATGGGGCGTATGGGCGTAGGGCGCTTGCTCCAGGGCGCTCATCCGCTCCGGGTTGCATTCCGCCACACCCACCACCTGAAAATCCTGAGGCAGCCGCAGCAAGCTGCTGAAGGTTACGGCGGCGTGATCGTGGCCCGTGCCGATCTGCGCGATTTTGATTCTTTTCACGGTATTTCCCTCCTGTGATACAGAAGTAATTTTCTATATTTTATCTGCTTGACGCGCTCTGCGCAATATGCTATACTGCAAGAAAGAGGTAATATTCTGTATCGTGTTGCAAAATGGAGGCCCGGGCGGTGAACGACGCTTCGTTTTTCCAGAGCTTCATTTTCCGGCAAATTACCTGTGCGCAATACCATCACGCCGACATGCGCATGGGCACGGCCGTGCATTATGTGGGCTATCTAAAGGAGGGCCATGCCCGCCTGGAGGGGGAAAAAAACACGCTCACCCTTCAGGCCGGGGATTACTTTTATATTCCGCGCTTCTGCCGCTATCAATCCTATTGGTATGGCGCGCCCGTAATTTGTTTTGATTCCTTCGGCTTTCAATGCTACCCCGAGAACAGGCATTTAACCTACCCCCTGCAAATCATCCCCGCCAATGACGAAATCCGTGCGCTGCACGCGCCCCTGATGGATAACAAGTCCTCCTCCTGTGAAAATATCGGCCGGTTTCTTCTGCTTTTCAGCGCGTGCCTGCGGCAGATGACGGCCCAGCCCCTTTCTCCCCGCCACACCGCTGTGGATCGCGCCGTTCGCGCCATGACGGAACAGCCCGGCCTTTCCGCGCCGGAATTGGCCGCCCTGTGCGGTATAAGCGAATCCAGCCTGTACAATGCGTTTCAGGAGGTGCTGGGCCTAACGCCGGTGGCCATGAAGCATAAGCTTCTGGCGGAAAAGGCGGTGGATCTTCTCTGCGCCACCGATGCGTCCGTAGAATCGATCAGCGCCCAGCTGGGCTTTAGCTCCACTTCGTATTTTCGCAAGATTCTCGCCCAGCAAACCGGGAAAACGCCCCGGGAAATTCGGAAAAACGCGGGCATTTAGCCGCGCCGGGTTTGTAAGCCCCTTGCAATCATTTGCGCAATCAAAAAAGGCTCCTGCCGATGCGGCGCTTCTTCCATCCGGAAGGAACCGCCCGCAGCAGAAGCCTTTTTTGTTACCGTTTATTTCGTCAGGGAAGCGTATACGATCGCATGGGCCCAGGTGGAATGCGAAGCGATATCATATCCCGCCAGATCCGCGCGATAGAAATCCACATAGGTGTTGGAATAGAGCGGCACCATGGGCAGCGCTTCCACCCAGTACTGCTGGAATTCCAGCCAACGCTTCTTATACAGATCCTGCCGTCCCTGGGGCGTTTCGCGCAGGTTCTGGGCCAGCGCCATGAGCCGCGTATCCTTCAGGCCGGTGAAGTTCCCCACGCCCTGGTAAGCGTCGTCCGTATGGAAGGTGTAATACGGGTCGAAAATGTAATCGAAGTTGGAACCCAGGAAGAACATATCGTAGGTGCGCTCCGTCTGCCGGTAGAGGTGCTTGAGCAGCTCGTCCATGGGCAGTTCCGTCACTTCCAGGCCAACGCCCAGGGAATCAAAGCTTTCCTGCAATTGCGCAATCAGCGCTTGCGCCGCGGCATTCTCCGCAGGCACGGCCAGCTTAAAGCTCAGGTTCACGAATTTGCCGTTGCTGTCCGCCGCGTATCCGGCCTGCTGAATCAGCGCGCGGGCCTTTTCCAGATCCTTGCCGTAAACGTTCAGCTGCTTCAAAGCGTCCTGCTGCTGGGCGGCCATCCACTGGCCGTTTCCATAGTAGCCGTACACAGGCGCGCCGTTCCCCTGGAGGAATTCATCGCACAGGGCCTGCACGTCGATGCAATAGGCCACCGCCTGGCGCAGGGCCTGATTCGCACCCACGCCGCTTTCGCAGGCAAAGGCCAGATAGCTCAGGCCGTTGCGGGCGTAGGCCGTGCTCTCAAGGCCCGCCGCCTTGCCCGCTTCAATGGCCGCGCCGCTGCTGACCTTGTTCACCAGGCCGATCTCGCCGCTTTCCAGCTGGGAAATCATTTCGGCGTTCTTCACGCACTGAAAGCGAAGCTTCTGGATGGAAGGCTTCTGCCCTTCGTAATTGCCCATGTAGTTTTCGTTGATTTCCAGTTCCGCAACGGCGCTCGCCGCGTCGTAGCTCACCAGCCGGTAGGGGCCGCTTACCACGGAGGGATGGGACACATAGCCTGTTTCCGCGTTCAGCAGCGTATCCCGCAGGCCCGCCGCCGTCAGCGGCTGGGTCAGATACGCGCCCTGGCCGTCGTCCGCCACATCGCAGCCGGGGGCGATCACCGCCGCCGGATACGGGGTGACGTTCACCAGCGAAAGCTCGTAGTAGTAGGGCCGTTTGTTGCCCGCAATGGTCAGCGAGAAGGAATTTTCCGAAAGCAGGCGAACGCCGCTGAAGGGCTGCCCCTCTGTATATTCCTTCCAGCCGCTCAAATGGGCGTAGGTCATGTTATTGCCGCCGATTTCCTGCATCTGCGGCGCGGAGAGCAGCAGCACGGAGAACACATAGTCCTTAGCCGTGATGGCGCTTCCATCGCTGTATTTCAGGCCGTCGCGCAGCGTGAAGGTATAGGTTGTGCTGTCGTCGGTCACGCCGTCTGTATAAATCTCCTTGCCGGAGACAACCGCCGGGTTCACGTTGTAGTTGCCGTCCTTCATGATGGCAACGGTGCTCGCATCGTGCAGCAGAGCGCGCATATCCATATCCGCCGTATTCGCGCTCCACAAGCCGGCGAAGAAATCGCCGCTCATGCGCGTGGTGGAGCCGACAACCAGCGTGTCCTCGCTCGCTTCTTCCGCAAGCGCCGCGCCCGATAACACCAGCATCAGGCACATCAACAGAGCAAGCAGGCGTTTCATAGGCTTTCCTCCTTCATTCCCTCTCCGTCCCCGGCCCGAAAATGGGCCGGGAACGAGGGGATTTGATTTTCATTGGCGCTTACTCGAAGCAGTGACCCACGTTCATGGAAACCGCGCCTTCGCCCTGCGGGCTGTCCTGGCCCACCTTGTGATAGATGAACACGTGCACATTCAGATCGGGATTGGTGGTAACCACCATCTTGTAGGTATCCTCTTCGCACACGTAGCCAGGAATTTCCACAGGATGCTCCAGGTAGGTCTGGTAGAACATGGCGTTTTCTACCGTCTTGGGATAATGCAGTTCTTCGCCCTTGGCGCTGTCCAGCCTGTATTCAATCCGGTAGGTCAGATCCGTCCTGCGGGTGTAATACAGCTTGATAACCAGCTCGTTGTTGGCGGGCACAACCGCGTCGCCGTTCACCGTCATGGTCGCGTCGAAGTTGAAGCCCACGAAGTCCTTGGGCGCAAACGTGGCTTTGGCGCCATATTCGCCCTGAAGCTGCTCCGTCTCCTTCAGCTCGTAGTAACCCTTGGTGTAGCCCTGCAGGTAGTGCTCCACAGTGTAGGAATAGGTCTTGCGCGTATAGTACAGCTTCACGATCAGCGAATCGTCGGTGGGGATCTTCGCATCGAGATTCTCGCTCAGCTCCGGCCGGAATTCAAAGCCCGTGTAAGCGTTCTCCGCGTACTGCGCCGCGTCGCCTGCAATGCCCTTATTGAAGGTATCGTCCTTCACCTGGTGCTGCCAGGTGCCGTCCAGGCTGCGGGTGTAATGCTGCACCGTGTACTGATACTTGCGGTCGATCTGCACGGTTTCACTGTCCGTATCGCTCAGGCGCACCGTTTCGGTCTTGCCGTCCTTGCGCACGGTGGCTTCGCCGTTCACCTGCGCGGTATTCGTGAAGGTGGAAACCTTCTCCTGAATATCGCCGCGCTGGATGGGATAGGCCACGTTCACCGTCACGCTTTCGCTGGGCTTAAGCTCCCCGATGACCGCCTCGCCGTTCACCAGCTGATAGCCCGCGCCCTCGCGCATTTCAACGCCGGCAACAGCATCCGTCGCGGTCACGTTCCGCAGGGTCACATTGCCCAGGTTGCTGATAACAAGCGCGTATTGAGCGGTTTCGCCATAGCGGTAGATACCATCCTGATCCGCATCCTGGCCCTTGACCTTCTTATCGATGTCCAGAACCGCGCGCGTTTCGTCGGGATCGTCCTCCGTCTTGCCAGGATCAACAGGCGCGTCGGGCTTCTCGGAGTCAGGGCTCTTGCCCTTCGCCGTCGCTTCGTTTACAACCTTGCCAGCCAGGATATCCGCCTCGGTTACGATATGCTCGAAGCTGTATTCCTTGCTTTCTTCAGGCTGCAGCGTCACGCCCGTAGCCAGCGTTTCTTCCTTGCCGTTCAGCGTATCCTTGACCTCGATCTCCGTGATGGTCAGGTTCCCGTCGTTCTTCACGACGATCTTGTAGGTGATCTTCTCGCCCAGCGCATAGGTCTCGCCGTTCTTCGGCGCGCTGGTCGTTTCCTTCGTCACCGTCAGATGACCGTTCTTCGGTTCGGGATCGTCCTCCGTCTTGCCAGGATCAACAGGCGCGTCGGGCTTCTCGGGGTCGGGGCTCTTGCCCTTCGCCGTCGCTTCGTTTACAACCTTGCCAGCCAGGATATCCGCCTCGGTCACGATATGCTCGAAGCTGTATTCCTTGCTTTCTTCAGGCTGCAGCGTCACGCCCGTAGCCAGCGTTTCTTCCTTGCC